>DATFVZ010000235.1:0-66989 GCA_035259785.1 Gemmatimonadales bacterium
CGAGCTGCCCTTCCCGGCCCGACTCGATGACATCGTGCGCGCAGCCGCGCGAGCGATGCTGGAGGCAACGAGCGGCAATCGCTCGGAGGCTGCACGCCGCCTGGGCATCTCACGCTCCCGGCTGCAACGTCTGCTGGATGGGGTGACTGACTCAGAGTGAGGCAGTTGACTCAGTCCGGACCAGCAGGCGTAACGGAAACACCGACCTGGCAATGACATCGGCTGGTCTGCGGCATGCAGCGAATTCGGCCGACCCTCTCTTACGGGGACTATTTGTGATGCAGCGATTCTTGCTTGTCTGCAGCGCGTTGGGCCTGCTGGCCTGCGGTGACTCCTCCGGGCCCCCCTCGAGCGTGCCCGATGCGCAGTTGCACGTCATTGTGCAGGACACCGCCGCGCCCGCGCTCGACTCCACGGTCGCGCGGTTCTGGGCCAAGGTCGGCGAGGGGAGGGGACTACGAATCGGCTACCAGCCACCGGCCGATACCGGTGAGGACTTTGTTCGGTTCGAAGTGCCGGGCGACGGTCTGCTGCGCCATCCCGATGGATCGTCGTTTCAGCCTGGGGATTCAATCCAAATCACCCTGACCGTGGTCGATCCCACGCGGTTCCTGGTGCGGTTCGAGCCGGCAGGACTGCAGTTCAGCAGCAAGCACCCGGCGCGGTTGAAGTTCCATTATCTGCATGCCGATCACGACTTTGATGGCAATGGAGTCATCAACGCCGCGGACAGCACGATCGAGCATACCCTCGATCTCTGGCGACGCGAGATTGGAACCAGCGTGTGGTTCCGGGTTGGATCGGTCAAGTTCGAAGCACTGCAAGAGATCGACGCCAATATTCTGTCGTTCTCCGAGTACGCGATCGCCTGGTAATGCGCTTGTGACGATAGCAGGCGGTGGCTCGTGGGCCGGGGAATGGGAGTTCTTCCGGCAGGTCGAAGGATGGTCGGCTGCCGGCCGCCACCGCGACGTGCTGGAGGCGCTCGAGCGCCTGCCGGTCGCCGTGCGTGAGCACCGCACGCGCAGTGCGCTGCTCGCGGCCGAAGCCCACGGGCGTCTCGGCAATTCCGTGGAAGCCGCACGCTGGGCGGATCTCGCCGGCACGCTTGCCCGCGCGTACGGCGAAGCCAACGCCGAGCTGCGGGCGCGTAACTACCGCGGGGCAATCGCCCTGCGTCATGGCGATGTAGCCGAAGCGGAATCCCATTTCGAGGCGGCCATCGAGATGGCGCGGGCACTGCACGACCACACGGCCGAAGCGCGCTGTCTCAATAACCTCGGGATTCTCGCCAATATTCGTGGAGAGCCGGACACCGCCCTCGCCAGTTACCGCATGGCGCTGGTTGCGTATCAGCACGCTGGACATGTTCGCGGGATCGCGGAGACGCATCACAACATTGCCATCAGCTTCCGCGATCAGGGCAACGCGCGGTCCGCGCTCGATGCGTCCGAGGAGGCACTGCGTCTGGCAACTCAGGTCGGGGATGAGCAGCTGATCGCGCTCACGACGACCGGCCGCGCGGAGCTGCATGTTGCGCTTGGCGATCCCGCGTTCGCCGACGCGGAGCTGCACCGCGCCGAGGAGCAGTACGGACGCATTGGATTCCAGGCCGGTCTTCCGGAGGTCTGGCGCGTGCAGGCCGCGGTCGCCCGTGCGACGCGCGAGTTCTCCGCGGCGGTGGCGTTGCTGAACAAAGCGGCCACGCTCGCCGCTCAGTACGGCAGCTCCGATACCCTCGCCGACATCGTACGCGACCTGAGTGGTGCGCTCTACGACACGGGCGATGTGGAAGGAGCACGCACCGCGCGCGAGCGCGCCGCAACGCTTTACCGGAAGGTTGGAGCGGTCGCAGCGGCCGAGCGATTGCCGAAGTTCTGAGCTGACTCGTTTCGAGTCAGTCCGTTCGTCGCGAGTCACCCCGATTCCCCGCATGAAGTCGCAAACTATTGGCGATCAATAGCTTACACATGGTACGGTGATTGCCCTTCCGTGTGAGCGCACGCGCCCTTTCGCTCGCCCACAGCACGGGAGGAATCATGAATAACAGGCTCAGCTTGTTCGGCGCCCCCCTCGCCCCCCTTGCCTCCTTCGTCGCGGTCGCGCTCGCCGCATGCGCGGACAACACCGCCGGACATGTCAGCCTTGCGATGTCCTCGGTCCGTCCCAATGGCGCCATTGCCAGTGGAGGTCTATCCGGCGGTGCTGCGTCGCCGACACTCAGCACGGCTGGGGACACCACCGTTATCACGCTCGGCAATGACACCATCATCGTTCGTAGTGTGGAGATCGTCTTGCGCGAGGTCGAACTCAAGCGAGTCGAAGCCGCTGAGTGCGATTCGGTGATGGGCAACGACGACTGCGAAGAGTTCGAGACGGGTGCCACGTTGGTGTCGCTGCCCCTCGGCTCCGCTCCCACGGAAACCGTCGTCTCGGTAGACGCGCCGGCCGGCATGTACGACGAGCTCGAGTTCAAGATTCACAAGCCGGAGGCGCCGGAGGATGCCGCCTTCATCGCCGCGAATCCGAGTTTTGACGGTGTCTCTATCCGGGTCACCGGTACGTACAGCCAGGCCGGTACACGCAGCAATTTCACCTTTACCTCCGAGCTGAATACCAGCCAGGAATCGTTCCTTTCGCCGCCGCTGACGGTCAGCGATGGGGAGGCGGTCAACCTGACCCTCCGGGTCGACGTCTCGACCTGGTTCCTGAACGCGGCCGGCACGGCGTTGGTAGACCCCGCCTCGGCCAACAAAGGTCAACCGAACGAGAACGTGGTGCGCGATCGGATCGTGGCGTCGTTTGACGCCTTCCGCGATGACAATCATGACGGGCACGACGATGACGGGGTCCAGCATTAGCAGCTGACCCCCCCGTTGTCACACGAGGGCATCGGAGGCAAATTTGCCTCCGATGCCCTCACTTGTTTGGGTAGACGGGAAGTGGCACGACCGCGGCGCTGCGGTCGTTTCTGTATTCGACCATGGGCTCCTCTACGGCGACGGCGTGTTCGAAGGCATACGGTCGTATGGCGGCCGCGTGTTCCGTCTCGATGCGCACCTCGATCGCCTCTACGGATCCGCCAAGGCGATCTGGCTCGAGATTCCCATGGCGAAGGACGCCATGGGCCGGATGGTGGAGGAAGGGGTCGCGAAGAGCGGGCTGAAGGACACCTACATCCGGCTGGTCGTGACGCGCGGCGTGGGGGACCTCGGCCTCGACCCGCGGAAGTGTGAGAAGCCGACCATCTTCTGCATCTTCGACAAGATCCAGCTCTGGCCGCAGGACCGGTATGAGAAGGGACTGACGGCGGTGACGGCGGCGACGCCCATCCATCATCGCGAAGCGTTGTCGCCGCGCGTGAAATCTCTCAATTATCTCTCGCACATTCTCGCCAAAATCGAAGGCATCGCCGCCGGCGTTGATGAAGTGATCATGCTGGACGCGGCAGGTTATGTGGCCGAGGCGAGTGGGATGAATCTGTTTGCGGTCACCAACAGCACGTTGCGCACGCCGCCGCCCTACGCCGGCATCCTGCGCGGCGTAACCCGGGACACCGTGATCGAGCTGGGACGCGAGGCCGGCTACACGATCGAAGAGCTGCCGATGAATCGCTACGATCTCTATACTGCGGACGAAGTGTTTCTCACCGGGACAGCCGCCGAGGTCGTGGCAATTTCGAAGCTTGACGGCCGTGCCATCGGTCGCGGTACGTCCGGTCCCGTCACACGCGATCTCGCCACCCGTTTCAAGGCGTACGTGAGCCGCGACGACTGATCGCAGTTTTCCACCCACAATTGTTGAAAGTGAGCTAACCCATTGACCGGGAATGAGCTAAGCCTCATATTGAGGGCCCTTTGCCGTCGCCGGGCCTGCCGTCCGGCGTTGAGGTGAGCCATGTCATGGCGGGTGATCGCGCACGGGAATCAGGTTTGGCATGTCGACGCGGTCGCCGAGCGACGCGCGAACACCTCTGCATGGCAGCTGGTGTTGGCGTTTCGCTCGGCATCTGAGGGCCGCCGGGTGTCGTTCTGGACCGCGTATCCGTTGGAGGCCACTTCCAAATCGTCGCTGTTCCTCCAGGCCGAGCACATTCCGGACGCGGCCTTGTCCAAAGTACTTACTGAGCGTCTCGCGTGAGCACCGCACATTTGCCGGACCCGAGTGCCGGTTCGACTGATGCGCCGCGCGCAACCGACGAGCGCCTGCGTTTTCACGAGTTCGGGTTTCAGCGGCTCGCCAACGGTCGCTGTCGCGCCAAGGTCGTTCTGACGTGGTCGGACGGCCGTCGGTTCGAAGGAAGTTCGGACGGGGTGTGCTCACAAACTGGCGAGCTGCGCTGCTGCGCGATGGCAGCTTTGCACGCATTGGAGCAGGCCGTGCAGCCGCGTCTCACGTTCGAGCTGTTTGGTGTCAAGGCGGTACGGGCATTCGATGCGACGGTCCTGATCGTCTCGTTGTCGGCCCGGGCCGAGCAAACGATCCGCCTTATCGGATCGTGTCTCACTGAAACCGATCCGCAGCGCGGCGCGGCGCTTGCGGTCTTGAACGCTACGAACCGTTTACTGGGGAATTACCTGTCAACACGATGACGCGATACATCAGAGTTGTGGGACTTGTGCTACTCAGCGCCCCGGTGCTCCTGGTCGGGTGCGGGGGAGGGCGAGCACGCACCCCGTCGCCGGTACCCGTCACCGCAGCTTCTAACTCCCCTGCGAAGACCGACAGCTCCGCGGTGCAGCTCGGAACGGCGCTCGCGACAGCTGAGCAGGACTCCGCCGCCGACCAGTCCGCGCTCGATAGCCTGCACGACCGCGCCCCCGAGACGCTGACGGCTCCGCGGACCAATCAACCGCTCGCCGGTGAGGACGTGCGTCAGGAAGCCGAACAGCTGTTCGGCACCGGGGAAACAGCGACCTTCGATATCGATGTGACGACCTTCGCCGGCCACCGCCGGGTCCTCGAGTACCTCGAATTCTTCCAGCTCGATTCGCGCGATCGATTCGCCATTTGGCTCTCGCGGCTCGGTCGTTACGAGGGCATGGTCCGCGCGCGGCTGCGTGCCCGGGGTCTGCCTGAGGATCTGGTCTATCTCTCCCTGATCGAAAGTGGCTCATCGAACACCGCCGTGAGCCGTGCTCGCGCCGTCGGAATGTGGCAGTTCATGGCAGGAACCGCCCGCGCATATGGGTTGCAGATCGATCCGTGGATCGACGAGCGGCGGGACCCGTTCAAGGCCACGGACGCCGCCGTAGCGCATCTGGCGGACCTGGTCGAACGCCTCGGCAGCGTCTACCTCGCCGCCGCGGCGTACAACGCCGGGGCAGGGCGAATCGAGCGCGCAATCCGTCGTCTCCCGGGTGCCGAACCGGACTCTGTGGGCGACCAGACCTTCTTTGACATCGCAAGTAATCGGCGCAACCTGCGGCGTGAGACGCGGGACTACGTACCCAAGCTGATCGCCGCCGCGCTTATCGCCAAGCAGCCTGCGCGCTATGGCTTCACAGACATTCAGCGCCTCTCACCACTGGTTTTCGACGAGGTCTCGATTCCGGATGCGACCGGTCTTGATGTTCTGGCTCGCCTCGCCGATACGACGGTGGCGGCAATGCTGGAGTTGAACCCGCAGTTCGTCCGTGGCATCACCCCCCCTGGCCGGGGCGTCGTCGTCCGCGTACCGCGCGCGACAGGCACGCTGGTGGCCGAGCGCTATGCCGACCTGCCGATCAACGAGCGGGTAACGTTCGTAGACCATTATGTGAGTCGCGGCCAGACACTCTCCGAGATCGCGCAACGCTACCAGGTCACCCTCACGATGCTCCAGACGGCAAACCCGCATGTGCGGGCGCACGCGCTGCGCGTGGGGCAACGCATCATCGTTCCGATGAGTGGGCGCGTCGTGCCGCGCGCCGCTTGGAGCAACCCGCCGGAGCCCAAGATCCGACGCGTGTCAAACCGGTATCCGCCTGCCGGTGCCACGGTGAGTGGCGCTACCCGTCACCGGGTAGCGGCCGGCGAGACAGCGAGCGGTATCGCCCGCCAGCACGGCGTAGGTTTGATGGCCCTGCTGGAAGCGAACGACTTGACGATGCGGAGTGTGATCCGGCCCGGTGACGTCCTGCTCATTCCGGGCCGGTAACGGCCGGCACCCGAGGTTAGTGGTGCCGGAATCCCTTCATAACTTCCGTTTCATAGCCGTTCGCAGGGTTGCGACCGGCGCCCAGCAGCTGCTCCACCTTGGCTGGGCCACGGTTGTAAGCGAGTAACGCCAACTCGATGTTGGCCGGATAGCGGTCGAGTAGGTCGCGCAGGTATCGGAACCCAATCCGCAGGTTCGTGTCCCGATCGTAGAGCTGCTTCGTCGTCAGGCCCGGCTCGTAAAGCCGTGCCGTGCTCGGCAGCACCTGCGTCAGGCCGACTGCGCCGACGTGGCTGGTCGCGCGTGTGTTGAAGCCCGACTCGACCTTGACCAGACGGAACGCCAGGCCGGGGTCGATCCCCTCGCTGAGCGCTACATCATAGACGGCCGTCGCCAGATCGGCAGGCAGCCGGTAATGGGTGGAGTACTGCATGATGGCGTCCACTCGATCGAGCTGCAGCCGGGCGACCTCAAGCTCACCCTGCTTCGCGTCGAGTTGCTGACGAAGGCCCCGCAGCTCGCTGAGGAGCTCGGTGCCGGATGCCGGTGCGCGCTCGGAGTCCGTGGTCGTACTGCCGGCCCATCCGCCCACGGTACTGACGAGCAGAGCAGCCAGCACGACCATTCCGCCGCGTAGTATCAGACGTTGAGTTCTCGTATGCATACCCCTCCCCTGTCCTGCGTCCAGTCGTGAATCACCATGCACTAGCAGCTTCAAGCGCCCCTCAACCACTCACCGGCGCCTTTTTCTTCTCGACGAGCTTCACTTCATCAATTACCATGGCCGCGTCGACCGCTTTCACCATGTCATACACAGTCAGCAGTCCGACGGTCACAGCGGTGAGCGCTTCCATCTCGACGCCAGTGCGTCCCACGCTCCGCACGCTTGCCCGTATCCGCACCCCAGGCAGCGAATCGTCCAGACTCGCCTCGACCTCGACCAGGTCGAGTCCAAGCGGGTGGCAGAGCGGAATCAGCTCCGCCGTCCGTTTGGCCGCCAACGTTCCGGCAACTTCGCTCACCGCCAGCACATCGCCCTTGGCGATGACTTGATCGGAGACCTGCCGAAACGCTTCCTGCGACATCCGAATCGAACCCGAAGCGACGGCCATGCGATCCATCAGCGGCTTGTCGCCGACATCCACCATCCTGGCTCGGCCCGACTCGTCCAAGTGTGACAGTTTCACAGTGCCTCAGCCAATACGGCAGCGAGGAGCTGCGGGTTGACGTTGCCCTGGGCCAAGTCTCGCGCGTCCATCACCTGCGCGATCGCCTCGACGAGCTTCTTCGTGTCTCGACCCTGCCTCGCTTCGGCTCTCAGCCGCTCCGCCAGCGAATCCAGCATGTCGGTGAAGCCTCCGCGCGCCTGAAAAGGCACCTGACCAAGCGCGTACAGCAAGGGGGCTTCGGTGAAACGCGTCGCCAGATCCAGCTTGCCGGAACGCCCACCATCGTATGCAAAGAGCTTGCCAATGCACCCATCTGCAGCTCTAACTCGTTGTGCCAGTTCATCTTCGTCTTTAACACCGAGCGATTGCTGCGCGAATACTGTCACGTCACTGTCGGCGATTCGCGCCATACGAACAAGCACAACACGAGAAAGAACCGTCGGGAGCAGGGCATTGGGATCCGCGGCAGTGAGAATGATCACCGAGTCCGCGGGCGGCTCTTCGAGCGCCTTAAGCAGCGCATTGGCCGCGACTTCCGTCCCCAGCTGCGGAATCAAGCGCTCCGCATCTCCCACTATGAACACTTTGCGCCTGCCGAAGGACGGCGTGAGCGCAAGTCGACTCAACAGCAGCCGTACCGCCGCGATAGGGTGACTCGCGAGGCCGGCGACGGGCGCGTACAGCGGTTCTTCACGCCTTGCAGCCATCTCCTCAGCTAGGGCCTCTGCGGCGAGATCGACCTGCTTATCGACGTCGCCACTGCTGCTTGACCCGCCGCGCTTGCCCAGCTCTATCGGCACAAACCAATGCACGTCCGGATGTTGCAGCGACAGCACCATACGGCAGGAACGGCATTCGCCGCAGGGCTCCGTCGGGAGCCCATCCCTAGGTGCTTGGCATTGGATCAGTTGGGCCAGCCACAGCGCGAGACGCTGCTTACCGACTCCACGAGGTCCGGTTAGCAACAACGCATGAGGCAGCTTTCCGGAGGCGTGGGCGCCCGCCAGTCTGGTCTTGACCCCTTCGTGCCCCATGAGGGGCGGTAAAGGCATGGGGGAATGTACAGCCAAAATCGGTGTGCTGGGCCACGTTTGCGATGTAAATCTCGATAGGACAATCAGATACCGATCCACCGAGGGGCTTGCCAGGCTTAATACCAATGTGGGTCTGCAGTTACAAGATTCTGCTAGTGCATAATCACAACTGCTGCAATTGTGTTACAAATCTGCAGGCTAGGGACTTTGGTGTTTGTTCGGATTGGCGACAGTGGACCTGTTGGCTGCAGTGACCTGATGCCGACATGTGCCAACTATGTGGCAGGGTAGAGGCGGTCAGGCGTCCAGGACGTCGCGAACCTTTCGCGCCAACCCGTCCGGCGAGAAAGGCTTCTGCACAAACGCACTCCCCGTCGGGAGTGAGCCACGCTGCATGGCGGCTCCCCCCGGATACCCGGACATGTAAAGCACCCGCAATTCAGGGCTTCGCTCAGACAGCCGATCGGCCAGCTCACGGCCCGACAACCCCGGCATCACGACGTCGGTGAGAAGGAGGTGAATGGTGCCGCCATGGTGCTCGACGACGCGCAGGGCATCGGCGGGGCTGGTGGCGGCGAGCACCACGTACCCATGTGCCTCCAGGGCGCGCCGGCTCAACGTGAGCACGGCCGGTTCGTCTTCGACAACCAGGATCGTTTCGGTGCCGCGCTCTGGCCGCTCCTTGGCGGCTGGCGGGGTAACCGCCTGGGCGGGTTGGATGCGCGGCAGATAGATCTTGAACCTCGAACCGTGGCCGGGCGCCGAGTCCACGGCAATGTAGCCGTCGCTCTGCTTCACAATGCCATATACGGTGGCAAGACCGAGACCCGTGCCTTTCCCGACTTCCTTCGTCGTGAAGAACGGCTCGAAGAGATGCGCTCGTACGTGGGCCTCCATCCCCACGCCGGTGTCGGTCACCGAGACCATGGCGTACGAGCCGGCAACGGACCCGAGGTGCGCCTGCGTGAACGCTTGGTCGAGCTCAACGTTGGCCGTCTCGATGGTCAACTTGCCGCCGTCGGCCATCGCGTCGCGCGCGTTGACGGCCAGATTCACGAGCACCTGCTCGATCTGGTTGGGATCGGCCCGAACCGGGCCGAGGTCGGGTGCGAGGACCGTGACGAGCGCGATGTGCTCGCCGATCAGCCGCCGCAGCATTCGCTCCATATCGGCGACCACGACGTTGAGATCGAGGGTCACGGGCTGCAGCATCTGTCGGCGGCTGTAGGCGAGGAGCTGGCGGGTGAGCGAGGCGGCGCGTTCGGACGCCTTGCGAATCTCTTCGACATCCTGTCGTTTCTCGTCCCCCGGCGGGAGCTCGCGCAGGAGCAGCTGGGTGTTGCCGAGAATAGCAGTGAGCAGATTGTTGAAGTCGTGCGCGATCCCGCCCGCCAGTTGCCCGACGGCTTCCATCTTTTGGGCTTGCCGGAACTGCTCCTCGAGATGTCGCTGATCGCTGATGTCGCGCTGCGTTCCCCACACCCGCACGAGGTGCCCGTCCTCCAGGAAGCCCACCACGTTGTTGAGGAAGACGCGCGGTCGACCGTCGCGGGCGCGCTCACGCGTTTCGGAACTCGACAGTCGATAGCCGGAACGGATGAAGCTGCGAATCTGATCGCGGTTTGCCGAGTCCGTGACGTCGTGCAGATCGGCGAGGCGCGTGCCGACCATCTCCCTGGCTTCGCGGTAACCATACATGCGTGCCATGGCATCGTTGCACTCGGCGATCCGCGCGCGGTCGTACACGAGGTTGATCTGCGCGTCCTCCGGCAACGACACCGCCACGGGGGGATCGATCTCAAGACGCGACACGCCCTCGGAGCTTTGCGCGATGAATGCGCGGTACCGCTCCTCCGATCGCTTCCGCTCGGTGACGTCCATGCCAATGCCGAGCCACTCGCCGTCGCCCAGCGGAGCGTTCGCCCAAATCGTGTCCAGGACGGTCCCCCGCCTGGTACGCGTGCGGAAGTCGGTCCAGACGCCGGTGGGCGCGCCGATCGAATTGCGGACCCGCTGTTGATCGACGGGGTCGGGATAGAGCTCTGCGAAGATGTCGCGCTGGGTCGCCTCGACCACGCTGTACCCGAGCGCACGAGACCATTCCCGATTTCCCCACTTGATCCGACCTGTCTGATCCAGCGAGACGAGCATGACAGGGATGTTATCCACGATCTGTTGCAACAGTCCGGTTTGCCCTCTCAGCGCGTCCTCGATGCGCCTCCGTTCGATCGCCATCGCCATCTGTGACGACACGAAGGTGAGGATGTCGAGCTCGCTTTGCCCGTAGCGCACGCCTTGGGAATAGGTCTGCATCACGACGACGCCGATGCTGCGGTCTTTGACCCTCAGCGGCACGCCGAGCCAGTCGATCGACGGCGCCCCGATCAGCTCGACTTCGCTGGCTTCCACGAGCTGCCCGTAGACTTCGGGAGTGGCGAGCAGTGGACGCCCCGTCCGCAGCACGTATTCGGTAAGCCCCTTCCGTAACTTGCGCGGCCGGACGTCGCAGGTGTGATCGATCTCATCGACGAAGTACGGGAATTCGAGCTGGTCGGTGTCGGAATTGTACAAGGACACATAGAAATTCTTGGCCGGCATCAGCTCGCCGACGATTTCATGGATTGCGCGCAGCAGCTCGACCAGATTCTCTGCGGTGTGCGCCGTATGCGAAATACGGTACACCGCCTCTTGCACGCATTCGGCACGACGTCGCGCCGTCACGTCTCGGAAACTCCACACGCGACCGACGGAACGCTCGTTCAGTCGCAGAGGGATCGAATAGCGCTCGAGAACTCGGCCGTCTTTGAAGTTGAGAATGTCGAAGCTGTCGGACTCGGGCTCCGCGTAGCGCTCCTCGATCCCGTCGACGAAGTACTCCGGATTCCGGAGCTGATCCTGAATGTGCTGGATCAGGCGACGGCGGCCGCTCGCGTCACCGTTCGCCGCAATCAGCGCCGACGGAAGCCTCCACATCTCCTCGAAGCGCCGGTTGTGGGACACGATGTTGCCATCGACATCGACCACGAGAATCCCATCAGCCGTCGATTCGAGGGTGGCCTGGAGGACGGAAACCGTGAGGGAGTCCGCTCCCCTACGGGGTTTGTTCGCCCTCTTCTTCGACTTAGCCGTCTTGGCCGCGGTGACCCGAGGTGTCGCCATGGACCCCGAATTTATGGATTCCCGGGTCTCGGGCCAAAAAGTTCTCCAACCGATTCTGCTAGCTGAGGATAGACGAGCTTGAGATCAGTGGCACTTCCCTCGGCCGGCGTCCTGAACATGCGAGTATTTCGTGTTCAAGAACTCCGAGGAGTAGACGCCGTCTCCTAAGACGACCTTCAAAAAAAGTGGGCTAACCCATTTGGGTGGGGAAAACTCCCGAGGCAGGACTCGAACCTGCGACCCGCCGGTTAACAGCCGGCTGCTCTACCAACTGAGCTACTCGGGAATGAGGCGCGAAATATAGACGCTAAGGAGCTTCAGCATCCAGCCCCTTCGCCTCTGCCCAGACCGCGAGCATCATCGCGAACAGAATCATCAGCGCACCCGCGCCTTGGCTCAGAGTGAATGTTTCTCCCCAGTACAGCCATGATGTCCCCGCTGCGAACACGGGTTCAAGGCAGAGTAACAAGGACGCCCGTGCTGACGACATGTGTCGCTGTGCGCGCATCTGCCAGAGCAGTGCGGCGGCGGTCGAAATGAGGCCCGTGAAAACAAGCGCGGCAATCAAGTCGGGTGACCACGCCACCCGGACGTCCTCGAGGATAAACGTCGCGATCGCGACGCCCACGGTTGTTCCCGCGATCTGTAGCCAAACCAGACGACGCGCATTGTACCATCTCGACAACTCGGTGACCGCGGCGATATGGCCGCCAAAGACGACCGCCGTGATCATCGTCCACAGATCACCGCGATTCAAGCCGCCGGCCTCGGGTGAAGTCAGGAAGTAGATGCCGACCCCGGCGATCGCGAGCGCCACCAGTACCATCCAACCGGTGCGATGGCGCAAGGCGACCAGCGCAACCAACGGGGCGAGCACGGACGACAGCGCCACAATGAACGCAGAGCGCGCCGGCGTTGTGTATTGCAGTCCGACAGCCTGGCAGGCAAAACCGCTGGCAAGCAAGACGGTCAGCAGCAAGCCACCGCGAATTTCGCCGCGTGACCACGAGGCGCGGAAATCGACAAACGGCGCCAATGCCAGGGTGGCAAGCGCGAAACGGATACCGAGGAACGCCAGCGGAGTACTGGCGCTGAGGGCCTTCTTAACGATGACGAAGCTCACGCCCCAGGTGAGCGTCGCGGCGATCAACAACCAGTCGGCCTGACGGACGGACGGTCGGACGGCCGTCGAGCCGGTCAGGATCCACCTGCCCGCGTCAAATCTCGGAGGTAGCGGCCCGTGGTCGACTCGGTCGCGGCAACTTCCTCGGGTGTACCAACGGCGACCACGCGGCCGCCCTGGTCGCCTGCGCCGGGGCCGAGGTCGATGATCCAGTCCGCGCGCTTGATCACGTCGAGGTTGTGTTCGATCACGACGACGGTATGGCCCGCGTCGACCAGCCGGTCGAGCACGCGACAAAGAACCCGGACGTCGTCGAGGTGCAGACCCGTCGTCGGCTCATCCAGAAGATAGAGCTTGCGCTTGCCCGCCGAGCGCCTGGTGTTCCCCGCGTGCGCCAGCTCGCGCGCGATCTTCAGTCGCTGTGCTTCGCCACCCGACAGAGTCGTCGCGGACTGACCCAGACGGAGGTATCCGAGTCCCACCTGTTGCAAATACCACAGGCACCTCGCGAGACGGGGGTGCCGATGAAGCTTTTGAATTGCCTGATCCACTGTCCACTCGAGCGCCTGCGCGATGTTGACGCCTTTCATCTTGACGTCCAACACCTCGCGCTTGAATCGGCTGCCGCCGCAGACCTCGCACGGGACGAACACGTTTGCCAGGAACACCATCTCGATGATCACGTGTCCGGCGCCTTCACACGCTTCGCACCGCCCACCTGCCACATTGAAGGAAAACGTGCTCGGGGCGTACCCACGGGCACGCGCCAGCGCTTCGTTCGCGAATAGCGCTCGCAGCTCGTCGAACGCCTTGACGTACGTCACCGGATTCGAGCGCGGGGTGCGGCCAATGGGCGCCTGGTCGATGCACACAACGTCCTCCAGGGCCTCCCATCCCTTCAACTCGCTGATCATACCGACCGCCTCCCCGAGGTGTCGCTTGGCGGTGTGCTCGCCTCGGAGTCGGGATTCGAGCTGGCGGTACAGCACGTCGTGGACGAGCGTTGATTTTCCCGAGCCCGATACCCCGGTCACAGCGGTCAACGTGCCGAGGGGAATGCGCACGTCCACGCCGGCGAGGTTATGGAGCCGCGCTCCTTTGATCTCGAGCCATCGGACCGCCGGCCGGCGTGCCGAGGGCACACCGATCAACTTCTCGCCCGAGATGTATTGACCGGTGAGCGTACCGGCCTCGCGCACGCCAGCCGCGGGGCCTTGATAGACGAGCTGGCCACCGGCGGCTCCGCTGGCCGGGCCGAGCTCCACCATCCAATCGGCGGCACGCATTGCCGCTGGATCGTGCTCCACCACGACCACGGTATTGCCCCCGACCGACAATCTCCGCAGAAGTCCCAGCAATCGGTCGACATCGGCGGGGTGCAAACCGATCGATGGCTCGTCGAGCACGTAGAGGGTATCGACCAGATGAGAGCCAAGCGCATTGGACAGCGCGATGCGCTGTGCCTCCCCGCCTGATAGCGTACGCGTCTGTCGGTCGAGAGTGATGTAGCCCAGTCCGACATCGTTTACAAACTCGACGCGCGCCCGCAGTTCGCCAAGAATGTGATCAGCCACCCTCTGCTGGAATGCGGGCAACGTCAGCTGCTCCAGCCAAACAGCGAGGTCGGCCACCGTGAGCGCCGCCACTTCAGCAATTGTCTTCCCAGCGACTCGGACTGCCAGTGACTCAGGTTTGAGACGGGAACCGCCGCATGCAGGGCACGTCTTGGCGAGTTGGTACTGCCGCAGGAAAACGCGGATGTACTGCTTGTACCGTTTCTCTTCAAGCCGCCCCAAGAAGGGGAAAATGCCGAGGTAGCGACCGCCGTTGTTGTGGAGCAGGAAGTGTCGCTCGCGTCTGGGGAGGTCGCGCCACGGCGTGTCGAACGCAATGCCTCTGGCACGAGCCGTCTCTCGCAGCAGCCTGCGCCGCCCCTCATAGCGGGGCTTTGTCCATGGATCGACTGCCCCGCCGGCGAGCGAGCGGTTCGGATCGGGGACAATGAGCGACTCGTCGTATTCAAGGACAGCGCCAAACCCGTTGCACGTGCCGCACGCGCCCCGCGGATTATTGAAGGAAAAGAGAGTAGGCGTGAGCAGCGGTGCCGCACTGCCGCACGACGAGCACGCGGGATGTTCGGAAAAGCGACGTCGGTCGCCATTGTTCAGCGCGAGCGCGACCCCCTCGCCTTCACTAAAGGCGGTAGCGATCGCGTCGGCGAGGCGGCCGCGGTTTTCTGGAGCCGGTGCGATCCGGTCCACGAGCACCAGAACATCCGTTCCCGCACGGACCTTCCCCTCCGCGCCCTCTTCGTCCAGGCGGACAACTGTCCCATCAACCTGAGCTCTGACAAAGCCGGCGGCGCGGAGCTGTGCAGCGATCTCGACATCGGGGCGATGTGCCGATTGGGGCAGGGGAAAAGCCACGATCACGTTGCCCGTTTCCCGTTGCCCGTTGTCCGTCAGCACGTCGTCCACGGCCTCCTGCACCGTGTCGCGTTTCACTTCGCACCCGCATTGGAGGCATGTCTGTGTCCCGGCACGAGCCCACAACAGCCGCAGGAAATCGGCGATTTCCGTGGCCGTGCCGACGGTGGACCGGCTGGACGTCGTGGGATTCTTTTGCTCGATCGCGACCGCCGGGGACAAGCCCTCCATGGAATCGACCAATGGCTTCGGCATCCGCTCGAGGAACTGCTTGGCATAGGTCGATAGGGATTCGATGTAGCGGCGCTGACCTTCGGCGTAGAGCGTATCGAACGCGAGTGAGCTTTTGCCCGACCCGGATGGACCGGTGACGACCGAGAGTGCCCGGCGTGGGAACTCGACTGTGATGCCTTTCAGATTATGCTGGCGTACGTTGCGAAGCACGACGCGTTGGGGGGGCGCACGCATAACCGGTAAAGATAACGCCTCCACTACCCGATAGCCTTCTGGCCAGACCTACCGATCCTCTCTAGTTTCGCCCCGTGGCCCTGCTCACCCCGCGCCTCCTCCGCCGAGGTCTTGAGCTTTTCGCCCTGATCTCACTCGGCGGCGTCGCAATACTCGTTGCCTATTACCTGATCCGTTTCGGTGATCGGGTTGACGTATTTCTCGCGCCATTCTCGCGGCTCCATTGGGGATGGGTCGCGATCGGCATGGTGCTCGCTTCGATGGATTGGTTTGGTGGCGGACTACGGCTGTGGGTATGCACGCGACACGTCTACCCGGGCGTCAGGTTGGGCGACATGTTCCTGGCCGGTGGGTTCGGCGCCTACGGTGCGTACCTCACCCCGTTTCAATCAGGCTCGGCGCCGATGGCAATGTGGGTGATGAAACGCGCCGGCGTGCCCGTGCCGGTGGCTCTCAGCTCGATCTTCGTGACATTCATTTCGACAGTAGGGTTCTTCGCCATCGCCGGACCTATCGCCATCTGGCTGGGCGCGGGCAGGTCGTTAGCTCAGCATGGTCTTGTCCTTGGCATCACGCTGTACGACCTCTTCAAGACCAGTCTGACGATCTTCGGCATCTTGGGGGTGCTGATGATCACGGCGGTTGTGTTTCCCGGCGCGGTGAAACGCTTCATTCAGAGGCTCGCGGCCCGAATCGGCCGCCGCAATCCTCGCGCCGCACAGCGCATGGAGAAGCTGTCCGCGGGCGTGGATCGGGCGCACGACTGCATGGTTGCTTTTGGATCGCTAAAAGGTCTGTTCACGCTGTTGCTGGCCGTCATCATCTCGGCACCGTCTCATGCCAACAAGCTGCTGGCCGGCTACGTCACCATGCGCGTGCTGGGGTTGCCCGCGGATTTCACCGAGATCCTCTTGCTACAGACCCTCATCTCGTTCCTACTCTACTTCGCCCCCACCCCCGGGGCTTCAGGCCTTGCGGAATTGACCTCCGCGGCCGTCATGTCGATCTACGTACCACGCGAGTTGACGCCGAGCTATACGCTGATCTGGCGATTCATCAACAGCTACGCAACGGTGATCGTCGGATCATTGATCTTCTGGTACTGGTTGCGCCGCGGATTGATTGGACGCGAGGAAGCGGTCGGCATCACCTAACTTTTTGTTAGGGGTGCTGTAACTTCTAGTTGCTTGCCGAGTTATAAGCCCACACGTAACTTCTCGGACCTGGCCACCGACACGGGAGTGCCATTGCATGGCGTTGCTTGAGCTGGGAGGGCGGGCGGGGCAACGGTATTCCCTCCCGCAGGGCGAGGTGCTCCTGGGTGCAGATCGATCCTGCGCCATCTCCTTGGCTTTTCCCGGCGTCCTGCCTCTTCACGCGAAAATCAAGACAGAAGGCAACGGCGAAGTCGTAATCAGCAAGGCGGTTCCTGAAGCAGAGGTTCTGATCAATGGGGTGCGTCTGGGAGCCGAGCCTACCCCGCTGCTGCACGGCGACAAGATCGAGGTAGCGGGGCAGGAGCTGACGTTCGTCGACGAGCGACGGAGCGGCAGCACTCAATACATGCACGCGATTACGCCCCAAGCCGCCGCGCAGGCCAAGGAAACCAAAGGTGCCAAGGCCACCGCCAATACGGGCGGTCGCGTCGTATCTCTAACAGACGGCCGCGAGTATGCGGTCGCCGGATCTTCGCTCGTGTTTGGGCGTGATGCGTCCTGCGATGTCGTCGTTTCCGGCAAGGACGTGTCTCGCCGCCACGCCGAAATCGTGCAAACGCCCAAAGGGTACCTGATTGTCGATTCGAGCACCAATGGGACATCCGTCAATGACGTGCGAATCGAAGGGCAGCGGCTGCTCGCCCGAGCCGATGTGATCACGATTGGCGAAGAGAAGTTTCGCTTTTACGCTGACACGCCCGCTCCGGCACCGGCTCCGCCTCCAGCATCCCAGAAAGCAGAGCCTACCACTGGGACTGGTGCGCGCCTGCGAGAGACGGTTCATGGAATGCCGGTGGCTCGCCCGCCTGTCACGTCTGCGCCGCCCCAACCCACGGCCCCTCGGCCGTCGTCAGGGAGCGGGGGCGGCGGGGGCGCCCTCGCCGCGTTCCTCGTTCGAAGCGGTGCGATGAAAGGACAGCGGTTGCAGGTGAGAACTCCGATCGTCAACATCGGGCGGGCCGAGTACAATGATCTGGTTTTGACGGATGAATCGGTATCTACGTCGCACGCCAAACTGCAACGTCGTGAAGGCGTATGGGTATTGATAGACCTCGACTCGACTAACGGAACATTCGTCGATGGCGATCAGATAAAGGGGGAAACCGCGCTCGCGCCAGGCGCGAATGTCCGCTTCGGGGAGATCGGGCTGGTCTTCGAGCCGACGGATGATGCGGTGGGAGTCGCCAAGGGCGGCGCGACGCGCATGATGGAAAAGATGACGATGTCGCCCGCGCCGCCGACGCCGAAGCCTCCACCGCCCAAACCCGCGGCTCAGCCCCCGAAGCCCGTCGGTGCGAAACCGGTGGGCGCGAAACCCGTGGCGGCAAGACCCAAGGGAGCAAAGCCTCCGGCCGCGCAACAAAAAGCGAAAGGCTGCGGCGCGAGTGCGGTAATTCTCCTAGTGGTCGTTGGATTGGCTTACTGGGTGTTCATCTAGGCATCGCGTGCACATCACATCAGCTGGCCGCACCGATGTCGGCGTCATCCGGTCGGGGAATGAGGATAGTCTCATCCTCGTGCCGGACCGAGGCATCTTTGTCGTCGCCGACGGGATGGGTGGGCATGCCGCCGGCGAAGTCGCGAGTGAAATGGCGGTCCGCTTTGTGGCGCGGGAGCTCGAATCGCTGCGCGGTCTCAACGACGAGCAGGTAGCCGATCGGATGCGGGGCGCGATCCGGGCGGCCAACGGCGCGATCTTTCAGCGAACTCTCACCGAGCATGACAAGCGCGGCATGGGGACGACCGTGACCGCACTGACCCTGTTTGGGACGCGCTTCCTCATCGGGCAGGTGGGCGATAGCCGCGCTTACCTGCTGCGCGACAGCCGCCTGAGCCAGCTCACGAAAGATCATTCCTACGTCCAAGAGCAGGTGGACGCCGGGTACCTCACACCCGAGCAGGCGCGTACCCATCCGTACAGCAACGTGATCACGCGGTGTGTGGGTGCAAACAGCGAGGTCATGCCGGACATCTACGTCGGGACAGTGAGGGCGAGCGACGTCTTCCTGCTGGCATCCGACGGTCTCACAGGAATGCTCGAGGACTACCAGCTGCAGGAGCTGCTTTCTCCCGACAGAATGCCGCAGGAGGAGGTGGACGCGCTGATTGCCGAAGCCAATCGCCACGGGGGTCTCGATAACATCACGGCGATCATCGTGCGAGTCGATTCAGTCGATTCACCGCCGCCGGAAGACGACGTCAAGACTCAGCCGAACGCGCAGCGGCCCCGCTAAGTAGCGCCTTTTCCCCTCCCAGCCGGGCCTCTACCTCCTCGCGTGGCCAGGTGATCAGCTCCACGATCGCCCGGCCCGGAACTTCGACAGGTTCGAGCACGAACACGCGCAGGCACTGCGCGGAGCGATGGAGCTCGTCGGCGACGCGCGGCAGCCCCAGGTGTTGCGCGGCGCTGCCCGACCGTCCCACAACCGGCACCGCGACCGCAAGCATGTCAGGTTTTGAGGGAAAATCAAGAAACAGCTGGTCGGCGCCGAGGCCGAGCTCGCGGGCGAGGCGCATCTCCACGCGCTCCAACAGATCGGGATCCGACGACGGCCAGTTCGCGGTTTCGGTAGGGAGCTCGATCGCCGGGATGTCGAGTCCGCGCTTTGCGAGCCGGCGCTCGCGCAGCGCGCGCGCCAGTCCGGTCTGATCTCTGGCCTGCAGCTCGTGGCTGAGCCCGTCGTCGGTGGCGGTTGCGACGTCATCGGGAGAGACGTGCCCCGCGGCGATCGCGCGGCGAACGAGACGTTTGAACATCGCGGTCGCGCTGCGGACCGCGTGATGCCAGTAGACATTCCGGTACATCTGATACTTCGCGAACAGCAGCGACTCGAGCGCGGCGAGTCCTTTCGCATGCAGCGCGACGCCCTGCGGTGTGAGCGTCAACGAGGTCAGCAGTCGGTCAACGTCGATTACACCATAAGGGACGCCGCACATCGTCGCGTCCCGTGAGAGGTAATCGAGCTTGTCGACGTCGAGCGAGCCGGCCACGATGCCGGCGAGTGGCGAGGTGCTGGTGCCTTGAATCAGCTGAAGCAACCGTTCGATCGAGACCCCGGCGTCTTCGAGGACGCGAGCCAGCGCCCCGCTCCGCAAGTAGCGGCTCCCCAGGCTTTCGTGTCGGGGAAGCCCCGCCTCTTCGAGCGCGTGTGAAAACGGATAGTGCCCGATGTCGTGCAGCAATGCGGCGAGTCGAACGTCGCGGTCCTGGGTGAGGCGGCCGGCCAGGTGATAGGTGCCCAGCGCATGCTCGAACCGAGTATGCGTGGCGCCGGGGTAAACGAGGAAAGCGTGCCCGAGTTGCCGCACGTAGCGCAGGCGCTGAAACGCCGGCGTATCGATCACAGCCAGAGCCTCGGGCTCGAGGCGGATGTTGTTCCAGAGTGGGTCGCGAACGACCTCGAAGGACAAGGGCCTAGGGCCTGGGGCCTAGGGCCTAGAGGGCCGGGCCCGCAGCCCGCACCCCCTCCGAGACTGACTCAGCGAATTGCTCAAAGTTCTTTCGAAACAACGCCGTCAGCTTGCTTGCTTGAGCATCATACGCGGCCGGATCTTGCCATGTTCTGCGCGGATCGAGAATCTCGTCTTTCACGCCAGGGACGTGCTGCGGTACGTTGAGGCCGAACACAGGCTCGCGGCGTGTGCGAACGCTGTCGAGATGCCCTGCAAGGGCGGCGCGAATCATGGCGCGCGTGGCTTTCAAGTCCATGCGGTGACCGATGCCATAGGGGCCGCACGTCCATCCGGTATTCACGAGCCAGCAGCGCACTTGATGGTGCTCGATGTGCTGCCCCAGCATCTTCGCGTAGACAGCAGGTGGAAGCGGCAGGAATGGCGCGCCAAAGCACGCCGAGAACGTCTCCTTCGGCTCGGTCACGCCACGCTCCGTGCCGGCCACCTTGGCGGTGTAACCCGACAAGAAGTGGTACATGGCCTGGTCGGCAGTGAGCTTCGCGATGGGGGGCATGACGCCAAACGCATCGCAGGTGAGGAAAATGACGTCCCGGGGGTGTCCGGCCATTCCTTCGGGGACGTGGTTTGGGATGTAGTGAATGGGATACGAGGCGCGCGTATTCTCGGTGATGCGGGATGAATTGAGATCGATCGCCCCCGTTCTCGGATCGATGTCGACGTTCTCCAACACCGTACCGAACATCTCGGTGGTAGCATAGATCTCCGGCTCGCCCTCGCGGGACAGCTTGATCACCTTGGCGTAACAGCCGCCCTCGAAGTTGAAGATGCCCTCGTCCGACCATCCATGTTCGTCATCGCCGATCAACTGGCGTTCAGCATCCGCGGAAAGCGTCGTCTTCCCCGTTCCGGAGAGGCCGAAGAACAGCGCTGTGGCGCCGTCGTGTCCCACGTTCGCCGAGCAGTGCATCGAGAGAACGCCCTGCTGCGGCAGGAGGTAGTTGAGAATCGTGAAGATCGACTTCTTGAGCTCCCCCGCGTAGCGAGTCCCGCCGATCAGGATGGTCCGCTGAGCCAAACTGACCACGATGAACGTGCCCGACTTGGTCCCATGGACCGCGGGGTCCGCATGGAATTCAGGGGCGTGCAAGACTTCGAATCCCGGCTCGAAGCTAGACAAATCGCCGTCGGCCGGGCGCAGGAACATGTTGTAGACAAAGAGCGCGTGCCACGCGTTTGGCGTATAAAAGCGGATCGGAAGTCGGTAGTCTGAATCGGCGCCGGCGTAAACGTCCCGAATGAAGAGCTCCTGCCTTTGCAGATGCGCTTCGACGTCCGCCTTGAGCCGCTCGAACTGCTCCGGTTCGATCGGCTGATTGACCTTGCCCCACCAGATCAGATCGCTGGTCTCGGGCTCCCGGACAATGAACTTGTCGTTGGGACTGCGCCCTGTGTGCGGCGAGGTGACCGCGGCGAAGGGACCAGATGCCGTGACGACGCCTTCCCGGCGCCGCACGGCGTGCTCATACAACTGGGAAGGCGTCAAATTCCGATAGACGCGCTGCTCGAGAGAAATCGTCACGATCGCTCGGGTGTTGGCCGCGCGTGGCGGCGATGCTCTAAGGCGTCCACGGCGGCTATCACCGCCATGTTCACGATGTCGGGAACTTCCGACAACCTTTGCAAGACATGGACCGGTTGGTCCATCCCCACAAGGATGGGGCCAATGGCCTGAGCGTCGCCAAGGCGCGCAAGGAGCTTGTAGGCAATGTTGGCAGCGTCCAAGTCAGGGAATATCAAGACGTTAGCCGGCCCCCGCAGCCTGGCAAATGGATACACTCGCGCCAGGATGCGCTCAACCACGGCCGTATCGGCTTGCATTTCGCCATCCAACTGCAGGTCGGGCTCCCGCTCGTGCAAGAGTGCGACGGCGCGCTGCACTTTTGCTGCAGCGGCGTGCTTGACCGAGCCGAAGTTCGAGAAGGACAACATCGCGACCCGTGGCTCTAGCCCAAGCCGGTTGACGAACTTGGCGGTGGCGGACGCGATCTCCGCCAGCGTCTCGGCATCCGGTTCGATGTTCACCGTGGTGTCGGCGAAGAAAAACGTCTGCTGGCGGACGATCATCATGTAGATGCCGCTGGCGTGCTTGCGGCCGGGCTCCACGCCGATCACTTCGAGGGCAGGGCGCACCGCGTCGGGATAATCGATCTCCTCCCCAGCGACCAAAGCATCCGCCCGGCCTCCGCGCAGCATCAGCAGACCGTAATACATCGGATCGAGCACCCGACGCTGGGCTTCGCGCAGCGTGATGCCACGCCGCTGCCTCCGTCCCCACAGCTCGCGTCCCAGTTGCTCGCGGTCGGTGGCGGTGGCGGGATTTACCAGCTCGAGCTCCTCAAGAGTGAGCGAGGCGTCATCGGCCTGGCGGCGAATCGCGTCGAGGTCTCCCAGGAGAATGGGTCGCGCGATGCCCTCATCAGCCAGTATGCGCGCCGCGCGCAGGATGCGTGGATCGTCGCCTTCCGGAAAGACGATCCGTGGGGGGTCCTGCTGCGCCCGGCTGATGAGCCCACGCATGACCTGTCGTTCGGGTCCCAGGCGCGCTTCCAGCTCGGCGCGGTATTCCTCCACGTCGACGATGCGTCCGGCGATGCCTGAGGCGATCGCCGCCCACGCCACCGCCGGCGCCACCCAGAGCAACACACGCGGATCGAAGGGCTTGGGGATCAGATAGTCGGGGCCAAACTTGAGCTTCTCGATGCCGTACGCGCGCGTGACGGACTCCGGGACCTCTTCCTTAGCGAGCGCGGCGAGCGCCCGCGTCGCGGCCATCTCCATCTCTTGGTTGATCTTCTTCGCCCGGACATCGAGCGCGCCCCGGAAGATGAAGGGGAAGCCCAGGACGTTGTTCACTTGGTTGGGGAAATCGGAGCGGCCCGTCGCAACGATTGCGTCAGGCCGCGCCTTCTTCGCCTCGTCGGGCATGATCTCGGGAGTCGGATTCGCCAACGCGAAGATAACCGGACGTTTTGCCATGCCTTGCAACATGTCGCCGGTCACGATCCCCCCGACCGACAACCCCACGAACACGTCCGCATTTTGTAATGCTTCTGGCAATGAGCGAGCTTTCGTTTCGCTTGCGAAGCGCTGCTTAAACTCGTCAAGATCATCGCGCCCCTTGTGGATCACACCCTTGTGATCGCACATCACGATGGTGTCGCGCTCGACACCGAGCCGCACGTAATGCTCCGCGGTGGCAATCGCGGCTGCGCCGGCCCCGGCAAACACGATTTTGATCTTGGCGACGTCCTTCTTGACCAAAGTCAGCGCGTTGAGCAGGGCGGCTCCCGAAATGATCGCGGTGCCGTGCTGATCGTCGTGAAAGACGGGAATGCCCAGCGTGGCGCGCAGCGTCTGTTCGATGTAGAAGCAGTCGGGCGAGCGGATGTCCTCGAGATTGATGCCCCCCACGGTCGGCTCGAGCAGCTGGCAAAAACGAATCACGTCCTCGGGTTTCTCGGATCCAACCTCGAGGTCGAATACGTCGATGTCGGCGAACGTCTTGAAAAGAATTCCTTTCCCTTCCATGACCGGCTTGCCGGCCAGCGCGCCGATGTTTCCGAGCCCAAGGACCGCGGTACCATTGGTGACCACCGCGACGAGGTTGCTCTTGGAGGTGTAGACGTAGGCGTCCTCGGGGCGCTTGGCGATCTCCAGGCAGGGCTCCGCCACCCCTGGTGTATAGGCGAGGGAGAGGTCCCGCTGATCCTTGAACGGCTTCGTTGGCGTGACCTGGATCTTCCCAGGGCGGCCCTGTGCGTGATAGTCGAGGGCCTCCTGGCGGCGGCTAGACAAGGACAGAAGTCCTTCCTTGAGAAGGAGTTATGCTAAGATAAGCGCTACGGCGGTGTCAAGTCGTCTAGCGTGGGGCGGGCGCAATGGTTGGTGTGGTGTGATACAGGACCTGCAGAGTCTGGCGGTCCCGCCCACTGGGCGCGGCCACCGCCACGGTGGAGTACATGACGTCCTCTGGAGCGGGACTCTCCTGTAACAGCCCGATGGTATGGCCCAGCTCGTGGACGACCACGCGACGCACGCAGGCTGCGACCTGTTCCAACGTGTAGCTCTGCGCCGTCGTGATGCGGATCTGCGTACGGATCGGGTCCGTGAGAGACGTGCCCGCGGCATCGAACAGGAATGTCGTTACGCCATCGCAAGCGAAAACCGGTGCACCGGGATCCGGGGGCGCATAGGGCGGCACGCTGTCGAACCAGGTGACGATGACGTCGGCGACATTCGAATCGGCCACCATCTCAGCCGTGAACTCGCCGTACAGCAGTTGGCTCTCCCACGACCCTAATCCATGCGTGACGATGTCGCTCATGCTCCCGCGGGTGTCGGCATAGTAGCGGACCGGTAGTCGGTTCCGCGGCCAGTGGAACACGTCACCGGCATTGTCGAAACCATACCAGGCCGCTCGCTCCGGGATCGTCGGTTCACTGCATGCGACAACCACCGCGGTGCCGATCAACAATGCGCGTCTCATGGCGCGGTTCGCCCCTTGCCGAGAATCCGAGCCCCGATCGCCAGCGACAAGCGATGCACCAGCTGCGCAGACGTGAAGCCGTCGGCATGCAGCGCCGGAGTCGAAAACCGATGCACGTCATAGCGGAGCGACACGCCGAAGTCGTGGGCTGGCCCTCCCAGCATGGCAGGAGACCAGTAGAGACCGGCCGTTCCCACAGCCCAGAGTCCGGAGCCGCCTCGGAACATTCCGGTTTCATCTGCGGGTAGATACTTGATCGCACCGATGCCCACGCGTGCCGCCAGGCCGGGACCGACTTCACGCCGCGCCCCGACCGTGAACGCGATCACCGTCACGGAGTTGAATTTGGCTGCCTCACCGCTCTCGTGGCGCTGTAATGCTGCCCATGAGACGTCGAGAGCAGCTTCGGGCGTCCAGGGGCCGTTCGTGCCCTCGCCGATGCTCAGCGCGAGCGCCGGTGCGATAGCGGGCTTTGCATCGACAGGGACAACGATCGAGTCGTGCACGAGAGCCGTGGTATAACGAGCGCCAACGGTCGCATGAACGGAAACCTGGGCACACAGTCGGACGGTCGGACTGAGGGACAGTAAAACAGCGACTAGGGCGCCTATCAGTCCGACTGTCCGACCGTCGGACTGTCCGACGCTCAAGACACCACCGCTTTGTCGCGCGCGCCGAGCTTCCGCAGCACCGCCGCCCCGATGAGCAGCAGGCCGTACATGCATACGACGAGCGGTCCGGTGGGCAGGTCCTTGGTATAGGAGAGCCACAGCCCGAGTATCGATGCGAGCGCTCCAGAGCTCCACGAAATGAGCGTGAGTTTCCGTTTGTCCGTAGTAAACAGGTTCGCGATAACGGCCGGAACGACCAGGAAGCTGAAGACCATCAGGACCCCGGCGATCGGTACGGCGAACGTAATCACCACACCAAACGAGAGGTAAAAGAGAAAGTCCCACAAGCGGATTTTCCAGCCTTGTGCTTCCGCCTGTTCCGGATGGAAGGAGATTGTGAGGAACCGGCGCCGCAGCGCAAACTGAAAAAGGCCCAGCGCGGCGTACGCGATCGCCAGTTTGCCAATCGTGGGCCACGTGACCCAGAGGAGGCTGCCCACGAGGGTCTTTTCCACCGCCTCGCCGCCGCCCGGTACCTTGTTGGCCACCAACACCGCGGCTGCGGACGCAACGACGTACACGATGCCGATGAACGCTTCTTGGGGCACGCGCCCCGCTCCGCCCGCTCCGACACTCCCGCCGTGAACCGAGGTGCGCGTGAGGGCGAACAGGAACGCGCCAATCGCCGTCGCCAGGAGCGCGAACGTATACGTCATGCCGGATTCCGGCGAAACCCGGAACAGGAGTGCGGACAAGCTGCCGAGCGCGGCCATCTGTGCGAGCGAAAGGTCCACGAAGATCACTTCGCGCGCGATCACGTGGAGCCCCAGATACGACAACATGGCTACCAGGATCATGGAGGCAACGAAGGGGGGCAGCATCAACTCCAGGCCGCTCACGGAACCTCCTTCGCCCCAAAAGCCTGAGCCAGCTCGGTGACCCAGAGATTCACCAGATCGATGTAGGTGTTCACGCCTGCCTGGCCTCCGGTGTTGGAGGGTACGATGACCGCCTTGGCATTTGTTTTCTGCGCGACATCCTGGACCTGGCTGCGATCATAGTAGTTGGTCGACAACAACACCTGAATGTGTTGATCGCGCATGGCAGTGATGATTTCCTGCACGTGGCGCGGCGTCGGTGGGATCCCGGGTTTCGGCTCAATGTAGTCGAAGCAGCTCACCTGGAATTCGCGCGAGAAGTAGTCCCACTCCTTGTGATAGCAAGCGACGACCTTGCCGCGGAACGGCATCCCCTGTTTGAGCCAGCCACCGAGTCGATTCGTGAGTGGCGCACCCTGGTATTGCTGCTGGCCGAGAAACGTAAAGAGCTTTCCCTGACGGTCGAGGTCAGCCAGCGCCTCGCCACCCAGCAGCGTGACCAGATCATCGCCGAACAACGCGCGGTAGACGCGATTCTCAAAATCCTTTTCCCGTGCGGCGAAGTAATCGCCGTCCTGTGGTGCGACCCGCTTCAAGCCGCGCAGGATGTTGCGCGCGATCAGTACCGCGTTGAGCGGGTCGGTCCAGATATGCGGATTGCCATACACGTGAATGTCGCCCTGCGAGCGCGACACGTTGGCCGGGATGTCCAGGAGATTCAACCCCTGAAAGGCCGCGACGTATCCAGGGCTCCCTTCGTTGATCTTCGGATTGTTCGCCTTGTCGAGCAGGGCAGGCACCCAGAGCTCGAGGTCGAGCCCCGTGGTCACGAAGAGATCCGCCTGCGCCAGCGTCGGCACGAAGCTGGGCTTCGGTTGGACGTAGTGCGGATTCTCGTCTCCCACCGCGATGGAGCTGACTTTGCCGCGGTCTCCGACGATCTCGTTCGCGATCGCGGCATACGTGGTCAGCGAGGTCACGACCTTCACTGGTGCGGCCGGGGGTTGCGATTTCCCAGGACCAGCGAGCGCAAGCACTACGGCAATGATTGATAGCATGTCAGTACGTCTCGTGTTTATGTGGTCCAATGGCCCAGACCGCTTGAATCGCGATCTGGTTGTCGGCATTCGCATCGCCGACTCGTTGCCACTGGTATTGGGCACGGAGGAACACCCATTCACTCTGCCAGAAAGTGAGTGATGGAACGATTTGGCGGGTAATCAACCCAAAGTCTGGGGATTCGACGTAGTCGTAACGCGCGCCGAGGATGATCCGCTGATTCATCTTGTAGGTCGAGCTGATGTAGCCACCTAGCCGCGTCGGGCCTGCGCCGGCGATTTGCTTCCGGAGCCCGAGCAGCTCACCCCGAACGGTCCATTCTTGGTACATCGCTCGTTGCGGGGGCCGCCACGTGAGCCGGAAGTCGAGCCCTCCCACCCCGGTCCGCATCGACGAATCCGGATTGGTGCCGTACAACGCGCTCGCTCCGATCTGCATGTAAGTCGAGCGGCTCAGCTGCCAGAAATTGAGCAGGTGCCCGAGATAGGTCGGGCGCCCGCTATTGCCGAACAGTTCGGCGTCGCTGGAGCTGCTCGTGAGCTGGAGGGTCAACTCATGCGTGCCCAGTCCGCCGAATGCGCGATACAGTGACAACCCCGTGCCGGCAAGACCATCCTCACCCAGGTACGTCGTCAGTGCGAGGGGGTATTCGGTCTCCGGAAGGGCGTGCAGATGCCACCGGTTGAGCTCGCCAAACTGTTGGCGGTACTTGCCGACGTCGAGCCGTATATGGCCCGGCAAGCCGGTCCAATACGCGTATCCTTCCTCAAGACCAATTGAACCGTCTTCGATACTGACGAAGATCTTGGTGTGCGAGTACGGATCGAGTGCCGACTGAAATCCGATCTCGAATTCTCTGGGCACGAAATTGTCGTACTGCGTGCCACCGTCCCTGATGTACCCGCGCACGTCGCCGGTTACGCCGATCTCCGGATTGAGCTGAGACTGACTGCGCTCACGCCCCACGGCCGGGGCCAAGGTGTCGGCCGCGGCGGTGGTATCGCGCGCGCCGGCGCCAGCCGCCTGGATCGCTGCGGCGCGCAGCCGGGCCAAATCGTCCGAGACCTGAGGCGCGGCGCCACGATTGGCAGCGAGCAAGCTGTCCACCTGGGCGCGTAACAGCCGGATTTGCGCAGCGAGCGAATCCAATTGCCGCTGCGAGGGTTGCTGCGCAGCGAGTCCACTAGTACAGCATGCGGCGGCAAGCAGCGCCGCCCTTATGAAGCGTATCATTTTCGATATCCTCTCCCGCCGAACCCAGGAGCGCCGAAGCGCTCCGCCAGATTGCGAAGCGAACTACAACGACGTCAGGAGAGAACCGTGGGTGGGGCTCGAGCAGGCGCCGTTAGCCTGTCGATCGAGTGAACCGAAGCGATCGGCTGCGCATGCGTAAAGCGCACCGCGGCAACCGGCATTTCGATCGTGAAGACCTGCTGGGTGACGACGCGGGCGCCGGCGTAGTGGCACAGCGCGCAGCGCTGCTCGTCATGGAGGATCGGACAGCGCGTGGTGTGACTCGCTTCGAGGCCCGGTTGTGTCACCACGACGTCGCGAGCGTGCGCGAGCGTGACGGCACCGCCGCCAAGCACCTGAATGGCCAGGAGAATCGCAAGCGTTACGCGTTTCTGCATAGTCTCCTTTACCGGACTGTCACCGCGCGGTCGTTGTCACGGGCGTAGGCGCGCAGCCGCCGCAACATACGGCGGTCGTGCCGTAGCGGGTCATCCCGCTTGGGCGTCTCGATAATCATAACAATTCCTTTCAGCGCGGGGTCGCGCATGATGCGCCGAAAGGGCTCCGGCCCGATCCTGCCGTCGCCAATCCATTCGTGACGATCGACACGCGATCCGGCAGCCGCACGCGAGTCATTGAGATGCAAGCACTTAAGTAGTTCGAAGCCGATCACACGATCGAACTCTTCCCAGATTGCTTCGACACGTGTGAGATCGTATCCCACCGCGTGCAGGTGGGCTGTGTCGAGGCAAAATGCGACCCGCGTCCGGATATCGTCAGGCAGCGCATTGCGGAGGTCGCGGAGCTGCTCGAACGTCGCCCCGAGCGCGGTTCCCGAGCCGGCCGTGCCCTCAATCCACACCTGCAGGTCGCCCGGCACGGAGGCCAAACACTCGGCGTAGGCGCGGGCGTTGCGCTCCAATCCGGCATCCCGATCGTCCATGTAGTTGCCGGGATGTGATACGACGGCGTGCAACCCGAGCGTGCGCGATCGCTCCAGCTCGCTCTTGAAGCTCTGCATGCTTCGGGCGCGCAGGACGGGATCGGGGGAGGCCAGATTGATCAAGTAGCTATCGTGCGCGACCACCGCTTGGAGCCGATGACGAGCCACTTCGGTGCGGAAGCGATCGACCATTGTCGTCCCGATCGCCGGCTCGCGCCACTGATTGGGCGTCTTGGTAAACAGCTGTATGGCGCTGGCGCGCAGCGCCCGGCCACGCTGGGGGGCGGCTGCCACACCGCCTTGACTCGACACGTGCGCTCCGAGGATCACTGCTCTTCCGTGAACGCCAGACGGGAGATCAGAGGAACGAACCGCACGCCGCCCGCGTGACGGTGCGCGATGGCGCCACCATTCATCGGCCGCTCCAGAATGACCAACTCTTGTGAAGTTAGGTCACCCACCGGGATCACCAGCCGCCCTCCGGGCGCTAGTTGACCCACGAGAGGCTCGGGAATGCGCGGCGCGGCGGCCGCGACGATGATGCCGTCAAAGGGTGCTGCGTCGGGCCATCCCGGCGCGCCGTCGCGCAGCTGCGACTCGATATTGTCGAGGCCGAGCCGGCGAAACCGCTCTTCCGCTTCGACCAGCAGATCGGGGAGCCGTTCGATCGTGAAGATCCTGCCGCCAGAGACGAGCCGTGCGAGCACGGCCGTCTGATAGCCGGAGCCCGTACCGATTTCGAGAATGCGATCCGCGCGTCGCGGTTGCAGCTCCTGCGTCATGAGCGCGACGACGTATGGCTGCGAAATTGTTTGACCGCTGCCAATCGGCAGCGGCGCGTCGCTGTAAGCGTCGCCCGCGAGATGCGGCGGCAGAAACCATTCACGTGGCACCCAGCGCATCGCCGCCAGCAGCCGCTGATTGCGGATGCCGCGGCCGGCGAGCTGCCGCATGACCATGCGCGTGCGGGCGTCGAACGTGTCCAAAGCGGGATGCGCGGGCATGGGTGGAACTATAGCCTGGCCCTGCTCGCGCGCGCGACGACTCCTTTGGTGGACCTAACAGTGCGCACTGTCTAGTCGAGCGTCTTGTGAAACCGCCGCACCGAAAGCGCAATCAGCACCAATGCGAAGGCCAGCAGGATCGCCATCTCCCGCCACAGCTCGGGCACGCCGACTCCTTTCAACAGAATGCCGCGCAGCACCTTGAGGAAATGCGTCAGCGGCAGGAATGCTCCGATCCATTGGAACACCGCGGGCATCGCCTGGCGGGGAAACATGAAGCCCGACAACAGGATGTTGGGCAAGACGAAAAAAAAGGCGGCCTGCATCGCTTGCTGCTGAGTCCGCACCAGCGTTGAGACGAACAAGCCCAGCGCCAGGCTCGCAACGATGAAGACGAAAGCGATCGCGTACAACAGCAGCACATTGCCGGTGAGAGGCACGTCGAACACGAACCTGCCAAGCAGCAGCACGGTCGTCATCTGCACCAGTCCAACCCCGACGTAGGGCGCGATTTTGCCGAGCATCAGCTCCGTGTTGGTAATGGGCGTGACGATGAGCTGTTCCAGCGTGCCGCGCTCGCGCTCGCGCACGATCGCCATCGCGGTCACGAGCACCAACGTGATGGTGAGAATCACGCCCACGAGCCCCGGCACGATGTAGTTTGGGCTGCGTAAACCGGGGTTGTAGCGTGGTCGCACCCGCGCTTCGAGCGGCAGCTCGCTTCGATGCGCCGCGGCAGACAGAATCTCGAGGTTGCGCATCTGCGCGACGCCTGCCGCGGCCGCGAGTGCGGCTTGGGATGACAGGGGATCGGACGCATCGACGATGACCTGGACCAGTGCGGTCGTGCCGCGGGCCAGATCGCGCGGAAAGTCATGCGGGATCGCGATCCCCGCCTGAGCGTCGCCCTTGGCGATCCATTCGTCGAGTGCCTCGCGGCCATCGACGTTCGCCACGATGCGAAAGTTGCCGGTATTTTCGAAGTCCGCGATCACGTCCCGGCTGGTCGGCGTGCGTGATTCATCGAAGACGACGGTGGGGATGTGACGCACGTCCGTCTGGATTGCGAATCCAAACAGCAGCAGCTGGATGACGGGGACCCCAACCATGATCCCCAGCGTGAGGCGGTCCCGGCGCATCTGAATGAACTCCTTGCGAAACATCGGGACAAAGCGCCTCACGCTCCCTGCTCCTGCTCGTCGCGCTCCTGCAGAATGATGAAGGCGTCCTCGAGATTGTGACCGCCGACCTGCCGGGCGACTTCGTCAGGCGTGCCCAACGCGATCAGATGGCCCTGGCTGAGCAACGCAACACGACCGCAGCGTGCCGCTTCGTCCATGTAATGCGTCGTGACGATGACAGTCGTGCCCCTCTCGGCCAGTTGTTTGATGGTGCGCCAGAGGCCGCGGCGGGCAGCCGGGTCGACACCGGCTGTCGGCTCGTCCAGGAACAAGACCGTAGGTTGGTGAAGCAAAGCGCACGCCAGTCCCAGCCGCTGTTTCCAACCGCCTGACAGTGTACCCGCTAACTGGTTGAGCCGGCGGTCCAAACCAAGAAATGCAACGACGTCGGCGGTGCGACCGCGGCGGCTCGTGCCCTCCAACCCGTAGATCCCGCCGTAGAAATCCATGTTCTCGGCGACCGTAAGGTCCTCGTAGAGCCCAAAACGCTGGGACATGTAGCCGATCAGCGCTTTGATCCTGTCGGGCGATTCACGGACGTCCACGCCCGCGACGATCGCCGTTCCCTCGGAGGGGGCGAGCAACCCGCACAGCATCCGGATGGTAGTGGTCTTGCCCGACCCGTTGGGCCCCAGCAGGCCAAAGACTTCCCCCTTCGCGATGCTGAGATTGAGATCACGCACGGCAACCATGGAACCAAAGCGGCGGGTGAGGTGGCGTGTTTCGACGGCGACGTCGGTCACGGCAACAGCGGGATCTCGACTCGAACCGGCATGCCGGCCTTCAAGCGTCCGGTGGTGTCGTCGATCGCGACCTTGATGCCGAACACCAGGTCCGCGCGCTCGCGCTCGGTCAGCGCCGCCCGCGGAGTGAACTCGGCGCGGGGCGCGATCTCGGTGATGTGTCCGGCGAAGGAAGCGTTGGAGTAACCGTCTGCGTGGATGCTCACCGTGAGACCAGTCTTAAGCCGAGCGACGAACCGTTCGCCTACGTAGGCGCGAACCCAGGGCGCGTGCACCACTCCGATCGAAACCACGGGCACGCCCGCGGCGATCATCTCGCCCCGTTCGGCGAAGCGTGTGAGCACGATGCCGTCCGATGGAGCGATCAACACCAGCTGATCGCGAATCGATTCCGTCACCTGAACAGCCGCCCTGGCAGCCTGCGATTCGCGGACCGCCGCGCGGACCGATTGCAGCCGGGCGGCCGCCGCTGCAGCGGCGCTCTGTGCGCGATCCAACTCCTGCGGTGAGGCGATGCCCTGGGGTTGGAGGGCACGTGCGCGAGCCAGATCGTTCGCAGTGCGTGTGCTGTCCGCGATGGCGGCACGGATTTCCGCGGTGCGCTGCGCCGCCGCATCCGCCAGCGCGCGACTCTGTTCGATCCTCGCGTCGAGCCCCGGCTGGTCCAGCACCGCGACGGTATCGCCGGCGTGGACCGAATCGCCTTCATCTTTGAGCAGGCGCTTGAGCTGGCCGGACGAGAGGGGGCTGAGCCGGACTTCGCGGATCTCGACCGTCCCGGCGACGGAGAGGGTGGTGCTCGACCTCCCGCAGGCCGCCAACAGGGCGGCGGCTGCGAGCGCTAGCGCGGAATCGAGGGACGAGCGCCGCGAGGCTGAACGGGACGTAGCCAATTCCCTGGATCCAGCGCGATCCCGCCCTGGCCTCGAATTTCGAAGTGCAGGTGTGGACCTTCGTCGCTCGACTCACCCCCGACATGCCCGATCACCTGGCCACGGATCACGCGGTCTCCCTGTGTGACCGTCGCATCGTTGAGATAGGCGTAGACCGTGTAATAGCCGCCGCCGTGGTCGATCAGCACCGAGGTAAGATACAGTCCGAGGCCTCCCGCGAGACTGACCGTCCCGGGCGCGACGGCGCGGACCGCCGTTCCCACCGGCGCCTTGATGCCGATCCCATGGCGTGGAATGCGTGTGTTGTTGGGCCCCGTCGTCGTCCCGAACGGGTAGATGATCGAGCCCTCGACGGGCCAATCCAGCCCGCCGAGATCCGCTGTGGTGATCGATCCTGTCGTTCCCACCGTGCCGCGCGACTCAGCCTCGCGCCGCGCCCGTTCCAATGTCTCGATCCGGTTATTGAGTGTGCGCTCGTCGCGGTCGAGCTGCGAGAGCCGTTGTTGGGCTTGGCGTGTGCTCCGTCGGGTCTCGCGCAGGTTGGTTTCGCGCTCGTGCTCGAGCGTGACGTAGCGGCCGAGCTCGTCCGTCCGTTCGCGCCGCCGGCGAGCCAGCGTTTCCCGCGAGTCGACGAGCAGCTGCCGCTGCCGCGCCACCCGGTCACGCAGCTTGTCCACTTCGTTCGTGAGCAGCCGGTCCTGGCGACTGACGAGGTGCAGGTACTTGTACCTAGACAGAAGATCGCCGAAGCTCTCGGCCGCGAACATCACCTGCCAGCTATAGAGCGGCCCCCGTTTATAAATGTCGACGAGGCGGCGTTCCAGTACGGCGCGCTTTTCGAGCAGCGCGTCCTGGGCGATCAGCAGATCGACCGTGATCTGATCGATTTGTCCGCCGAGCCCGGTGATCTGGCGGTCCAATTCGTTGACGATGCGGTTCGTGCTTTGCTTCTGACGCTCGATGTTCGAGATCTCGTCGGTGAGCGAGTGCGCCTGGGTGCGCAAGCGGGCCAGCTCCTGCTCCACTTCCGACCGCTCGCGCCGGATGTCTTCCAGGCGGCGCTGGTTGTCCTGCATTTGCTGGTGGTAGGTCGGGCGTTGAGCGTGCAACGGGGAACGGGAAACGGGAAACGTGAAAAGCCCGAGAAGCGCGACGATCAGCCACGCTTTCCGTTTCCCGTTTCCCGTTTCCCGTGACTTCATACGCGCCGCAGATGTCTGCCGACACTCGTTGCACTGCCGAGGAGTCCGATCACCGCTCCGAAGCCGACGATGGCGGCTGCCTGCTCCGTGGTAAAGAAAGACGACTGCAGCAGGTAGCGGTTGATGAGCAGGTAGGCGGCAAACGAGAGGCCGATCGCCACCGCGCCGCCGAGTAATCCCTTGATCGCGCCCTGGAGCAGGAACGGCCGCCGGATGAACCCGTCGGTGGCGCCGACCAGTCGCATGATTGCGATCTCTCGGCTGCGCTGCAGAACGGCCATGCGGATCGTTGTGCCGATGATGATGATCGCGACCACGGCGAAAGCCGCGCCGACGACGATCCCGACGGCGGCCGCCAAGCCGCGCAGGCGATCGAGCTTTTCCACCCAATCACGGCCGAACCGGACGTCGTCGATGAATCCAAAGCCACGCAACCGCTCCGCGACGAGGCTCACGTGATCGGCATCGCGAAAGCCCGGCTTCAGCTTGATTTCGATCGACGCCGGGAGCGGATTGCGCTCCAATTCCTCCATGACGTCGCGCAGCTCCACGAGTTCAGCGCGGGCCCGCGCCAACGCGTCATCTTCCGAGACGTAATTGGCTGTCTGGACTTCGGGGAACCCCTGAATGTCCGTCAGCGCCTGCGCCGTCGCTTCCCCCGGCGTTCCGGCCAGGAGGTACGCGACGATCTCCACGCGCTCTTCAACGCCTTGCAACGCGCCCTGGAGGTTCACCACAACCAGGCCGAACAGACCGAGGACGAAGAGCGAGAACGCGATGGTGGTGACAGAGAGCGCCGAGAGCAGGGGGGCGCGCTTGAACGTGAGCATCGCCTCACGCAGCGTCAGATTCAAACCGTCCCTCCCGTGGCCTGGTCGCGCGCTTCATCCACCGCTGAATCGTAGACGAGCGCACCTTCTTGCAGCTCGATGACGCGGTAGGGCGCCTGGCGTACGAGGTCGAGATCGTGCGTTGCCATTACCACTGCCGTGCCGCTCGCGTTGATGTCGCGCAGCAGCTGGAAGACGCCACGGGTCGCCCGCTCATCGAGATTCCCGGTCGGTTCGTCGGCGAGGAGCACGGTCGGCTCATTCACGAGGGCGCGGGCGATGGCGACCCGCTGCTGCTCACCGCCCGACAGCTCGCGCGGATATGCCTGCGCCTTGGCGGCGAGGCCGACCTGGGTCAGCACGCGCATCACGCGCGCGGCAATGGTCGAGCTGCGCGCGCTGGTAACCTCCAGGGCAAAGGCAACGTTCTCTTCGGCGGTCCGGTCTTCGAGCAGTCGGAAATCCTGGAATACGATGCCGAGCTTGCGACGCAGCAGCGGGACCTCACGGGGCTTCATCTCGTTGACGTTGTACCCGGAGACACGCACCTCGCCCGAGGTCGGCCGTTCTTCGGCGTAGATCAGCTTCATCACGGTCGACTTGCCGGCGCCGGAATGTCCGGTCAGGAAGGCGAACTCGCCCTTGCCGACGTGGAAGGACACGTCCTTGAGCGCCAGGCCTCCCTTCGGGAAGGCCTTGAAGACACTTGTGAACTTGATCACTTACTGTCGCGCCAGAGCCTGGGCGAAGTCCGCGATGAGATCATCGGGGTCCTCCAATCCCAGGGAAAATCTCAAGAATCCGTCGGGAATGCCAGCCTTCGCGCGCTGCTCGGCGCCCAGGCTCGCGTGCGATGTGAGCCGCGGCTCGGATACTAGCGTTTCTACCCCGCCGAGGCTCGGCGCATGCACGGCGATTGTCAGCGACTTGAGGAAGCGCTCGGCGGCCCGCACCCCACCCTTTAGCTCGATGCCGACCATCCCCCCGAAGCCCCCCAGAATGCGTTTCGCGAGCTCGTGATCGGGATGCGAGGGCAGACCGGGGTAATGGACCTTCGCGATGGCGTCTTGTTTGGAGCACCACTCCGCCACGGCGAGTCCGATTTCGTTGTGCCGGCGCGTGCGCACCGCGAGCGTGCGCATGCCGCGGTCGGTCAGCCAGGCGGCGAAGGGATCGATGGCCTGCCCCCAGACCTGCAGCAGCCGCCGAACTTCTTCGATCACCTGGTCGGTTCCCGCCACGGCGCCGGCGATGACGTCCGCATGACCATTCAAGTATTTCGTCGCGGAGTGAATCACGATGTCGGCGCCGTGCTCGAGCGGCCGGAGATTCACCGGGGACGCGAAAGTCGAATCGACGATGAGCGCCAGTCCTTCTTCCTTGCACAGGGCGGCGATCGGCTCGATATCGATCACGCGCATCAGCGGGTTCGTGGGTGTCTCGAGAAACACTGCTCGCGTCGTCTTCCGCATCGCGCGTTTCCAGGTGCGCTGTTGCGTCGGAGTCACGAAAGACACTTCGATGCCCAGTTTTCCGAATTCCTCGCGGAACAACCGGGTCACGCCGCCATAGATCCATTCGCTCGCGAGGAGATGATCGCCCGGCCGGAGCACGGCCAGATGCGCGAGCGCGACGGCGCCCATCCCACTTGCGAGAAAGAGCGCGGCATCGGCGCCTTCCAGCAGCGCCAGCTTCTTGCCGATGTCGACCTGATTGGGGTTGTTCCCGTAGCGGGTGTACAGCACTTCGGCGGTCGACCCGACCGGATTCGTGAATGTGGCGCTTTGGTAGAGCGGGGGGGCGACGGAGGTCCAGTCGGCGCGCGCTTTGGGGTCGCCGTGGATGGCGCGCGTCGAGAGCCCCAGGCGACGACGTTTCACGCCGCGGTGAAGCGGATGGAGCCTCCGGAATTTCGGGCTGCCAGTCGCCGCTGGATCAGCTCGTCCAGCAGAGCGGGTGCCGGTTCGGTGGCTCCCAGACCTTCAAGCACGCCGTCCGCGCGCTCACAGAGCACAGCGAGGCCCGCGCCGGCGAGCACCGGCTCGATGGCCTCGCGGTGCGCGTCCGTCAGGCAGCGCAGCAACAGCACCTTCACTTTGTCGCGCACCAGCTTTGCGACGATTTCGTCCGCGCAGGAATAGTCCAGGCAACCGACGCCGGTGAAATCCATCACCGCGATGCTTCCGGCGGGTAAATCGCGCTCGATGTTTTCGCGAACCGCGCGGCCGGTTGGCCGCGTGACGAGATCCGTGTACAGGCCGGACACCGATTGTTGCAGCACGGCTTGAACCATGATGTGCGGGATCACTGCTTCGACGGTCCTCCTCCCGACCCCTGTTCCGGAATGATCAACAGGACCTGCGAGCCTGGAAATGCCGGCAACCCATCTTTCAGTGGAACATCGTCGTCCCACCGCGGCACGATGGCAATGCGCGCGGTGCCGCTCCGGATGGCGACCTTTCCCTCCCACCGGGCCAGATAGCGCCGGATCCCCGCGAGGCCCTGGCCGCGCCCCGGATCTCGGAACCGGCTGACGCCCTGGATCAGCGCGGCTTCAAGCGCCGCCGCGTCGCCCCACCGCTCACCGAACCGCTTGGCCTGGGTAGGTTCCAAAGAATGCCGGAACCCCACACCGGCGTCCGCGACTGCGATCACGACAACCCGACGCGCGAGCTTGCGCCGCCAGTTGTACGCTTGCACCGCGACCCACCCGCCGGTGCCGGCGTGCTCCACAATATTCTGACAGGACTCCGAAAGCGCCATAGCGAAACCCATCGTCGCCTTCGGATCGAGCCCAAGCTCCGAGCTGAGGATTGCCGACGCGCGCTGCTGAATCGTGCTGACGACCGCATGCACGTCTTCGGCGGCGCGCACCGACGTCACGGGTAGCAACACGTCGCTTTCAACCGCCGGCTTCGTCTTCGGGACCTTGCCGTGAACTTCGAACAAGTCACCCGCTTCACGGAAGAATCCGGCGCGTGCCCAATAGCTCACCACTTCAGAATTCGCGGGTGCGGTGAGCAGCGGCCGCTCACCCTGCCGCGCCGCCGCCTCGCCCGCAGCCAGCAGACCGACCAATCCGTACGGCGACGCCCATTCGGCCGCATGGGCGTCGAATAACAATCGCTCGCCGTCGGCCGCCAGCGCGTAGGCGGCAGCGAATTGGTCGAAGGAGCGGTCGTCGAATTGCGTCGGTACTTCGACGAGCCGCGTCATGCCACCGAGAGCTTTCCAATGAGATGATCGCGCAGCCCGGTGGCCCCGCGATGCGTCAAGTTTCTTGTGCCCAACTGGGTTCCGGTGCGCACCGCATCCTCCAACGACGCGCCGCCGAGCAACGCCGCCACGACGGCGCCACCAAACACATCGCCGCAGCCGGTCGGATCATTCACCTGTGTCAAGGCCTGAGGATGGATTGCGGGAGGGGGGATCCGCTCGGTGCGGATCGGGTTTCCGGTGAAGTACGCAGCGCCGCGAGCTCCGAGGGTCACGCAGAGCGACTTGCAGCCTTGGTGCATCACGTTTGCCGCGACGGCGAACGGATCGGCGCCGAGTTGCGCCATCTCATCTTCGTTGACCTGCACGGCATCGAAGCAGCTGAACCATGCAGGGGCTTGAGGCAGGGCCCTGCGGACTCGGGTACCGTCCGGCTCCTTGGCCAGGAAGAGACTGTGGAGGTCCGCGTAGATGAAGTTTGCAAAGCCACGCCGCAGGATCAGGGCAGTCTCGAGATTCAGCTCGTATCCGGAAATGAAGTTGATGTAGAGCGCGTCGAGGTCGCGGATGAGCGGGCCGAGCTCCGGCCACGTCCACGGAGGAACGCCGCCGCTCATCTGTTCGCAACGCCGCTCGGCGGATTCATAGCGGAGCGTCACGCGATTGTTAGGTTCGGGAACTTCGACAAAGCGTGCGGCGTGCGGCGTGCGGCGCAGCGTACGCAGGAACTCGTTCGCCTTTGGGGCGAGGTCGCGGCCCACTTTGATGAGCGGGATGATCTCCCAATTGTCCGGCAGCGTCGCGTCGAGGGCTGAGAGCGCATACGCGATCCCGCCCCATTCCTGGATCGCGGGCTGGGCAGGATCGCGGCCGTAAATTGTATCCCATACCAGCGACCCGATCACGCCGACGCGCTTCAGCGAAGCCCCCAATGCTTGTCGATGAAGACGGCCGCGGCGCCATAGACGCCGGCGGTACCTGGCAGGGTGCCCGGCACGATTCGACACACTTCCCACGCCGGCTTGAACGCGCGTCGCTTCACTTCCCAACGTAGCGGATTGAACAAGCGGTCGCCGGCCTGGGTGACTCCACCGCAGATCACGACGACTTCCGGATTGAAGATGTTGACAAAACTCGCGACCGCGGCACCCAGCAGCGACGCGGTCTCACGCACGATCTCGAGTGCCCACTCGTCGCCGTCGTTCGCGGCCTCGTACACGATCTGCGCGGTAATCTTGGTGAGATCGCCGTTGACATACTGGGCGAGCGTAGTGTCGGTCCCGGACTGGATGCCCTCCACGGCGCGCTCCGCGATCGCCGGCCCGGACGCGTACGCTTCGATGCAGCCGTAATTACCACACTTACAGTGGCGCCCATTGGCGTCGATAGTCACGTGGCCAAACTCGCCCGCGACGTCGCTGGCGCCATGATAGATCTTGCCGTCGATGACGATCCCACCGCCGATGCCCGTCCCCAGCGTGAACCCGATGACGTACTTCGCCCCGCTCGCGGCGCCACGCCACCACTCACCGTAGATCGCGCAGTTGGCGTCGTTATCGAGTGTGGCGGGAAGGCCGAGGCCCTCACTCACGCGATCGCGCAGCGGCATGTTTGTCCAGCCGAGATTGGGGGTCAGCAGGACGACGCCCGTCTTCGTGTTAAGCGGACCTGGTGAGCCAATCCCCACGCCTTCGACTTTCTTGCCCGACTCGGCGATCGAGGCCTTCGCGAGCTTCACGATGCGACCGATGACCGAGTCGGCTCCCTGCGCGGACAGCGTAGGCTCCGACACGACACCATGAATCTCGGAGCCGTCCTCGGCGAGAACCCCCGCGACGAGATTTGTCCCACCCACGTCAACTCCGACGACGTAGCGCACCGGTCTCCTCGATTGCTGTAATGACGGCCTCGACACTGAGGTCACGCATGCAGCGATGATGCCCCAAGGGGCATTGCAGGGGACCATGCGGCGAACATGGGCGGCACACCAGTCCCTGCATTCCCAAGGCGAGGTCTCCGCTCCGCAGCGGGCCGAAACCAAACTCCGTCACCGTCGGTCCGAACAAGGCGACGATCGGAGTGCCCATCGCCGTTGCCAAATGGAGCGGCGCACTGTCGTTCGTGACGAGCAACTGCGCCCGGCCCAGCAGCGCAGCGGACTCGCGCAACGTCAGTCGACCGCAGGCATTGACGACCCGCTGCCGCCCGTTGACGTCTGCTCCGGACCTGATTTCGTCACCCAACCGAGCGTCTTCCTTGCTTCCGACGACCACCACGACGACGTGGGCCGCCAGTCGCGCGGCGAGCTCCGGATAGTAGGGCCAGCGTTTGCTGCCCCATATCGATCCGGGAGCGAGCGCGACGAAACCGCTCTCATCCCCCACGAGCGCTGCCGCCGCGTCCTCGTCCTGCGCCGTCGTCCGCAGGTGGGGACGATAGGCGCCCGGAGGCTCATCCGCGAGGGCCAGGAGCCGGTCGCTTTCGTGTCCCGTTCGGGGTTTGCGCCTTGCGTCCGTATAGAGGAAGGACCAGCGGCCGGAGAAGCCGACCCGGGAGGGGATCCGGCTGATCCAGCCCAGAGCGGCGCTACGTAACGAACGGTGTGGGAGATAGACGCGGGCGTACCGCTCTGCCCTGAGCCGGCCGGTCAGCTTCTGGAAGCCCGCCCACCCACGATCGCCGCCACGCTTGTCGTAGGGAATCACTTGCCTGACGGCGGGATGCGTCTCGAGCAGCGGCGCGGCGAGGGGCGTGGTTACGACATCTGCCGGGCCGTGCCGGGCCGCAACCGCGGACAGCAGCGGCGTCGTGAGTACGACATCGCCCAGAAACGCAGTTTGGATGACGAGGGTCGGCGAACTCAAGGAAGCCGCGCCACGGCCCATACTGGGTCGTGGTCGCTTGTACCGAGCGTGTCTCGCACGATCCCGGTCACCTTGGCGCCGCCCGGCGGGGGCGGGCGGAAGCCCTTCAGAAAGATGTGATCCCAGTTGAAGAACGTGCTGGTGAATCCATTGTGTTCAGTCGGCCACTGATAGCCGCCCGCGACGAACTCCTTGCCGATGCCGTGACTGTTCATGTCGCCCCCCACGATGACGAGCGAATAGCCTGCGGCGTTCGCGAGAATCGCGTCTGCCTGGTCCCGTCGCTTAGAGGGCCGGATCTCGGTCGGAGTCCCCAGGTGTGTGCTGTACACGCGTACCCTGACTGTATCCACCAGGATGGTCGCGGCTGTCGCAATGCGCTGCGACGATCGCATTCCGGCAACATGCGGCAGCATCAGTTTCTCATCCGCGATGATCGGCCAGCGCGACAGGACCGCGTTGCCGAAATCGTGCCTCGCGGCCTTGGGATGGACGGTCGCGGGATAATAGACCCACGACATCCCCAAAGCCTCGGCGATGCGTTGTGTCCCCTCGGCGTCCATCTCTTGGAGGACGACGATGTCGGCACCGGGCAGCGGCGCGCGTGTCGTGAGCACGTTGATTGCTCGATCGATGTGCCTGCCGAATCTGACGTTGTAGGTCACCACCCGCAGCACGCGAGTCGCAGTCGAGTCGGGCCGAGTCGTGTGAGCACCGGTGTAGCGTGGGCCTAACGCACTGGGGTAATTCAGAACCTTGCGGCAGCCAAGACCGGCGGCGACCACGATCGACATCATGGTCATGCATCTATACATGCGTCTCTGCACCATCACTCCTATTGACGTCCGGTCGCCCGCGTTGCGGCGCTCGTTCCCGGCAGCAGTTCGCGCTCCAAAAACGCGGCCGTGGCTTTATTCACGGTGAGAATATTCGCGTGTCGGAGGAAATGGTGCGTGTCGTCCGGTATCACCAACGTCTCGAACCGGATGCCGGCCGCGGACAGCCGCCGGACAAGATCGGTGCTCTGGGAGAACCGAACGTTGCGATCATCATCGCCGTGGATGATGAGCACGGGCGACTTCCAGCTGCTGATGGAAGAGATCGGCGATGAGCGAAAGGCGGTGTCCAACGCGGCGGCGATGTCTGGAGCCTGCTCGTAGCGTTGGCGGTCGAGCAGCGTCCGTGACCCCTGCGTCGTCCAGTCATGCACGCCGTGAATGTCGACGCCGGCCGCGAAGAGATCGGAGTTGCGTGCCAACGCCAAGGCGGTCAGATAGCCGCCGTACGACCCACCGTATATGCCAATCCGATTGGCGTCCACCTGCGGCAAGGAGCGGAGATACGCGGCGGCGGCTTGGACGTCTCGATACTCAGCAGCGCCGCGTGCGCCCCCGTTCGGTGGCTGATGAAACTCGTACCCATAGCCGATCCCCAGCCGGTAGTTCACTGACAAGACGATGAACCCGCGACTCGCCAGGTACTGATTGAGCGCGTAGGCATTGGCGTAATAATCCGAATAGTGCCAGCCCAGCAGCATCTGGCGTGGGGGGCCACCGTGCAGATACACCACCGCAGGTTTGCGGCCGCCACTCTGTCGCGGAGGCTCGAACAGTTGGCCATGAATCGTAAGGCCGTCGGCGGAGCGGAAGGTGACCTGACGCGGGGTGACCAAGCCCCCAGGAAAGTCGCGAGGAATGTAGTCCGCGCCGATGGTGCGTAGGGTAGCTCGAGGTGCGAACGCCATCGTCGCCGGCAGTGGCGGACGCTGCGGGGTTGCACTGATCAGTACGAGTGTGGCGCCGTCCCCGGTCACAGCGGGACTCCATTCCAGACCGCTTCCGGGCGTCATGACCTCTGGTGCCGCGCGATCCACCGGAACTCGGACGATGTGGCGGCGATCGACGTCGAGCGCGTCCGCTCCCGTGTTGCCCGCGAACACGAGCCAGCGGCCATCACTGCTCACTTGAATATGCTCGGCCATGTACCGGCCGGGCGTCAGCTGGAGCGGTGATCCGCCTGCTGCCGGAATGGAGTAGAGATGCGGCCAACCATCCTGGTACGAAAGGAAAACGATGCGGTCGGATGCACCCCAGGCCAGGTTCGTACCTCCATGCGTTGTCGGCACAGAGCCGGCGAGCGTCTCGGGTGACTTCCACAAGCGCTGGGCGACTCCCGTGGTCGCATCGGCGGTCCAGATCTCCCACGGATTGGCGCGAGGCGCCAACAGCGAATCCGGCGCTCCGCCGACACCGGGCACTCGAACAAACGCAACGCGGCGTCCGTCGGGTGACCAGCGTGGCGACCGGTCGCGTGCGAACCCTGGAGCGAGCCAGCCAATTGCCGAGGTGTCGTTGGTGAACACGCCGATGAAAGAGTGATCGCCGCGATTCACCACGAATGCGAGCCGAGAGCCATCGGGCGACCAACGCAGGTCGCTGGTCTCGCCGCGCACCGTCAGTAGCTGTTTTGCGGGTGCCGCCCCGTCGATGGGCGCGATCCAGATCTGCCCACCTTTGTTGAACGCGACGACATCGCTCCGCGGGGACACGACGGGCTCATCGCCATCGGCGATCGCTTTCGGCTCCCCGCCGTCGAAGGGCACGCTGAAGATCTGTACCTTCGGGGACACGGGGGTCGAGCCGACATTCACCGGTAGCGCGTCGTCCCAGTTCGAGCCGTGATCACCGCCGCGCACGTACACGACCCACCGCCCGTTGGCCGACACCGTGACACTGCTCAACTCCTGGCCGTCGTCGCGGTCGTAACGGGTAAGTGGGCGCGCGGTGAATGCGGGACCTTCAGCCACATAGATGTTGCGCCGACCTTGTTCGTTGAACGCCCAGGCGATGCGACTGCCGCTCGCCGCAACAGTCAACTCGGTGGGGTAGGGATACGAACGCACCTGCTCCAGCGTGAACTGCGCGGACACCGAACGCGACAGCGCGCCGAGCGCCACGAGGGCGAGGACGATGATGCGCATGCGGTCTCCTATTCGACCTGCAGCACCGCGAGAAACGCTTCCTGGGGGATCTCCACAGTCCCTACTTGCTTCATGCGTTTCTTTCCTTCGCGTTGCTTCTCGAGCAATTTGCGTTTGCGGGTGACGTCTCCCCCGTAGCATTTGGCCGTGACGTTCTTTCGGAGCGGCCGAATCGACTCTCGGGCAATGACCTTCGTTCCGATCGCAGCCTGAATGATGACCTCGAACAACTGTCGTGGAATGAGGTCCTTCAGCTTTTCCGCAATCTTCCGGCCCCATTCGTACGCCTTGTCCCTGTGGATAATAACGCTGAATGCGTCAACCGCCTCGCCATTGAGCAGCATGTCCAGCTTCACCAGCTCGCCTGGGCGGTACGCGAGGAACTCGTAGTCGAGCGAGGCGTAGCCACGTGAGATGGTCTTCAGCTTGTCGTAGAAGTCGAGTATGATCTCGGCGAGGGGAAACTCCCAGTCGAACTCGACCCGCGTAGGATCCAGGTACTGCATGCCGCGATACACGCCGCGACGCTCCTGGCCCAGCTTCATGATGCCGCCGATGTAGTCGGACGGCGCGAAGATCCGCGCTTTCACGTACGGCTCCTCGACGCGATCCACCTCGGACCCGTGCGGCAAGAGGCTCGGATTCTCGACGAGCTCCATCTTGCCGTCGGTTCGGTAGACGTGGTATTCGACGTTCGGGACCGTGCTGATGAGGTCGAGGTCGAACTCGCGCTCGAGCCGCTCGCGGACGATCTCCATGTGCAGTAAGCCGAGGAAACCGCACCGGAACCCGAAACCCAGGGCCACCGACGTCTCCGGCTCATAATGGAGCGAGGCGTCGTTGAGCTGCAGCTTCGCCAGGGCGTCGCGCAGCTCCTCGTATTGCTCGGCGTTCGTGGGGTACAGCCCAGCGAAGACCATCGACTGGATGTCGCGATAGCCGGGGAGGAGCTCGAGCTGGCGATACTCTGCGTCGAGCACGGTGTCACCCGGCCGGGTTTCGCGTACGCCCCGCACGTTGGCGACCACGTAGCCGACCTCGCCGGCCTCGAGCTGCTCGGCGGGCTTGTGACCGAGCTGGAGGTAGCCGACCTCGTCGACTTCGTAGACATCGTCGCGATGGGCCCCGAACGCTATCTTCATGCCGGGGTTGATGACCCCATCGACCACGCGGATCGACGGAATCGCGCCGCGATAGCGGTCGTAATAGGAGTCGAAAATGAGTGCCCGCAGCGGGGCGTCCCGCGTACCGGGCGGTGCCGGGACCCGGCGCACCACGGCCTCCAGCAGCTCGGGGACACCGCGCCCTTCCTTGGCGGAGATGCGCAGGATTTCCTCGGGCTTGGTCCCAATCAGGTCGTGGATTTCATGGGCGCGCTTATCCGGCTCGGCCCCCGGCAGATCGATCTTGTTCAGGACGGGTATGATTTCCAGTCCCGCGTCCATGGCGAGCAGGAGGTTGGACAAGGTTTGCGCCTGAATACCCTGTGACGCATCCACGACCAGAATGGCTCCCTCGCATGCCGCCAGAGAGCGCGAGACCTCGTACGTGAAGTCGACGTGGCCGGGGGTATCGATAAGATTCAGCTCGTACAATTGGCCGTCTTTCGCGTGATAACTCATCCGAACCGCGTTCAGCTTGATCGTAATGCCACGCTCACGCTCCAGGTCCATGGTGTCGAGGACCTGCTCGCGCATGAGCCGCTTATCGAGCGTCCCGGTGAGCTCGATGAGGCGGTCTGCGAGCGTAGATTTCCCGTGGTCGATGTGAGCCACGATGCAAAAATTACGGATATGATCTTGACGCATGCGGCGGTAAATATAGCCATCAGCCTTCAGCCATCTGCCTTCAGTAACGGCATCAGACGGCTGACGGCTGATGGCTGACGGCCATGCCTCCAATAACCGGCTGGTTTGATTCCTCTCCCAAGGGTGGGGCGCTGCGGATTGCGGCGAACAGCTATCTGCCAGCGAAGGGCGATCCGCCCGTTCGGATGCCCGGACTGCGACGCGGCGATCTGATCGAGCTCGAGAATGGTCGCGTCACGACCGTCAACGGGCTGCCGGCAGGGCAGCTGGATGGCCGGCCCGACTTCGCATCGCTGGGCGCCGTGCATCCCAGCCGTCCCCTCACCCTCGAGACGCCCCGTGCGTCGAGCCCGCGGACCGCCGATACCCAGCGTGTCGTGGACCTCGTCTGTCCGTTCGGTTTTGGCCAACGCGCGCTGATCGTTTCACCGCCCAAGGCGGGCAAGACGATGATGTTGCAGGCAATCGCCGAAGCCGTCGCGGAGAATCACCCGCAGGCGTCGCTGCTCGTGTTACTGGTCGATGAGCGTCCTGAAGAAGTCACCGAGATGGTGGACTGGGGTAGGGGTGAGGTGATCGCGTCGAGCTTTGATCTTCCACATGAGCGCCATGTTGCCGTGGCGGAGATGGTGTTCGATCACGCCCGCCGGCAAGTGGAGCTCGGGCGCGACGTCGTGATTGTGCTCGATTCGCTGACGCGGTTGGCCCGCTCGCACAACACGACGGGTCGCGGCAGCGGGCGCACGATGTCCGGCGGGCTCGACGCCAACGCGCTCGCCAAGCCGAAAGCGCTGTTTGGCGCTGCGCGGTCCGTGCCCCAGGGCGGATCGCTCACCGTCATCGCGACGGCGCTCGTCGAAACCGAAAGTCGCATGGACGACGTCATATTCGAGGAGTTCAAGGGAACGGGGAACGCCGAGTTGCGGTTGACGCGCGACCTGGCGGACCGTCGCATCTATCCGGCGGTGGATATCGCGGCGAGCGGGACACGTCGCGAAGAGCTGCTCGCAGATCCGAAAACCATCGAGGCAAAACAAAAGCTCCGGCGAGCCCTGGTGGGTCTGCCGCCGGAGCAGGCGATGCAATCGCTCGTACAACAGCTGAAACGCGCTAAAACGAACGCGGAGCTGTTGGCAGCGATCTAGTCGGCGTCACTGGCCCGTGACGATCCTCTTGTAACTGTCGGGATTCCATTTGGGCCGCGCGGTCGCGTTCGCGATCTCGAGACCCAGATAGAAGATGAGTCGCGTGAGCCGTGACTCCTTCTCCGCATCGATCTTGTCGGGTGAGTCGCTGGGCCGGTGATAGTCGGCATGCGTTCCGCTGAAGAAGAACAGGATGGGCACGCCTTTGCGGGCAAAGTTGTAATGGTCGGACCGGAAGTAGAAGTTCTCTTGCGGCCAGATGTCGTCGATCGGGAGCATGCTGAGCTCGGGATGCGCTGCGGCGACGCGGTTCAATGTGGCGCCCAGATCCGAATGTTCCTTCCCGATTACGACGATCGTATCCTTCCAGTTGCGACCGACCATGTCGATGTTGAGATCGGCGACGATATTCTCGACGGGGACCGGTGCATGCTCCGCGAAGTAACCGCTGCCCCACAGGTTTTTTTCCTCGCCGCTGACGTTCAGGAAAATGATCGACCGCTTCGGACGCGGGTTGAGCTGCGCGAACGCCTCGGCCAGCTCAATGACGGCCACGGTGCCCGATCCGTCGTCATCGGCGCCGTTGCAGATCGAGTCCCCACCCTGCGCGCCGCAGCCGCCCGTGCCGCGCGGACCGGCGACCCCGACGTGATCCATATGGGCGCTAAAGACGATGTACTCTTTTTTTAGCTGCGCGTCGCTCCCCTCCAGCATCGCGACCACGTTCGGCGCCGAGTTCCGCTCGACGGGCTGTATACGTGCGTGCACGTGGAACTGGCCGTTCAGGGACTTCACCGCGAACGTGCCCGCCGTCTGCGCGGCTGCCAAATCGCCCCCGACTCGCGTCACGAAGCCCGCGAGCGTGGCGGAACGAACCGCGATCACGAGTGGGGGACCGACGCGCCGGCTGGGATCGCGCAGCTGCGGGCGCGCGGTGCGACTGACGAGCTGCTCCCACTCAACATCGGTTGAGGAGCGACCCACAATGACTCCCGCCGACTTCCAGGCGCGAACGCGCTGCCACTCCCCCCGGTTGCGGGGTCCGTTTGCAAGAATCACCATCTTGCCTGCGAGCGTGGCGGTGTCCGCGGGAAGCGCACCCGCCACCGCGCCCGAGACGAGCACGAGGTCGCCGGCGTAATCGCCGCTTTCGAACTGGTTGTCGCCGAAGATAAAGTCCTTCCCATAGGCGAGTGTGCCATCGCCGCCGCCGTGCAGCATGACTACCGAGCTGTCTGCCACAACCTGCACGAGATCCAGCGGGTAGCGCTGCTCGAAGCGTCCGTCATTGCCGCCGGGCTGGAGTCGCAGGCGTCGATACTCACCGGCGAGGTAGGCGGCGACCTCATCGAGCTCGGGGCTTGGCGTATCACGACCGCGCATTGAGTCGTCCGCGATGATGCCGATGCGGCGCCGAATATCCTCTGTCGTAATCGTCTGAACGGCACGCTGCACCGACGTGTTTGCCGTCATTTGCGCCCCAACTGCGGCAGGCAGAGGAAGGGTGGCGAGCACGAGCAAGAATGGACGATACGAATGACGCACGGGATTCACCCCAGGTATAAGGAAAGGGAGCAAAAAGTAACGCGCCCGACCGTTTGAGACTACGATCGGGCGCGTCCGGGTTCCGTCTGAAGCTCATGGCTTGCGGCGCCGCACCTCGGGTTCGTTCCGAGCCGGTGACGGTGGAGCAGGCGGTGGCGATGACCGACGTGCCTCCGCGCGGGGTTCATTCCGCGGCTGCTCACGACGGGGCTCCGCGCGTGGCTCGCTGCGCTGCTGTCGGACTTGCTCCTCCCGCCGTGGCTCGGCGCGCGGCTCGACGCGGCGTGGCTCATCACGACGCGGCTCGGCTCGCGGCTCGACTCGGCGTGGCTCGTCACGGCGCGGCTCGTCGCGCCGGGGCTCGATCACGCGCGGTTCGACCGTCCGCGGAATCTCACGCACGGTGGGCTGAGCGCGTGGCTGATCGACCCTGCGCGCATCACCCTGACGATCTGGGCGCTCGATAAGGTCCGGACGATCACCAGTTCGATCACGTGCTGGGTTGTCACGCCGGTCCCGCCCGTCCTGCGATGGAATGATCTCCCGGCCCCCAGTCGTCTCGCGACGAGTGTTGTCATTGATGGGGCGCCCGGCGGGGGGGGGAATGACGCCCCGGCCTCCGAGGTCCTGTCCAGTCACGCCGCGACGAGTATTGTCGTTGACGGGGCGCTCGCGCTCGCGAGTGACGAACTCATCGCGATTGGGCCGGCTGCTGCCCCAATCCTTGAAGATGAAGCGAGGCTCGGGACGATAAGGCCGCACGAACACGACTCGATCGCCGCCGTAATAGCGATAAGGGTAGTACCACGGATCATCATACACGTACATCCGGAATCGCACGCACGAGGCGTGGTACGGGTTCCAGTAGGAGTAGCTGACGTACGAGTGGCAGTCGTAGCACAAGAACCGTGGATAGTCATAGTGCTGCTCGACGTTGTACGTCACAACGTCGTAATCCCAATCAGCGTAGCCATCGGGGACGATGCGCTGCGCGAGGTCGGTCATCGCGACGTACGGATCACCGCGCACGCGGCCGTCCGCAATGACGCGGTAGTCCCAGTGATCACCTGTCTGGATGCCATCGTAGATGAAGGCGTCGGCGGCCGCCACAGCGAACAGATAGCCCACGCCAGGATAATCCTCGATGGTAAAGGCATCGCTATGCAGCTGCTGCCCGTCGATCTCGAACTCCCGGCCGCCGCGCGCGAAGTTGTCTTCCCACGGTTCACGGGGGAACAAGATTCGGACACGACCGTCGGTATCAACACGGAAGATCGTGACGTAGGCATCTTGATCGAGTCGGAAGTACACCCGGACGCGCTCCCCGCGGCTAAAGACCGCGCCGTCCCCCCGGTTGGTCCACAGTTCGACTCGGGGACGGTAAATGGGCGAATACCGGCGAGCGGGCGTCGGCGACACGGCGAGAGCGAGCAGCGCGATGTGTATGAGCATAGAGCCTCCGGCCGCCGCTAAGGCAGAGACTGTGCCAGACGCAAAACGGGTCTAAATTATATCCGGATAATAACTTGCCGTGGCAGCCGCAGGTGCCAGCTGTCCCCAAGGAAGGACACATCTTGGCGCAACGTCTCGATCTACTGGATCCTGCGGAAGTCGCCCGCCTCGGCGGCATCGAAATCGTCGCGGAAGGCGTCGTTGAGGGGTTCTTGTCGGGTGTTCATCGCTCGCCGTTTCGCGGTTTTTCCGTTGAGTTCACCGAGCACCGCGCCTACCAGCCCGGGGATGAATTGCGATATCTCGACTGGCGCATCCTCGCGCGGTCCGACCGTCTCTTCGTCAAGCAATTCGAAGAGGAAACCAATCTGCGCGCCATGATTCTCGTTGACGCGAGCCGTTCGATGGCGTGGCGCGGCAGCCCGGAGCGACTCACCAAGCGCGCCTATGCTGACCGGCTGGCCGCAGCTCTCGCGCTCATCCTATTGCGGCAGCGCGATGCAACCGGTCTGGTGACGTTCGACGAACAGGTGCGCCAGGTAATCCCCCCGCGGGTGAAGGCGGGGCAGTGGACGCGGGTTGTTCGCGGTCTCATCGCCACCCCCGATGGATCGGGAACGGCGGCGCATGCCGCGCTCCAGCGCCTGACCGCTCTCCTTGCCAGGCGCGGGATGGTGATCCTGTTGTCCGACCTATTGTTCGATCGCGATCTCGCGCTCGCGGCATTGCGCTACCTGCGCCACCGTGGGCATCAAGTGATCGTCTTTCACCTAATGGATCCCGCAGAGGTCGAGCTGGGCGGTCCACCCGAGGTGCGGTTTCGAGATCCGGAGTCGTCGGTTACTGTGGTCGTCCGCCCGCGCGAGCTCGCGCGAGCCTACGCCGATACCGTGCGTCGTGAGATCGCAGCGTGGCGCAAGGCGTGCCGGCGGCATGGCATTGCCTACCATCATGTGCAGACGGATCTCCCTTTCGGCATGGCCCTGCGACTGCTCACGTGACGTTCATCAATCCGCTGGCACTGCTGGGACTCGTGGCCGCTGCGATTCCGGCACTCCTCCATCTGCTGCAGCGGCGCGTTCCTCCGGAGCTCGAGTTTCCGGCCGTGCGCTATCTCAGCGCGGCCGAGCGCGAAAGTGCTCGCCGCCTGAAGCTGCGGCATCTCCTGCTTCTAATCCTGCGGACTGCCCTGATCATCGTGATCGTTCTGGCCGCGGCTCGCCCGCTGGTCCGTATGGGAGGCGCGGGCGGCGGAGCGCACGAGCCCACGGCGGTCGTGGTGATACTCGACAACTCACCGTCCAGCGGCGTCGTGGTCGATGGGCGGCTGGTTCTCGATCGCCTGCGGGTGATCGCCCGGACGACGATCAGCCGTACGACTTCGGCCGATCGTGTCTGGCTGATGTTGTGCGACGGAGTGCTCCGGAGGGGAACCCGTGAAGCACTACTGGCCAGCGTGGACAGTGCGACGACCGGATGGCAGCGGTTGGATCTCGTGCAAGCGGTGGACCGAGCGGCTCGTCTGGTCGATGCGCAGCCGCTGCCCGGACGCGAGGTGCACGTTCTGAGCGACCTGCAGCGCAGCGCGCTGGCCGAAGGACGCGCTGTCGTGCCGGCCGGCGTGCGCGTACTCTCGCTCGCAGCTCTCGACAGAGCCGTCGCCAACCGCGGGATTGCGGAGGTCCGGGTGACCGAGGGCGCAGCGGTGATCGAGCTGAAGGGAGCTGGCGCAGGCTCTGCGAGCGGGGACGCCGCCCAGCCGGTGCCGGTCACAATTCGAGTTGGAGCCGGCCGGCGCGATCGTGGAGAGATCTCCGCCCGGGGACTGGCGACTCCGGGGTCAGCCGTGACGATCGAGATCCCAGTCCAGAACCTGTCGCCGGGCTGGTGGGTGGGCGAGGCGCTGCTCGAGCCCGACGAGCTGCGAGCGGACGACCGGCGGCCCTTCGCGTGGCGTGTCGCGCCTGCGGCGCGAGTGACCGCGACGGCCGGTGCGGGTGGGTTTGTCGCCGCCGCATTGGCGGTCTTGCGCGAAGGAAGTCGCGTCAGAGACGGCTCCGACGTGACATTCACTGGCGGTGAGGCGCTGGCTGGCGAACTGAGCATCGTGCAGCCGCCTGCGGATCCGGCATTGGTGGGACAGGCAAACCGAGCACTCGGCGCGCGCGGCGTGTCCTGGCAATGGGGAGGAGGCGCGACCTCGACCCCCGGCCCGATCTCGGCACCCACGCTCAACGGCATCGCTGGCGTCCAGGTTATTCGGCGCTATCGTCTCGAACAAACGTCGCCTGGGAGTGGCGGCAGCGGGGGGGGGAGCTCCGACCAGAGTGCGGACGATGTGTTGGCAACGGTGAATGACGAACCCTGGCTCGTGCGGGCGGGAAGCACGGTGCTGCTGGGTAGTCGAATGGACACGGCATGGACGGTGCTGCCGGCGACGCCGGCATTCGTCCCGTTCATTGATGCGCTGGCGAATCGAATCGTCAGGGGAGAAGCGGACGTTACAACCGCCGAGGGCGCACCTCGCGTGGAGTTTCGTCGACGCGGCACGGATACCACGGGCGCGACGGTCTTTGGACCTGACCCACGCGAGTCGGATCTGACACCGGCTCCGAAGTCGCTCGTCGAGACAGCACTGGGCGGTGAGGATCGCGTGGAAGTGCTCGGCGACGCCGAGTTTGCCTCCGAACGCTTTTCCGGCACGCGACGCACCGACGGCAGTGGGTTCTTGCTGGTTCTAGCACTCCTGCTGGCGGCGTCCGAGCTGGGAGTCGCCACTAGAACGCGCTGATGCCTCTCGATTTTCTCCTCGAGAAGTTCACTGAGCTTCCCGCGACGCGAGCGTTGACCGCCGACCTACCACCCGCCGGTAAACGTGCCGGTGTGGGGGGGCTCCCGGGCTCGAGTCCGGCGGTGCTCGTCGCCACGCTCGCGCGACAGTTGCCACAACGCCTCTTTGCGGTAGTCGCGCCGACACCGGCCGACGGCGAACGGTGGCTCGCCGACCTGCAAACGCTGTTGGGGCCAGATGAGCCGGCTCTCTATCCGCAACGTGAAGCGCTCGGGGTGGAAGAACCCCACTTCGAATTAGCCGGCGAACGAGTCGAAACGCTCGAAGCGTTGTTGCGTGGTGCGGTCCGCGTCGTGGTGACGACCGCTCGTGCCAGTGCGGAGCGAACGGCCGTCCCCGCCGCGCTCGCGCAGTCTCGACTCGTAGTCGAGGTATCGAACGAGGGTGAGGGGGGGAGGGGGGGGCTCACCGACGCAGCGCAGCGCCTCGACGCGATGGGGTACGCTCGGGTCTCAACCGTGACTGAGGTCGCGCAGTACAGCGTCCGCGGTGGAATTCTCGACGTGTATGGCTTCGGGATGGCGGCGCCGACCCGAGTCGAATGGTGGGGTGACGACGTCGCTTCCATCCGGACTTTCGATCTGGACACACAGCGCTCCGGCGATTCACTGCAGCGGGTAACTGTCTTGCCGGTCAGGGCGGAAGGCCGGACCCTCGAGGATGCGGGGGCGGAACGTGCTGCGCCCCTACGGTCCAACCTTCTCGAACTTCTCCCCTCCGACACGATCGTCGTCGTCGATCAGGAATCGGCGGTGGAACGGGAGGTGGATCGCGCCTGGACCGATGCGGCGCACCATCTCGAGGTTGCGCGCCGGATGGGGGAAGAGCCGCCCTCTCGCGCAGATCTGTTGATCGATCCCGCGGCGTGGCGGCTCGCACTGAAGCGATTCGCCCGCCTCGCTTTGGCGGAAAGTGAGACCGAGCGGCGCTTTCCGCTGGCCCCCCCGGACCATGTTGACCGTGACCTGAAGCGCTTGCGGCAGATCGTGGTGAATCCACCGGCCACAGTCATTCTGTGCGACAACGAGGGGCAGCTCGAGCGGCTGGAAGAATTGCTTGGCACCGATCAAGCCACCCTGGCGGTTGGCGCGCTGGACGGTGGGTTCATCATGCCGACGCTGCGCGTGCTGACGGATCACGAGATCTTCCGGCGCGCGCGGCGACTGCGGCGACCCCGGCGCTATCGCACCGCCGTTTCCACGGCGGCGTCCCGGCCACTCACACCGGGGGGATACGTCGTGCATCTCGAGCACGGCATTGGGATCTACCGCGGCCTGCAGACGATCGCCGTCGGCGCCGAAGGCGAGACCCTCGACGTGGCCGTTGTCGAATACGAAGGGGGCGCGCGACTCAATGTGCCGCTGTACCGCATCGATCAGCTCGAGCCGTATCGGACGGTCGGACGAGATGGGGACGGTGACGCCCCACCGCCCCGATTGCACCGGCTGGGCGCGACGACCTGGCAGCGGCAGCGCGACAAGACCCGCGCCGCGATCCGCGCGATGGCGGCGGAGCTGCTGGATCTCTATGCGCGGCGGCAGCTCGCGACAGGATTTGCGTTCCCCTCAGACACGCCGTGGCAGCGGGAACTGGAGTCCGCCTTCCTTTATGAGGACACACCCGACCAACGCCGCGCTTCCGATGAAGTCAAGCGCGACATGGAGCGCCCGAGGCCAATGGATCGGCTGCTCGTCGGCGACGTGGGATACGGCAAGACGGAGGTGGCGGTGCGCGCCGCGTTCAAGGCAGTGCAGGCCGGCAAACAGGTCGTCGTGCTGGTCCCCACGACCATCCTCGCCGAGCAGCACGGGCGCACGTTTCGGGAACGGCTGGCGGACTATCCCGTGCGTACTGATGTGCTTTCACGCTTCCGCGGTCCGAAGGAGACGGCTGCCCTCGTCAAACGAATCGCGCAGGGTGAAGTGGATGTCGTCATCGGCACGCATCGGCTGCTTTCATCGGATGTGACGTTCAAAGACCTGGGGCTGCTCATCGTCGACGAGGAGCACCGCTTTGGCGTCCGCCACAAGGAACGGCTGAAGACGCTCAAGCTCAGCGTCGATGTCCTTACCTTGACGGCCACGCCTATTCCGCGAACGCTGCATCTCTCGCTCGCGGGGCTGCGCGATCTTGCTCTGCTCGAGACGGCTCCCAAGGATCGGTCGCCGGTGCTCACGTTCGTCGAACCGTGGGACGACGGGTTGCTGGAGGAAGCGATCGCTCGCGAGCTCGACCGCGGCGGCCAAGTCTACTTCGTTCACAACCGCATCGAGACGATCGATACGATTGCAGCGCGCGTCCAGGCGCTTGCCCCGCGCGCGCGCCTCGCGGTAGCCCACGGGCAGATGCGCGAGCAGGAGCTCGAAGCGGTCATGGGACGGTTTGTGCGCGGGGAAGTGGACGTGCTGGTCTCGACGATGATCGTCGAGTCAGGACTCGACGTTCCGAACGCCAACACGATGATTGTCGATCGCGCCGACCGTTTTGGCCTTGCTCAGCTCTACCAACTGCGGGGGCGCGTCGGCCGTAGCCACCGGCGCGCGTTCTGCTATTTGCTCGTTCCCGACCATGTGGACACGCAAGCGGAAGAACGTTTGCAGGTGCTCGAGCATCATACGGATTTGGGATCGGGGTATCGCATCGCCTTGCGTGATCTGGAGCTGCGCGGCGCGGGAAACCTGCTGGGGGGCGAGCAGTCGGGACACGTTCAGGCGGTCGGATTCGACATGTATCTGCGGTGGCTGGAGGAGACGGTGCGCTCGCTGAAAACGGGTGAAGGGGGAAAGGGGAAGGGAGAAGAGTTTGCGCCCCCCGATGTCACGCTCGATGCCCCGGCGCACCTGCCCGATGAGTATGTCGCGGATGACGATGCCAAGCTCGATCTCTACCGGCGGCTGGCGCGGGCGGAGCAAGCGTGTGAGATTCAAGCCGTTCGCGACGAGCTGCGCGACCGCTTTGGACCACTCCCCCCGGAAGCCGAGCGTTTGCTACTGGTGGCCGAGTTGCGTGCGGCTGGGGCGCGACTCGGGTTGGAGACGGTCCTCATCAAGGGAGACGAGGCGCGGCTGACATTCCGACGCGATGCCGCACCGCGACTCGCGGGGCTCCAGGTGGCGCTCGACGCGGTGCAGTTCGAAGCTGATGTGCGGCGCGCGGTGCCGCTTTCCCTCAGGCTCCGCCGGCTCGGCGGAGAGTCGATCGGCCCCGGCTTGGTCCGGGCGCTCACGGCCGTTCTGCGGGATCACCACCGTTAATTAAAGGAAAGAGGAACGGATGCGAGGTTCGAGTCTGGTCTTGCTGGTGCTGACGTCGTTGGTAGTGGGATGTAATAGCGTGCGGGACGCATTTACTCCGCGCGCCGATGTCGTCGCACGGGCCAACGATCAGACACTAGGCGTGGAGCGCCTGGCGGGCTGGGCCAGCGGTTCAAAGCAGGTGCCGCTCGAGCCTCTGGCGTTCAACCGGCTCGCAAACATTTGGGTCGATTACGCGCTGTTCGCCCAGGCTATCGCCCACGGGCAGGACCTGCGCGATTCCGCGACGATGACAGCCGCGATGTGGCCCGTGGTGTCCCAGATAAAGTGGGAGCGCTTCCACGACAAGCTGAGTAGTGCGGCGGCGTTCACGGACAAGCAAGTGGATTCGGCGTACGACGCCGGTCAGGTACGGATGTTTCAGCACATTCTTTTTCAGGTCCCCCCGAATGCCGCAGCGAATGTCGACACCCAAAAACGTCGTCAGGCCGAGCAGTTGCTGGCCCAGGCGCGTTCGGCGGGTGCGGGGTTCGGTCGGTTGGCGAGTCGCCTCTCCGACGACCCGGGTTCGAAGACGCAGGGTGGCTCGCTCGGCGTGAGCGCACGGGGTCAGTTCGTTCAACCGTTTGAAGATGCCGCCTGGCAGCTGCCCCCAGGGGGCGTAAGCCCCGTCGTCAAGAGTCCGTTTGGCTACCACATCATTCGGCGGCCGCCGCTGGCGGAAGTGCGCGATTCCTTCCGGAATGGCGTCGCGGAGCGGAGGCAGTATCTGGGCGATTCGCTGTACCTCGATAGCCTGTCCATCAAGCGGCGCATCGAGCCCGTGAGTCGCGCCCCCGCCTATGTGCGCGCGGCCATGCAAGACCTTGAAGCCTCGCGAAAGAGCGGGCGGACGCTCGTCAATTACCGCGGCGGCTCGATTCGCGTGCGTGACCTGGTGCGCTGGATGGGTGCAATGGATCCCTCCGTCAGCCAGCAGTTGCCACAAGCGCCCGATGAGCAAATCAACCAGTTCCTGAAGGCGCTCGCCCAGCGCGAGCTGCTGCTCAAGCAGGCCGATTCGGCCAAGGTGACCCTGACGCCCGAGGATTGGCAGCAGATTCGTGTCCAGCACGATACCGCGCTCAAGTTGCTCGGGTCGATTCTCAGCCTGTCGCCGGAGTTCCTGCGAGATTCGGTGAGCGATGAGCGCGACCGCGTCAATCTCGCGATGGGTCGAGTGGACGACTACATGAGTCGTGTGGTGCAGGGCCGTGCCCGGTTCTTCCCGGTCCCGCCGTTCCTGGGTGAGACCTTGCGCGAGCGGGGTGATTGGAATGTGGATGAGGCAGGTGTGCGCCGGGCCCTGGAGAGGGCGCAGTTGATCCGGGCCGATTCGCTCCGCGCGACTGGAGCGAGCCCGGGCGGCGCACCGCAGATCGCTCCGGCGCCCGGTCCCGCTCCGATCGATACCACCCAGCGAAAGCCAAGATGAACCGACTGTTGGCAGTCGTGATTGGATGCGTTGTCGCCACGACAGCGGCTGCCGCGCAGCAATCCGTTGATCGCATCGTCGCCATCGTCGGGACGCGCCCCATCCTCGCCTCGCAGATCGAGGAGGAGATGGTACAGGCGCAGGCGCAGGGGCAGCAGATTCCGCCCGACTCCGCTGGGCGGACGCGCATGCGCCACGACATTCTCGACCGGCTGATCGAGCTCGAGCTGCTTGTGCAACAGGCGCAGAGCGACACGGCCATCAAGATCACCGAACAGGAGGTGCTCGATCAGGTCGAGCAGACCTATCAGAACGTGCGCAAGCAGTTCGCGTCGGAAGTCGAGTTCCGCGAGCAGATCAAGCAGGCGCGCTTCGGCTCACCCGAAGAATGGCGTCGCTGGCTGGCGGACGAACAACGGCGGCAGCTGTACGCCCAGCGCTTGATCGAAGCCCAACGGCAGAAGGGGAAGCTGAAGCCGATTCCGCCCACCGACGCACAGATGCGCGAGTTCTGGGAGGCGAATCGAGCCCAGCAGCCGCGCCGTCCGGCGACCGCCGGATTCCGGCAGATCGTGATCGTGCCGCAGGCCGACTCGGCCGCGAAGCGGCGCGCCTACCAGCTGGCCGAGTCGCTCGTGGTGGAGATCCGGAAAGGCGCGGACTTCGCGACGGCCGCGAAGCGTTTCTCGGGTGATAGCGCGTCCGCGGCCCAGGGGGGCGAGCTCGGGTGGTTCCGTCGCGGCGTGATGGTGAAACAGTTCGAGGACTGGGCGTTTCACATGAAGCCCGGGGAGATCTCCGAGCCGGTCGAGACGAGTTTCGGCTTTCATATCATCAAGATCGAGCGAACGCAGCCGGCCGAGGTGCTGGGCCGTCACATTCTGATCATGCCGCAAATCAGCGCGGAACAAATTGCGAAGGCGAGAACGCTCGCCGATTCGGTGCACGCGGCCCTCGCGCGGGACGCGACTGCATCGTTCGACATCTTGGCCAGGGCGCACGGTGATGATCAGGAGCAAAAAATCATCGACGGAGTGCCGTTCGATAAATTGCCGCCGGAATACCAGAAGGCGATCGCGGGGGACACCACGCTCGGCTTGAAGCCGGTCGTCACGCTCGGTGCCGACACGCCACGGCCGAAGTTTGTAGTTCTGGAAGTCACCGCTCGACATCCAGAAGGTGAGCTCACCTTCGATGACGTCAAAATCAACATCCGGCAAACGCTCGGCGATCAGCTCGCCATCCGCCATTTCATCGATCAGCTGAAGCGGCAGACCTACATCGACATCCGGCTCTGATCGTGGCTCCTTCGTCCTCGCCCCCGGCCCGGCCGCGCCTCGCAGTTGTCGTGGGCGATACGCGCGGCATCGGACCGGAAGTCGTGCGGAAGGCGCTGCGTCAGCCACTCCCAGCCGACGTGCAGATCGTCGGTGGTTGGGACGACGACGCCGAGCGAAGCGAGGTTGAAGCGGGCAGGGCGGCCGCGCAAGCGATTGAGGCGGCCGCTCGGCAGGCACTCGCGGGGCAGGTAGACGCCATCGTCACGGGCCCGGTTCATAAGCAAGCCTTGCACAGCGCGGGTTACAAGTTTCCCGGCGTCACCGAGTTTCTAGCGCACCTCTCGGGAGATGTTCCCGTCGCGATGATGCTCGCCACCGGGCGGTTGCGCGTGGTGCTCGTCACGACTCACCTGCCGCTGCGAGATGTGATCGCGACAATCACCACCGATCGCGTGGTCAACGCCGGGCGCATTACGAACGACGCGCTGCAGCGCTGGTGGGGAATCGCAACACCCAGACTCGCGGTCTGTGCGCTCAACCCGCACGCCGGTGAAGGCGGCCTGTTCGGCGACGAAGACGAACGGGTGCTGCGTCCCGCAGCGACGGCGCTGGGTGCCGCGGGTCCGATCTCCGCCGATACAGTGTTTGTGAAAGCCCTCCGAGGCGAGTTCGATGCCGTCCTTGCGCCGTATCACGACGTGGGCATGACCGCGGTGAAAGTGTCCGGGTTTGGGACAGGGGTGAACGTCACGCTGGGCCTGCCGTTTATCCGCACTGCCCCCGATCACGGCACTGCGTTCGACATCGCGGGGAAGGGCGTCGCCGACGCGGGATCGATGCGTGCGGCACTCGAGCTGGCTGTGCAGCTTGCCGGAGCGCGCAAAGCCGCGACGAATTAGCCGGTCGGCTCGGTGGCGTGGGTGGCGGTCGGGGGCCACACGCGCACGCGACCGACTCGCCTTCCGTCCATCTCCAGAATCTCGAAGGTTGCTCCCTGCAGGTTGACGCGGTCGCCGACTTTCGGAAGGCGGCCCAAGCGTCCGAACAGCAGTCCGCCGATCGTCGTATAGTCGCTATCGTCCAAATGCAGACGCAGCAGACGGTTCACATCGCCGATCTCGGCGTTACCGGCGAAGATTGGAACGGCGCTTGCGGGGTCTGCGGCCGCCGCACCCGGCGCTGCCGTGGTTGACGCCTGGTCGTATTCATCGAAAATCGGACCGACGATTTCCTCGAGCAAATCTTCCATCGTTACGAGTCCGGCGGTGCCGCCGAACTCATCCAGCACGATGGCGAGGTGCACTTTCTGCCGTTTCATGTCGGCGAGCACGTCCTCCACTTCGCGGGTCCCGGGCACGAAGAACGCGGGCCGCGCGATGTCCTGGACAGGCGCCTCGGACCCCGCCAACAGGCCCCGCAGAATGTCCTTGGCGTGGACGATTCCCACGACGTCATCCAGCGACTCCCCGGTGACCGGATAGCGGGACCGGCCGGCAGCAGCAACGCGGTCCGCCGCTTCAGCCAGTGATGCCTCGGCGGGCAGCGCGACGATTGCAGTGCGGGGCGTCATCACTTCGCGCGCGTTCTTTTCGCTGAACTCGAAGACGCCCTCGAGCAGGCGGGCGTCACCGGCGCCCAGGCCCCCGGTCTGGCGGCTCTGCTCGACGAGCATCCGAAGCTCTTCCGGTGAGTGGACGCGGTCGTGCTCGGTGCTCGGGCTCTTGATGCCGAGCATGCGGATGACGACGTTCGAACTCCAGTTGAGCAGCTCGGTGATCGGTCGCGTGATCCACGAGAACAGGATGAGCGGCGCCGCGATCCACCGGCTGGTGCTCTCGGGGTACATGATGGCCCACGCTTTCGGCGCCTGCTCGCCGATCACCACGTGCAAGAACGAGATGATGGCGACGGCCGTGACCGACGCGATGCCGCCGCGCGTGAGGAAGGCGAGGCTCGGCGGCAATGCGGCGAACCAGCTGCGGAACAGGTGCGCCACGGTGTCTTCGGCGACGTAGCCGAGCAAGATCGACGCGACGGTGATGCCGAGCTGAGCAGCTGAGAGCTGGCGGTAGAGGTCTTGCAGGGCGGTGCGGACCGTGCGCGCCTTCCGATCGCCGCGGCGGATCATGGCCTCGATCCGTGTGCGGCGAGCCGCGACGAGGGCGAATTCCGCCGCCACGAAGAACGCGTTCGCCGCCACGAGCACGATCACGGCCAGCAGCCGCATGGTCAGCTCGTTCACACCGTAAAGGTATTATGTTTCGTCACGAGGAAACACTCGTGCTCCCCGCCGAAGCCCACTGCACTTATCGCGCACCCATCAACGTCGAGACGCGTCGGCGTTTGATGCTTGCGTTGACCATCACCGCGGTGGTGATGCTCGTCGAGTTCATTGGCGGCTGGTTGGCCGGCTCGCTGGCTCTGCTGGCCGACGCCGCGCATATGCTCGCCGACGTGGCAGCACTCGCGCTCGCGCTCGTCGCCGCGTGGATCGCGCAGCGGCCCGCGACGCCAGAGCGCTCATTCGGCTATCTGCGGCTCGAGATTCTCGCGGCCCTGGTAAACGGCGCCGTCCTGTTTGCCATCGCAATCGGCATCGGCGTCGAGGCGTGGCGACGGATCCGCACTCCGGGGACCGTAAACGGCGGTCTGTTGCTGGGCGTCGCCGCGGTTGGATTCTTCGCGAATCTCGCCGCCGCTCTGGTGCTGCATCGCGGCCATGAGCACTCTCTCAATCAGAAGGGCGCGTACCTGCACGTGCTCGGCGACTTGCTCGGCTCAGTGGGGGCTCTCGTCGCCGGTGGCATCATTCTCGCGACCGGGTGGTCGCTCGCCGACCCCCTCATCTCCGTCCTGATCGGTCTGCTGGTGCTGACCAGCGCGTGGCGGTTGGTGAAGGAAAGCGTCGACGTGCTGCTCGAGGCCACCCCGCGACACATCGCCATGCAGGACGTCCACGACCGCATCGCGTCGGTCCCTGGCGTCCAGTCCGTGCACGACCTGCACCTGTGGACGGTGACGAGTGGGGTGGTCGCGATGAGCGGACACCTTGTGGTCAAAAACCCGGTCGACAACCAGCCAGTGCTGGAAGCGGTGCAGAATCGGATGAAGGCGCTGGGAATCCATCACGTGACTGTGCAGGTCGAGCGGGAGCCGATCTGTGAGTGAAGACGCCCTTGTCCGCCTTCGCCCGTCCTTTTATACTGCGCCCCTCAATTAAGGGACCTCACAGGACGTAATCCGGTGCAGATTCGCAACATCGCGATCATTGCCCACGTCGACCACGGGAAGACGACGCTGGTGGATCAGATGCTCCGCCAGGCGGGGGTCTTCCGTGCCAACCAGCAGGTTGCCGAGCGGGTCATGGACTCGAACCCGCTGGAGCGTGAGCGCGGGATTACGATCCTAGCGAAGAATACTTCGGTACGCTGGGGCGATACGAAAATCAATATCGTAGACACGCCGGGGCACGCCGATTTCGGTGGCGAGGTCGAGCGGATCCTCCGGATGGTGGACGGGTTCCTGCTGCTGGTGGATGCCGCGGAGGGGCCGATGCCGCAGACGCGGTTTGTGGCCGGGAAAGCGCTGGCACTCGGCCTGAAGCCGATCGTGTTGGTCAACAAGATCGACCGGTCGGACGCCGAGCCGATGCGGGTGCACGATGAAGTCCTCGAGCTCCTGATGGATCTCGACGCGTCGCACGAACAGTTCAGCTGCCCTTTCCTCTATACCTCGAGCAGGGCGGGCACGGCGACGCTGGAGTTGGAAAACGAGGGAACGGATCTGAAGCCGTTGTTCGAGACGATCCTCGGCACAATTCCGCCGCCCACGGCGAATCCCGACGGGCCGTTCCAGATGTTGATCTCGACGCTCGATTATTCGTCGTATCTGGGCCGGATCGGCATTGGGCGGATCGAACGCGGCCAGGTCCACGTTGGTGATACGGTCGCGCTCCTGCCGATCGGCGAGCCCGGGCCTGTGGGTGATGGGATGTTCGAGCAGGCGAAGATCGTGAAACTGTTTGCGTTCGAGGGACTCGAGCGGGTCGAGCTGGAGACCGCGGGGGCCGGTGAGATCGTAGCCGTCGCCGGGCTCGCTGGTGTCGAAATCGGCAAGACGGTGACGGCACCCGACCATCTCGACCGGCTGGCGGGCATCGCGGTCGAGGAGCCGACGATCTCGGTCGACTTTCTCGTCAACAACTCGCCGCTGGCGGGACGTGAGGGGAAGTTCGTGACCGGGCGGCAGTTGCGCGAGCGGTTGTACCGTGAGTTGGAGCGCAACGTCGCATTGCGGGTCGAGGACACGGACACGCCGTACGCCTTCACGGTCTCGGGTCGAGGCGAGCTGCACCTCGGTATCCTGATGGAGACGATGCGGCGCGAGGGATACGAGTTTCAGGTCAGCCGTCCGCGCATCATTCCGCGCGAAGGACCGAACGGCGAACGGCTCGAGCCGTACGAGGAGCTGATGATCGACTGCCCGGAAGGGTACGTCGGCGTGGTGATGGAGAAACTGGGTCCGCGACGGGCGACCATGCTGGATATGAAGAATCCCGGCCTGGGGATGGTGCGTATGCGCTTCAAGATCCCGGCTCGTGGCCTGCTAGGGTACCGGTCGGAGTTCTTGACGGATACGCGGGGAACGGGGATCATCCACCACCGCTTTTTCGAGTACGACTTATGGGCCGGCCCGCTCTCAGGCCGGAATCGGGGCGTGATGGTGGCGGACCGGGAGGGGGTGGTGGTCGCGTACGCCCTCTTCAATCTTCAGGAGCGGGGAACGATGTTCGTCCAGCCTGGAGATCCGGTCTACGAGGGTATGATCATCGCCGAGCACGTTCGGCCGGGTGATCTGGACGTGAACGCGACGAAGGAGAAGAAGCTCACGAACATGCGCACAACGGCGGCGGACGAGATGATTATCTTGGAGCCGCCACGCCAGATGACCTTGGAGCTGGCGCTGGAGTACATCGAGGACGACGAGCTGATCGAAGTGACGCCGTCGTCGCTCAGGCTGCGGAAGCGGCTGCTTGGCGCGACGGAGCGCCGGAAGCTGGCCCGCAGCGAGAAGCGGGCGTTGTCGGAGGAGTAGGGTTCGGGTCCCGGAGTTCGGTCGTTCGGCACAAACCTCAGCCGGAGGTCGCGATGCTGGCCCGCGAGACGTCGATGGACTGGTCGCTCAAGCGCAGGAGCGACGACGTCGACGAGGAGTTCGGAGAATTCGAAGAGGACAAGGAACTCGACGAAGACTTCGATGATGAGCTGGACGAGGACGAGCTCGACGACGATGATCTCGAGGATGACGACTACGACGATCTCGACGACGAGTTCGACGACACGGATGACGATGAGTTCCGGCCAAAGAAGGGACCTAAGCGAGAATGGGAGTAGGGCCTAGGGGCTGGGGCCTGGGGCCTAGGGGTGTTCCACAGGCCCCAGGCCCGACGCCCCAGGCCCCAAGAAGGGCCTGTAGCTCAGGTGGTTAGAGCGCACGCCTGATAAGCGTGAGGTCGGTAGTTCAACTCTACCCAGGCCCACTGGATACTACGACTACGTCGAAGAAGGCGTCGAAGGAAAGGCGTCAAGATAGACGGCGTCAAATTAAAGGCGTCGAAAGAGGCGTCGAACAGAATGCGTGTTCGGCGCTCTTGTTTTTGACAGCCGATAACGCCTAGGGCCGTCCCCCGAAAGCGTACTGATACGCCACCTGGAACGTGTCGAAGTCGGCGCCGAGGCTCGTCGTCAGCCCATTGATGTAGACGAGCTTCAGCCCGTGCCCCGGCGCAAGCGGCAGACGCAGCATGGCGGATGTCCGCGCGTTGCTGAGCGGCTCCTTGGCGACGCCGTTGACGGTTGAGCGCCCGCCCCACGCGTATCCCGCCGACACCGCCGCCCACAGCGCAGCCCCGCGGATCGCGTAAATGACGTGGGCCTGAGCCTCGAAAAACGGATCCTGCGCGATGGTCCCGCCGCCGTAGAAGTCGCTGTTGGTCGTGTAGAACGTCGCGCCCGCGTAAGTCTCGAGCACCCACCGCGAGCCCGCGGTGTGCGACATGCCCAGGCGCGGCTGGAACGCCCAGCGATGCGTGCCGAGGTTGATCAGCCGCTCGGGATAGTACTGACCGACCGGGACCGACACCGCGAGCTGCATGCCGACGACGGTGGTCTGGCGGTACCCGCGCATCCCGGACCGAGTGAGCGCGGGGGCGCCGACGAAGTTGACCGCGAGCTGCAGGCGTGGGTCCGCGAAGCCGGTGCGCGAGGTTGCCGTGTCATTCCCGCCGACGGTGCCGGCCCAGGTCCCGGTGACAAATGGCAGCACCACCCCGGCCTTGCCGCTCAGCCCGAACACATTGATCGCGCGCACCGCTCCCGCCGCCACGGACCAGACGTCGGCCTGAGCGTTTTCGATCGGCAGGGCCGGATCGAACAACAGGTTCCCGTGCGAGTAACCGGTGGCCAGCACGAGGAAGGTGGATCCCACGGGAGCGTTCTGAAGCGCGCGTGGCTCGAGCTCCTGCGCGCGCAGGGTGGCGGCTGCGGCCGCGGCCAGCATGAACCTGGCGATTCTCGATGCGATCGTCCGACTCACGGTGGGGCAATATATGCTTCGCCGGCGTTGCACGTCGAAGCAGGCGGGGAGCAACAGCGCTCCCCGCCCTCCGATCGTTCAGCCCTCCTTGGGATAGAACCGCACCTGCAACAGCTTCAACCCGTTGTTGTCATACTGCCAGAAGTACCCAATGAGGCACGTGGCGAACAAATCCACCGTCGTACCGCCACACGCCGCCACCGCGGAGGAATCCGCCACCGGATCGAGCACGATCGTCGTGAGGGCCGCCGTCACGTTGCGAAAGCTGCTCTTACCCGTCCCGCGGACGAACACTTCGTTCTGCGTCGAGCAGACCGTCGACCCGTCGGCCAACGTTGAGTCGGTCGCGCAGGTGGTGATTTTGGCCCGGCCGCCCGGTTTGCCGAGGGCGCGCGCCCAGACGGTATAACCGCCCGGTGCCGGCAATGAGAACGATGCTTCACCATCGGTGCCGTTCTTGTCGAGCACGTCGAACGATCCGTCCGCACTTTGACTGAGGAGGATCTTCGTCGTAACGGCTGTATCTCCGTTGCGCCTGCCTCCCAGCGCCACAAAGATCACGTTGCCGCTCGACCAGTCCGGCTGCGCATTCTTGTCGTGTGCGACACCAATGATGTTGAGGCTGTAATGCGAGCCATTCGGCGCGCCGTTCCCGGTCTGCGCTGCGGCACCGCCCGCAATGGCCGTCGTCGCGGCTGCGAGGCCGACCACCTTGCCCAGCATGCTTCGCATCCGTACCCCCTTCGTGAGGTTTGCCCGACCCACGCTCGCAGGGCTCGGCAGCTCCCAGAACAAAAAGCCCCATTTGCGATTTGCGGGCGCAAACGGGGTGATGCGGAGAACGGAGATGCCGTTGGGTCGGCCGTCAGTATGCCCCGACGACACGCGCCGCGAAGTGAGGAGCCTCACGCGATGGCGGGCAACCCGTGTGACAGGTCGTGCGAGACGACTGAGGACTTGCAGGCGGGTAACGCACACCGTCGAGGACCCGCTGGTGTTGTGCTCACCACTCGACGGTGGTGACCTAAGCGTCCAGATTCGCTGGCGTGAATCTGTCGGCGATCTGGGTGATCAGCGGCCTGCTGCAAACCGATCAGATCCCTCTTCCCGAGCATCCGCGCCCCGATTTTCAGCGCGCTGAATGGCACAACCTCAACGGTCGGTGGCGCTTCGCCTTTGATCCGCGGGAGGAAGGCGAACGTGCAGGCTGGACGAAGGGCGTACTCCCAGGCGACCGCGAGATCACGGTGCCGT
>DATFVZ010000236.1:0-3911 GCA_035259785.1 Gemmatimonadales bacterium
TGAATCTCCCTCCCATGTGCCGTCTCGCATTTCCAAGGAAGTCGGCGCACTACCCTTTCTTCAAGATCGCGATCTGTCCCGCGTGAAGGAGCGCCTGATGCACCGCGCCATGAGCTAACCCGTAATACGACCTTCGCCCCCCGGGCGGGACCGTTTCGAGCTCCGCGTCATCGAGCGCCGCGAACGCCCGGTTGAGCTCGCCGTGCGTCTCGCGGAGCGCGGCGAGGGCGCCCGCGCCGCGTCCACGCCATCGAGCACATCGAAGACGTGCGGCCCCGTGCCAAGAATCCCCGTCGAACGCACGCCGATGCAGGTCGGCGATCCGATTCGCTTCGCTCATCAGTTCCTCCTGGTGGACGGCGGATTCCTCCCGGGGGGACGACTTCGTAATTACCGAGGTGGCTTCCGGTCGCGAGCGGGCGCGCCGCAAGGACTCTAACGCGTGCTCCGTTTGCTACCAATCGGCTACCAAGCCATCCGAACTCAGCCGCACTCAGGACAACTCGTTATCGCCCTCAGGCTCGGTCCTTCTATCGTTTAGGTAAGCTGAGTGCTGCTGAGTCGGGCCGTGCAGCGGACTCTTAATCAGTAGGTTGGAGGTTCGATTCCTCCGCGGCGCACCAACTTAGCTGACACTGCCCATCTCGAGCTGTGATCCATAAGGTCAGCACAATCCTAGACACGAGACTTTCATGGCTGCAGATCCAATGGTGTTCTTCGAGATCGGCATCCCCAGCGGAAGTCGCGCCAGCACGTTCTACGGTGCCCTGTTCGGATGGGTCTTCCGCGAGATGGGCGGCGACAACTTCGCCGCTGACACGCCCGCGTTCGGCGTTGGGGTCCACTGCAACGACCCGGATGCGCTCATCGTCGCCTACTTCACCGTGCCGGACATCGAGGCGTCGGTGCGGCGCGTGCGCGAGCTGGGCGGCGAGGCGCCCGAACCCGGGCCGGAGGATCAGGCCTTCGGGCGCTTCGTCGAGTGCAAGGATCCGCAAGGGGTCCGTTTCGGCTTGCGCCAGCTGCCGCGCCGCTATGACGTGGCCATACGTTAGCCCTGAAAGTCAGGAGCGGTCTGCGCGCACGCGTGCCGCAAGAGCGTCGAGGCTCTGCTCGAGCTGCGGACGCGTGAGCCAAACGAACACGTCCATCAGGCCCGGGATCCAGGCTGACATGTCGACCGTCCAGTTGAGTTGCGTGGTGCCATCCGGCCGCGCAGCCAACTGCTGCTCAGCACGGTGCGCGCGGACGAATAGGTTGCGCGCGACACCGTAGACGTATCGATGCGGACGCTCGGCCACGAGCACACGCTCGACAAGCCGTGCGCGGACGCCCAGGTTCTTGACGGTGACAACACGCTCAAAACCAGCCGTGTCAGGATCACCCCCGCCCGCAACGACCGGCGCCGACGACCACTCGCTCATGCGCTCTGGCCTGGTGATCCACTCCCACACAACGCTGGGCGGTGCGTCGAGAACGCGTTCGAACACAATCCGCATCTACTGACCTGCCCCATCGAGCGCGATTCGACTTCGAAGCTCTGGTGTCATCGCGCAGCCGAATGCAACGCCAATGACACTCCATGCCCAGGCACTGGCAATGAAAAACCCAACGACGAGGAGCACAGCCGCGGCGCACGACAACGCAATGCTGGCTGCCCCCACGCACCATGCCCACAGATAGGCGCGCCCTGCGCGCCGCATGTGCGCGAACGCCTGGTCGGGCCGGTGCAGGATCGTGGCATTACCGTCGCGCACGAAAGTGTTGATCGCGGCCGGAAACAAGAACAATCCAATCGCGAACGTCACAACTCCCACGACAAGCAGCACAAGCGTTGCGGTCGTGCGCATGCCGACTACCCACGGTATGAGCATCGTCATCGCGATACCGACATACCACAACCCACCCCACATGACGATCACGCTCGCACGGGCCGTTTCCAGGATGGGGCGAAACCCACGAAAGTACGGCGACTCGTTGCGGTAGACACGCCGCATCACGAGGTATCGATGGCCCAGGTTGAGCGCCCAGCCGACGAACGGAACGAGCAGGAACAGCAGTCCACCCATGACGATGTCATGGCGCGACTGCCGCGAACGAAGCGGAAACCCGAAGAGGTCACGCAGCGACGGCATTGGCACGTGGTCGGGTGCCGGCATCGTCATCGGGCCATTCCGTGACGGGTCTGGCGACGAACGTATCGCCTGCCGAGGGTCTCGGCGTGTTCGCACAGCCAGTCGGCGAACCGCAACCTGCCAATCGGGGCGTCAGGCGACGCGAGCGTTCCCGCGCGCAGCGCTGCCATCTCGTCGTTCGTGACGATAGTGTCGCCGATGACCTTCCCCAACATCCGCGCGGTCGACATCACCGTAGGCCCGGGCAGACACACGATCCGGGAGGGAGAGCCGATCGCGTCTCGAATCAGCTGTACGAACTGGAGGTACGTGTACCGTTCGCTTCCACCCACATCGACGATGCTGCCCTCGAGCGGCCCCTCGGCGAGGTCGGCCGTCACGCGCGCGACATCCTCGCCCGCCACGGGCTGAACCTCGTAGGCGCCATCGCCGGCAACGAAGAACACCGGCAGCCGGCGAAGCAGCCACGCATGGTTGGTGATGAGGACGTCGCCATCGCCGAAGATGAGCGTCGGCTGCACGATTGCGTGCGGCAGGCCCGAGGCGCGCACGACCTCGTCTGCGCGCCACTTCCAGGCGAGGTATGGATGGGGGGAATCTGCGACAGCACCCACGACACCGATGTGCGCAACGCCGCCCACCTGCGCGCGCGTGGCGGCGTCAAGCAACACGTGCGTATTGTCGACCGCCGTCGCGAATGTCATCCCTGCATGCGGATAGCGAATCCAGTACGTGTTGACGAACAAGTCGGCGCCGCGCATGCACTTGATGAGCTCCTCTGGCCGCGAGAAATCGAGCGGATGCGCAGCGACCTCATTGGTCAGTGGGTCGCCCGGGTATCGCGAGTTGGTGAGGGTCCGCACCGACCAGCCGCGGGCAATGAGTTCACGGGCGATGAACCGCCCCGTAAACGAAAACGCGCCGGTCACCACTGCTGTGCGCGAGGCCATGAGCTTGTAATCCACGTCACGCGCCCACTCCCAGCCAGCGGTTGCGTGCCGCCTGATTCGGGGCAGTTCCTTGGGCCGCTGAGGAGGGACGCAGCGCCGCGAGGGCGAAGAGAGTGAGCAGCACGCGGAGCCCTAGTGATCTCAGTGATCTGGCAGATGGGGACATCTCGCGCTCCTCCATGACTCGTCCGATCCTCGAGTCGCCTCTGTTATCGGCGCTGCCGGGCGGCCACTTGCGGCCCCGGCTGCTCGAAGACACCGGCAAAGGACTGCGTCACGTAAGAATCCGCTCCCTGGCCGAGGCCGACCGCCCCCCTGTTCGGGCGCTGGTGGCAGAGTCACTCGCCCGGCGACGGAGTGGTGCCACCGGTCGCACCCACACGTGAGATCGTGGAGCGGGAGGGCGCGCCGGCGCGTGCGCCCCTGCTTACCGCAGCAGGCGCCCGAGGGCGATCATCAAGGCCGCTCGAGCGGCCGCATGCCCATCAGTCGCTCCTTGCCAGGGAGCACTGAAGCCCAACTGTGCCAAGCGAATCGGTACGAACCAGAATCGACGACAACTAACCGGCGAGCGAAAGGGGACCTGCCGCGTCCGGGCCGCGAGCACCGCGCTCGGCGCGGCCACGATAACTCCCAACCCTCGGGCTGCGAACCCCGTCCAAGTAGGCATGTAGGGCCTGGGGGGCTCAAGTCTCGGCCGTGCCTAGCGCTCTGCAAACTTCGGAGGCCCGACGTGTACGCACGCCCCTTGAGCTGGATCCTCACCGTCACACTCGCCTCGGTCGCCGCTGTCGCCGCGTGCGCCGATGGTCTCAACTTCATCAAC
>DATFVZ010000237.1:0-8804 GCA_035259785.1 Gemmatimonadales bacterium
CGCCGGACGACGTCGCTGGCTGCCGAGAATGTCGGCATCAGGAACCGCGGGCAAATCGCACGGGGATTCTTTGCTGATCTCGTGTTACTCGACACGGCGGCGCTGTCGGACCGGGCGACACCCAAGGAACCGCACCTCACGTCCACAGGCGTACGGGTGGTGTGGGTGAATGGCGTGGTGGTATACAATGGGGCGGCGACGGCGGCGTTTCCGGGACGGGTGATTCGCCGACAAAAGAACGACTAACTTTGAGGACGTGGCCGACCTGTCCCAGCAATGCACCAGCTGTCAGAAACGCCTCGCCCCCGACGACCGGTTTTGCCCGCGCTGCGGGACGCCGACGGCTCTGGACGCCAATACCGAGGTCACGCTGGTCAATCCGGCGCGGTCCCGTGCTCGAGCGGACCCCGAGATCACGTTGGTCAATCCGCGACGGTCCGGTCCTCAAGCCGACCCGGGAACGTCGAAAGCCTCGGCCCCATTCAAGGAGCGGTTGCAGCACGCCCTTGGCGCCGAATATCAGATCATCGCGCTGACCGGCCAGGGCGGCTTTGCACGCGTCTACCGCGCGCAGGATAGCAGGCTGAATCGAATTGTGGCCATCAAGTCCCTGAAACCGGAGTGGCTGGAGAACACCCAAGTGGTGGAGCGGTTTCGCGCCGAGGGCGTCGCACTCGCGAAGCTGCGCCACCCAGGCATCGTGCCAATCTTCGACATCCGGGAACGCGACGGCTTGATCTACTATGTCATGCCGTTCGTCGAGGGGGCGACGCTCGATTCGCGGCTGGAGCGTCGGCTGCCACCGTTCGAGGTGCGGCGCATTCTGGTGGAGCTGGCCGACGCGCTCGGGGCCGCCCATCGCGCCCAGATGATTCATCTGGACATCAAGCCGGCCAACGTGTTTCTGGAAGGCGAGCGGGGGAAAGTGCTGCTGATGGACTTCGGGATTGCCAAGAAGACAACCGACCAAGTGGCTGGCAGCGTGCCGATCGTGGGGACGCCCGAGTATATGTCCCCGGAACAGGCGCAGGGATCGGCCGACATCGATTACCGCTCGGACATCTACTCCTTGGGTGCGCTGGGCTACCGCATGCTGGTGGGGCGTCCGCCGTTCCGTGGCAGCCGCGAAACCCAAACCCTCGCGAAGCAGGTGAATGAGACAGCCACACCCATTCGCGAGATCAATCCGACAGTTCCGAAGGATTTGGCCGACGCGATCATGCGCTGTCTGGCGAAAGACCCCCAGGATCGCTTTGCGACGGCGCTTGAGCTCCGCGCTGCGCTCGACGCGGTGACCTTCTTCAGCGGCGGCGGAGTGCCCGGGAAGGCGAAGCCACGAGCGCTGTCGCCGGTTCTTATCATGGCGCTTGCGTTTGTGGTCGGCCTCCTGATCGGTCTCTCGCTCAGGTAGGAGCGAGAGCCTCCGTTAGGCGCGTGAGTTGCGTGAGTTGCGTTTCGCTGAGTGATTGTGTCAGGCGCCGAGCGGCGGCGGCGATCTCGGGATCGATCCGTTTCAGAAGCGTACGGCCCGCGCGGGTGATCGTTGCGATCGAGCAGCGCCGGTCGGCGGGATCGGGCGCCCGCTTGGCGAATCCCTCTCGCGCGAGCCGGTCGAGCATGCGCGTCACATCGGGGGCGCGGCTAAAGATGCAGTGTTCCGCGACTTCGCCTCGCGCATAGCCGCCCGGCGGCGCATCGCGCAGGATGCGCAGCAGCTTGTACTGGTCGGTTGTGACCCCATGTCGCTCGCAGATCTCCGCAAACACCTGCTGCAGATGATCCGCGGCCATCAGGACGCCAACGGCGGCCTGCAGGGCGGGACTCATGGCGCTGTCGTTCACAGGCTGACGAACCGCCATCCCGCAAAATGTGTTCCCAACACGCATTGTCAAGCACCGTAGATCCTCTGTAACAAGAACTTCTCGCCGGAACCATTCCGTGTTGTGAACACGTTATGGCACCAATGCACAAATCGTCGAGTGCCGGGCGAGTCTTGCCGACAGTGCCACGACAGCGGACAACGCTGTCGATTCCAGCCGCCTTCATTCGACGAATCGATGAAGCAGCACTCATCCGTCGCAAGTCCCACTTGGAGGTCGTCGCATATGCGTAGTCGCATCTTTGGAGAGCACGGGCGCGGGTCGGCAATCCTGATCGGCGTCGTCTTGGTTATCGGCGTGGCGCTGGCGGCATGGAAGGTCGCCGGGGCGCGCGCCGCCGCGATCGCGGCTTACAACCAACCAGAGCCGGTCGAAGCGGTCACCACGGCGGTTGCCGAGGAGCAGCAGCATCGGGCGACCACCACGTCCATCGGCACAGTGCTGGCGCTCCGTTCCATCACGCTACGGAACGAGCTCTCCGGCACCGTGAGCCGGGTCGCGCTCGTTCCAGGGCGCATCGTGGACTCGGGTGCGGTGCTCGTCGCGCTCGACATCTCCGTCGAACAGGCAGACCTCCAGGCACAGCAAGCGCAGGCCGCGCTCGCGCAGACCAGCCTCGCTCGGCTCGAGCGGTTGCGTCGCGCGGGGGGCGCCTCGGAAGAGGAAGTCGACCGGGCGCGCGCCGAGCGTGACATCGCGCAGGCGCAGATCGCCCGCACGCAGGCGATCATTGGCAAGAAGACGATCCGCGCGCCGTTTCGCGCCCGGGTCGGCATCACCGACGTGCACCCCGGCCAATTTCTGAATGAAGGGACGCAGCTCACGACGCTCCAGGGCGTCGAGGGAGCGGCGCACGTCGACTTCATGGTCGCACAGCGCGTAGCCGCGCAGCTGCGCGCGGGGCAGGAGGTCGGCGTGCTCGTCGGCGATTCCACGCCGATCCCCGGCCGGATCGTCGCGGTGGATTCGCGTGTCGATCCCGCGACCCGCAACACGATGGTGCGGGCGACAATCGCCGGCTCCAATATCCCGGCTCCTGGCTCCTCGGTCCGCGTCCTCGTCCCCGCAGGTCCGGCGATCGACGCGGTCGTCATTCCCGTGAGCGCGGTACGCCGCGGACCGTCGGGCGACCACGTGTTCGTGATCGCACCGGATTCGCTGGGCAAGCTTCGGGCCCACGAACGTCCAGTCCGCGCCGGTCCCATGCTCGACGACGAAATCGTAATCCTCGACGGGCTGAAAGCAGGTGAGCTGGTAGCCGCGTCCGGCTCGTTCAAACTCCGCGAATCCGTTCAAGTCGCGCCGGCGGCAGCCGCTGTGTCTAAGGGAGCTCAGTGATGCGCTCGTTCACCGATACCTTCATCCGCCACCCGGTTTTGGCGGTGGTCGTCAACCTGGCGATCGTCCTCGTCGGCTGGCGGGCGCTGAGCACGCTGCCCGTCCAGCAGTACCCCAACATCCAGAGCTCATCCGTGGTCATCTCGACGGTCTATTACGGCGCGAGCGCCGAGGCCGTCCGCGGCTTTCTCACCACGCCGATCGAGCGCGCCGTCTCGGCCATCAGCGGGATCGACTATGTCGAGTCGAACAGCCGGGCCGGTGTCAGCACCGTCACGGTGCACCTCAAGCTGAATCAGAACAGCACCGCGGCGCTGGCCGAGGTCACAGCGCGGCTGCAACAGGTTCGCGCCGAGCTCCCCAGCGAGGCGCAGCCGCCTCAGGTCGAGGTTCAGCGCGCGGACCGGCCGTACGCGTCGTTCTATCTGAGCTTCTCGTCCAAAGACCGGGATATTCCGGCCATCACCGATTGGCTCACGCGCACGATGCAGCCCCAGCTCGGCACAATCGCCGGCGTGCAACGCACCGATATCGTCGGTGGCCGGCCGATCGCGATGCGCGTCTGGATCGACCCCGACCGGCTCGCGGCGCACAACCTGTCGCCCGGTGATGTGTTTGCTGCGCTGCAACGCAACAACTATCTCGCCGCAGTGGGCCAGACCAAGGGCAACCTGGTCCAGGTGAATCTGCTTGCCAACACCGATCTCCGGTCGACGGGCGAGTTTGAGAATCTGATCGTGACTGATCGGGACGGCTCGGTGGTTCGGCTCTCCGATGTCGCCACCGTCGAGCTCGGCGCCGAAGAAGCGGACATGATCGCAAAGTTCAACGATGAGGAGGCGGTCTACCTCGGGGTGTGGCCGACAATCGGCAGCAACGAGATCGAGGTTTCGCATCGCCTGCACGCCGAGATCGCCCGCATTACGCCGACGCTGCCGCCCGATATCCAGCTCCGGGTCGCGTACGATGGCACGGTCTTCATGCAGGACGCGCTGAAGGAAATCACCAAGACGCTGATGGAGACGATCTTCATCGTCGCTCTTGTCGTCTTCCTCTTCCTCGGTTCGGTCCGGACGGCCCTCGTGCCCCTTGTCGCGATGCCGGTCTCGTTGATAGGCGCTGGGATCGTCATGATGGCCTTCGGATTCAGCCTCAACCTGCTCACGATTCTCGCGATCGTGTTGTCGGTCGGACTCGTCGTGGACGACGCGATCGTCGTGGTGGAAAACGTCGAGCGCCACGTGCGTCTCGGGAAGACGCGGCTGGAGGCGGCGCTCGTCGGCGCCCGCGAGCTGGTTGGGCCGATTATCGCCATGACGATCACGCTGGCTGCAGTGTACGCACCCATCGGATTCCAGGGTGGATTGACGGGCTCGTTGTTCCTTGAGTTCGCCATCACGCTGGCCGCCGCGGTCGTCGTGTCCGGTATCGTTGCAGTCACGCTGTCACCCGTGATGAGCTCGCGGTTTGTGCATGCGGAAGGGAAGGAAGGCCGGCTTACCAAGCTGGTGAATCGCGCATTCGAGGCCGTGCGCAGCCGTTACGCGCGACTGCTCGACGGCGCGCTCGAGATGCGTCCGGCGATCGTCGCGGCCGCAGTCCTCGTCATGATCGCCGCGTGGCCGCTGTACCGGTTCTCCAAGCGTGAGCTCGCGCCGGTCGAGGACCAGAGCCACATCAGCCTGTTCATCGACGTGCCACCGGACGCGTCGCTCGCGGCCAACAATAAGGCCTCGCTCGACGTGGTGAGGGCGGTGCGGTCGTTCCCGGAAGCCAAGTTCATGTGGTCGCTGACGGCGTCGTGGGGCGCATTTGGCGGGATGGTGGCCAAGGATTGGCATGAGCGGCAGCGCTCGACGCAGCAGATATTCCCGGCGCTGTACGGCGCCGTGTCCCAGATCCCCGGAGTCCGCGTGTTCCCGCATCTCGACCCGCCGCTGCCGACACCCGGGCAGTATGACGTCGAGCTTGTGCTCCAGAACGACGTGCCTCCCGAGCAGATGCTGCAAACGGCGGGCGCCGTGGTCGGCGCGGGCTGGCAGAGCGGCAAGTTCCTGTACGTCGATACCGATCTCAAGATCGATCTGCCGGAAGCGCGCGTCGTGATCGACCGCGATCAGCTTGCCGATCTCGGCCTCGACCTGGCCACCGTCGGCCGCGAGCTGGGCACGGCACTCGGGGGCGGCTACGTGAACCGGTTCAACTACTTCGATCGCAGCTACAAGGTCATCCCGCAGATCGGAGAGAATGACCGTCGGACCGTCGGTCCGTTGCTGGACCTCAAGATCAAGACTCCCACGGGCCAGCTCGTGCCGGTTTCGACGTTCACCCGCATCGAGGCCACGACCGCTCCGCGCGCGCTGACCCGGTTCCAGCAGCGCAATTCAGTACGTGTGTTCGGCGCCGTGCAGCCTGGCGTTACCAAGGAAGAGGGCCTGCGCATCCTCGAGAGCGCCGCAGCGGGGATCAACACCCCCGGCATGAGCGTCGATTACGCCGGCGAATCACGCCAGATCCGGCGTGAGGGCGGCGCATTGACGCTCACCCTCGGCTTCGCGGTGATCCTCATCTATTTGGTGCTCGCGGCCCAGTTCCGCAGTTTCCGCGATCCGCTGATCGTGCTGCTCGGCTCGGTGCCGCTCGCGATCTCCGGGGCGCTGATCTTCAGCTACCTCAACCTGACGACGCTCAACATCTACTCGCAGGTCGGGTTGATCACGCTCGTCGGACTGATCGCGAAAAACGGCATCCTGATCGTGCAGTTCGCGAACACGCTGCAAGAGCGCGGGCTCGCCAAGATGGCGGCGCTGCGCGAGGCGACGTTGACACGGTTGCGCCCCGTGCTGATGACGTCCGCCGCGACGGTGTTCGGTCACTTCCCGCTGGTCCTCGCGACCGGCCCGGGATCGGCGGCGCGCAACAGTATCGGCATCGTTCTCGTCACCGGCATGACACTGGGCACGCTGTTCACGCTGTTCATCGTGCCGGTCTTCTACTCTCTCATCGCTGCCGAGCACAAGCCGGAGCCGGCGTACGAGCCGGCCGGCCAGGAGGTGTTGGCATGACACGGCGTCTTGGAGCGCTTGTCGCGCTCATGATGGTTGCGGGGACCGCGCGGGCGTCTGCGCAGGAAGCCTTCTGGAAGAGGCTCGCCGATACGACCCTCGAACGTCTGGTCGGTGAAGTCGTGAAGTCGAATCACGATGTCGCCGCGGCTGAGGCGCGGGTGCGTGGCGCCCGTGCCGCGCGCACGCAAACGGCGCTCGACTTCGCCCCGACCGTTTACGCCACTGCAAGCTACACCCGCCAGCGGTATTCGACTGCCTCGTTCCCAGGCACTGGCGCGGGGAGCACGGCATTTCCCGATCAGACGGTTTGGGACGCGGGGCTGCAGCTCTCCTGGGAGCTCGACCTGTTCGGCCGGATTCGTAAATCGACGCAAGGAAAGAACGCCTTGGTGGGCGCGGCCGAAGAGGACGTCCGGGACCTCCATGTCCTGCTCGCCTCGGAGCTTGCGATCAATTACTTCGAGCTGCGCGGTGAGCAGGACCGACTGCGAGTCGCGCGCAAGAGCGCCGAGAACCAGCAGCACACGCTCGACGTGACGCGGCAGCGGCTCGACGCCGGGCGGGGCAGCGAGTTCGATTACGAGCGGGCGCGAACTCAGCTGAACGCGACGCTCGCCGCGATCCCCGCGTTGGAAGCATCGGTGCGTACGATCGAGCATCGGATTTCCGTGCTCATCGGCCACGAGGTCACGGGACTCGAACAGACGAGTGACGCCTACGCATCGCCCGCGCTTCCCGACTCGGTCCTGGTGCCGAATGCTGACGTCGCGGTACGACGCCGGCCGGACGTCCGGAGCGCGGAGCGCGAGCTCGCGGCGGGCAATGCGTTCGTGGGGGCGAGCAAGGCTGAGTACTTGCCGCGTATCACGGTGGGTGGTGCCGCTGGGTATGTAGGCGCGTCGTTTGACGCGCTCAGCAACTCCAACACGCCACGATACGCGATTGGGCCCGTCGTTTCGTTGCCGCTCAACGTCGGACGCGTGAAGGCGGGTGTGGACCAGGCACGGGCTCAGCAAGCGGAAGCCGACGCGAACTATCGCAAGACCGAGCTGCAGGCACGCGAGGAGATTGCCACATCGGTCGTCGCCTACAACAAGGCACGCCAGAGTCTGGGCTATCTCGAGGCGGCCGCCACGGCCAGCGAGCGCGCGGCAGCACTGGCGCGCCTGCGCTTCGAGGAGGGAGCGAGCGATCTGCTGCAGGTGCTCGACGCGGAGCGCACGATGCTTGCAACGCAGGATCGTCTGGCCGCGGCGCGTACGGCGGCGACGAATGGGTTGGTCACGTTGTATCGGGCAATGGGGGGGGAACTGCCGTAGCGGGAGGCGGCGGGTAGGGGCGCAGCGTGCTGCGCCCCTACCTTCTCTCCTGGTATTGCGTGTTGCCCGCGGCCACCACGTAGACGATCACAAATCCAAGCGCAAGCACCGACGACACAATTCCGGCGGACGATCCCATGCGCGCGCCGACAACGACCGATGCGTCCGTCTGCTCAGCGCCTAGTCCGTCGTCAAAGCGCACCGACTCATACTGCACGCTGAGACCGGCCCAATCCTTCCATGTCACTCCCACATGACCGGTGAACCCGGGCGTGCTCATGTTTCCGAGCGACGAGCTTGTCGTTCCTGCGACGAGGATCCCTGGCGACACGTCGAGCGCCACCGTTTCCGACAGGCAGTGGCGGTAACGCCCTTTGAGGCCGAGACGCGTTCCACCGCCGTTGACGCCGGCGAGCACCGTTCCACCAAACGCGGATCGTGAACCTGCATTGACCAGAACGCCCAGCTCCGAGCTGGCGACGAGGAGGTTCTCCGCGAGTGGGTCGACCTCCTTGAAGCGCGCGCCGATCATGAACTCGGTCACCGCCTGACTCTTGCATTTGGGAGCGCGGCCACTGCGGAAGCAAAACTGGGCCGCGGCACCACGTGGCAACGCAAGCCCTACGATTGCAGCGACCAGAGCCAGTCGTGCAGTGATCACGAGACCTCAACTGTTTGTGGAACACGATTGAGGAACGGAGCGGTTACCGCGAGTGCGCCGAGTACAAGCGCGAGACCGAGATATTCGGTCAGCTCAAACGGCCCGATCGCGTTCACAATCCAGTCGTACCGCATGGCCGATGGCAAGGCGATCGCGTTGCTGACGAGCAGTGCCCACCATGCCCAGCGTTCACCCCGACGGAACGCCGTGAGTGTGATAGCGACCGACAGCACGCCGAAGATCACATTGAAGATCCCGTACATCCGGAACAGCACTTCCATGTACCGGGCCGCCATCGGATCCGTCGCGACGAGCTGAGCCCATGAGCCACCCGTGTATCCCTCGAATCCGGCCGGCAGGATCGGTTGTCCTCCGGGACCGAGCAGTTGATGCAGAAATGCGGCCGCCATTCCACCCCACACGATGAACCCGACATCCACCACGAGAATTGCGATCCAGGCCCCGCGCCGTAACCGGTTCATGTGGGGAGCTCTCCTTTGAGCTTCATGATCCAGCGCATGCAGGTGTGACCGAAGTC
>DATFVZ010000238.1:0-13444 GCA_035259785.1 Gemmatimonadales bacterium
GCGCAATGCGGACTGCATGCGCGTGATTGCCAGATTGCTGAACAGACCGTTGCAGTTGGGGGAGTTGAAGGGGTTGTTCTGCTGGCAGGTCGTGCTCGTGCCCCCCACGTACCACACTTCGGCGCTGTCGAGATTCGCGTAGCCGTAGACGTTACCCTGAATGTCGAACAGCCCGTTCGACATCTCACTATAGAAGGAGCGTAGCGTGTACGGCCTGCCCGCCGCGGCGCCCGTCGGCGTTGGAGCAAACAGTACCTCGTCATAAGCCGATTCTGGGAACGGTGGCGCTGGAGAATCCTTGTAACGAAACAGGATGGCCGGAACGTTCAGCACGCCGGTCAGAGCGGTTGACGACGGAGCTGGAGAGGCTCCGGTCCGTGCGGTGCGGCCGAACGACTGATTGAGAGTGGAGAACTGACCCGTCGACATCAGTCGCGCGCGCGTGTCGCGGATCTCACGGGCGCGCGTGCGCAAGACGCCATCCTTGCGAAAATCAAACCCCGGAACTTCCCAGTAGTGGTTTCGCTTGCGCTGCGCGGGAGCCTGACCGACGACAATTGCAGACAACAGGGCGACGACGCCCAGCGTCCGAACGAGATATGACGCCACCTATTAACCTCCCAGGGAGGAACGACTAGCCCTGCGTAGGAACGCCCGCAATCTAGGCTATTCCTCCCATGCCAGGGAAGCTGTGGCAGGTCTCACACACGGTCTAACTCAAATAACCACTCGCCCTTGCCAATTCGATATACCCGGGCTAAGCTCTACCCACTCTTTCCGGAAAACTCGAGGTTTCGTTGCGCACAGAGACCCTGCAGAACATCGCGCTGTTCGACAAGTGTAAGAATTTCACCCGGGCGCGCGAAGTCCAGGCTGCGGGGCTGTATCCCTACTTCAAGCCGATCTCCCGCTCCGAAGACACCGTCGTCGTCATCGAGGGCGAGGAGCGGGTGATGATGGGGTCGAATAACTACCTCGGCCTGACCCATCATCCCGAAGTGTTGGCAGCAGCGCGGGCCGCCCTCGACCGGTACGGCTCGGGCTGCACCGGAAGCCGGTTCCTCAACGGCACCTTGGACCTGCACGAGCAGTTGGAAGCCGAGCTCGCCGAGTTCCTCCGCAAGGAAGCCTGCCTCGTCTTCTCGACAGGCTACCAGGCCAATCTTGGTCTGATTTCCGGTCTGGTCGGGCGGGCGGAAGTCGTCTTCCTCGATAAGTTGGACCACGCCTCGATCGTGGACGGCGCCAAGATGTCCCACGGCGAGACCCAGCGGTTCAACCATGGCGATCTCGCGGGGCTCGAGCGCAAGCTCCAGAAGGTGCCTGAGGGCACGGGCACGATGATCATCGTCGACGGCGTCTATTCGATGGAAGGCGACATCGCCGACGTACCGGGGCTGCTCAAGATCGCACAGAAGTACGGCGCGGCCCTCGCGATCGACGACGCCCACTCGATCGGTGTGCTCGGACCCAACGGCGACGGCACGGCCGCGCACTACGACATGGTCGACGAAGTCGATCTGATCGTCGGGACGTTCTCGAAGTCGCTGGCGTCGATTGGCGGCTTCGCCGCGGGGTCGGAGAACGTGATTCACTACCTCCGCCACCACTCGCGGCCCCTGATCTTCACCGCCGCGCTGCCGCCCGCCAACACGGCCGGCGTGCTCGCCGCACTCCACGTGATGCAGCGTGAGCCGGAGCGCCGCGAGCAGCTCTGGCGCAATGCGCGGCGCCTGCAGGACGGCATGCGGTCACTCGGCTTCGACATTGGGCCGACTGAAACCCCAATCGTGCCGGTGCTGATCGGCCCGCTCGAAAAGACCTTCCTCTTTTGGCGGAAGCTCTTCGACGCCGGCGTCTTCACGAACCCTGTGGTCCCGCCCGCGGTGCCGCCGTCACAGTGCCGGCTGCGCACGAGCCTGATGGCGACCCATACGGCCGACCAGATCGACCACGCTCTCGAGGTCTTCGGGCGCCTCGGAAAAGAGCTGGGGGTCATCTGACCGCAGTGGAGATCGTGCCCGTCTCGGACGGGCGCGGTCTCGATCGTTTCATCGCTTTTCCGTACGACCATTACCGCGATGCTCCACTCTGGGTGCCGCAACTGCGCCGCGACATGCGGACGTTGCTCTCTCCAGCAAAGAATCCTTTTTTTGAGCACGCGGAAGCCCAATACTTCCTTGCGGTCGGACGGTCGGACGGTCGGACGGATTGGGGCGATCAAGAATGACATGCATAACCGCGAGCATCAGGACCGTGTAGGGTTTTATGGCTTCTTCGAATCCGTGGACGACCAGGGTGTCGCCAATGCGCTGTTCGACACCGCGGCGGCCTGGCTCCGAGCCAAGGGGTTCGACACCATGCGGGGGCCGATGAACCCGTCGGTCAACGACGAGTGCGGGCTGCTGATCGAAAACAACGGCACGCCACCTTCGTTGATGATGCCCTACAACTTCTCCTACTACCAACAACTACATGAGCGCTATGGCTTTACGAAAGCCAAGGACCTCCTCGCGTTCGACGGAGGCGGCGCCGATGCCGCACCGGAGCGGTTCCGCAAGCTGGGTGAACGGGCACTCAGGCGCTCGGGTATCACGCTGCGCACGCTGAACAAGAAGCGTTTTGACAGCGAGGTCGAGCTGATCAAGAAGCTCTACAACCGCGCGTGGGAGAAAAACTGGGGGTTCGTGCCGTTGACGGACGCCGAAATCGACCACCTCGCCAAGCAGCTCAAGCCCATCGTTGTCCCGGACCTGGTGATCTTCGCCGAGCAGGCTGGCGGGGACGTGGTCGGGTTTGCCGTGGGTCTGCCCGATTTCAATCTCGCGCTACTCCACAACCGCTCGGGCCGCCTGTTCCCCGGGATCCTCAAGGTGCTGTGGCGTGCCCGGAAGATTCATCGTGCCCGCATCCTGCTCCTCGGCGTCCTTCCCGAGCTCCGCGGCCGAGGCATCGATGCGATCCTCTATCACCGGGTCTGGGAGGCCTCAGTAAAGCACGGCATGCCGACCGGCGAAGCGGGCTGGATACTCGAAGACAACGAGCTGATGAAGAAGGCGGCGACCGCACTGGGCTTTCGGCAGTCCAAGGTCTTCCGCGTCTACGACAAGCCGCTGTGAACGTCTTCGTCACGGGCGCGACCGGCTTTGTCGGCGCGCACCTCGTGAAGGCATTGCTGGCCCGCGGCGACTCCGTCACGGCACTTGCCCGCAGGCCCGCCCTCGCCGAGCTGCTGGGCTGGGGAAACAGCGTTCGTCTGCTCAAGGGCGGGCTGGACGATGAGGCCGTCCTCCGCCAGGGCTGCGCGGGAATGGACGTGGTGTATCACGTGGCCGGGAAAATCGCCGCGCGCGACATGTCGGAATTCATGGCCACGAACCGCGACGGCACGGCCAATGTGCTCGAGGCAGCACGGGACGGCGGCGCTCGTCGCTTCCTTTTTGTCTCCTCGCTTGCGGTATCCGGCCCCACGAAACCGGGACAGCCGATCGATGAAACCAGGCCGCCGGCACCTGTCACGGACTACGGACGCTCGAAGCTCGCGGCGGAAGTCTTGGTGCAGGCCATGCCCCTGCCCTGGACGATCGTCCGCCCACCCGTGGTGTATGGCGAATGGGATCGCGGCACGCTCAAGATCTTTCAACTGGCCAAGCGCGGCATTCTGCCCGTGTTCGGTGACGGATCACAAGAACTGTCGGTCATTCATGCTGAGGACCTGGCGCGAGCGATCGTCGCAGCTGCGACTGCTCCGGCGGCCGCTGACAAAATCTACTTCGCCGCTCACCCGACACCGACGACGAGCCGGGCGCTTGCGGTCTCAGTGGCGAAAGCCCTCGGCAAGCGTCCGTCTGTAATCGGTATCCCGCCGCTGGTGGCGCGCGGGGTGCTGTGGGCAGCCGGGACTCTTGCGCATATTGCCGGAAAAGCCACCTTGCTGTCGGCCGACAAGGGCAATGAATACCTTGCCCCGGCATGGACCTGCCGCAGTGACGCGCTGCGTCGTGACGCGGGCTGGCAGGCCGAGATCGAGCTTGAAACCGGGCTGCGCCGCGCCGCGAATTGGTACCGGGAGGTGGGATGGCTGTGAGGCCGCTGTGGCGTGGATACACCGCGATCGATGTTGCGACCACGGCGTATGTCGCCATCGCAACCGGCGCTGTCGTCCTGCTCGCCTTCCGGGGCGACGGCATCCCCGGTTGGCCGTGGCTGATCCTCGCACACGCCCTGATTCTCGTGCTCGTTGTGCTAGCGCCGAAAGCTCGTACCGGCGGCCCGGTCGGCCGCTTCCTGGGCGATTGGTATGCGATGCTGCTCCTGGGAGCCTTGTACGGCGAGATCGGCGTGCTGACGCTGAGCGCCGGCTTTCAGAACGATTTGCTGATTCAGCGACTCGAATCGTGGGTGTTCGGCTCTCAGATCTCTTACCGTTGGATTCGCGAGTCGCCCAGTGTCGTGTTCTCGTGGGCGCTGCACTCGTGCTACCTGGCCTACTACGCCATTCTCTACGCTTCGCCGCTGGCGCTATGGATGGGGGGACGCCGCGATGCCGCACGGCACACCATCTTCGCCGTGATGGTGACGTTCTACCTGTGCTACGTCGCGTTTTTGTTTTTCCCGGTCGCCGGCCCCCGCTACGCGTTCGATGCCGCCCACAATGTGGCCACGGACGTGTGGCCCGCGCGCTTCGCCTCCTGGCTGCTCGATCACGGTGACTCGTGGGGCGCGGCGTTTCCCTCATCGCACGTCGCGGCTTCCGTCGTGGCCACGGGCATGGCGGTGCGTTACTGGCGGCCGGTCGGGCTTTTGCTGATGCCATTTACCGGTGGCCTGATCCTGGCGGTGGTGTACGGACAGTTCCACTATGCCGTCGATGCTCTGGCTGGTCTGATCCTCGCCGCACTTATGCTCGGTGTAATGCAAACCGCCGAAGCGAGCGAGCCGCGTCGGCGGTTAGTGGCAGACTACGGAGTCGAATCCGGCAGTAGCGTCTAGTGAGAGCCGTGCATGTGGGAGACCGGCGCGCTCGTCGGTTTCCCGGTCCGCTTGAAGTGCCGCAGATCCTGCTGATAGAGTGAGTCGCTCGGGTTCGTCTTCGGCCACACGGCGTTGCGATCCGGCATGAAGACTCCGGCGATCACACCCATCCCACCGCTCGGAATCGAGTGACCCGTCGGATTCTCGTAGATCACGCGCACCCGATAACGGTGCTCCGGAGTGATGGGCAGGCCAATTCCCTTCAGGCCAAAGAACTTCGCGATGGGAATAGTGCCCGCCTCCCCTGAGTCCGCAGTGGAGGGCTCTCCGCGCCACAGCAGTTGATTCGTCGTGGCATCCCAGAGCTCGATTGCCTGGCCGTACTCGTGCAGATGGGCACCGACCATGACCATTTTGCCCGGCACCGCCGGACTTCCTTCGTAAGAGCGCTCGCTCCGGCCAGCGGGCAGATCGAATGACTTATCGCCAACTGGAAAACCGACGTCGAGTTGCCAGGGAAGCACGGAAAACAGGGGCCACGGCCTGTTCTCGGGGACGTAATTCAGGATCAGTCGAACCCGGACACCATGATACGACTCCGTACCGGGGTTGTGGACCATGGCGTTCGCAAGGATCTGCTCGCCGGCGTGAACCGGCGCGCCGAACAGGAGCCAGGGGAACCGCACTTCGCCGGTTTCCTTTCCCGCCGCGAGCAGGCGCCGCGAAATCGGCAGGAAGAGCTCCCGCTCGTTCGGATTCATCACGTTCATGTGATGCAACAGCTCGGTCGGCAAGCGACGGCCATGCCCGTCCAGCAGTTCAGCGCGGAACCCGTAGAGCGACCCATTCACCGGGAACTCGCCCAGCGAGGCGGGCGGCTCTACCACGCTACCGGCCGGGAGATCCATCGGGGGAAGCTCCAGGATCAGTTCGTCTCCTGTCGAACTCAGCGTGATGGTAGTCCGATCGAGCGTACTGAGTGGTCCGGGGGGAGTCGCGTGTCGCGTAGGCACAGCGCTCCAGGCGTTGAATCCCGGAGCCACCAAGCGCAGCGCGGCGACTGCGATCAACAGTGTTCGAAGGGCGCGTGTCACGTCGGATCTCCTTGCTCGGGCACGAACGTCTTCAAAATGGGCTTTCCCGTCGACGCGGGGAATATGCCAAAAGGCAACGCTACAGCAGAACGCGGCCCCGGGACTCCTCCGGGACCGCGTCCTTTTCTAAAGCGCCAGTTACTGGACCTTGATCGTGAGCTTCATTCCCAGCGTCAAGTGGGGCACGCAATACCCCTTGTACGTCCCCGTTGGCGCATTGGCAAACGACACGTCGTAGGTCTCGTTGGGCGACGTCAGGAACGCCCCCGACAGATTGTCGACCGTATTCTTCATGTTGGCGTTGAGCGCGGCCGCCCCGCCCGACGGAATTGAATCTTGCCAGAACGCGATGTTGTGCGGTCCACCGGAGACGTTAACGAAGCGCACGGTGGTGCCCGGCGCGATTGTGATCGAGCTCGGTTCGTACGCCGCTACCGTGCTGCCGTTGCCGGTCATCTTCACCTCGACGACGGGACCGGTCGCCGCCATGCCCGCCGCTGGAGGAGCCGCCTGCTGCTGGTTCTGAGTCTGATCGCCTTTCTTACCACAGGCGAGCGCACCGATGGCGATGACCGTCGTGAGCAATGCGAAGCGCATTACGGGAGTCCTCCGGAACGTGGGCTTGGGCTTGTGTTGGTCGGTGTTGCTGCAGGGATCGCTTGTGAAGTGTTTCACAATAGCGGTCAATATAGACGGGGGTCCCCAAAAAGGGAGTCCTCCAAAGGCATTGCATTTCCGGCTCTTTCTTCGATTATTCGGCGCGTTCCCGGCAACACCGCCAACCTCTCCGATAGGGCCACCGTGCAACGAACGCTCGCTCTTCTCGCAGTGCTCGCCGGTTTCGCCTCAGCGGCCTCCGCCCAGCAGGCCTGGCGGACTGAATTCGGTATCCAGAGTGGATTCACGCGTCTGGTCGAGGCGGGCGCCGGACTCGATCCGGTTGATGCGATCAGCTTCCCCGGCTTCAATCTGGGCAATGCACTGCCGGCCCCCGCCGGCCTGTACGCGATTATCCCCTGGTCGAGCAAGCTCGCCATCGAGACCGAGATTGCGGCGTCGCAATTCACCTTGGGAGGGGGGACGGCGTCACTCATCAGCGCCGGCCTACGCGGCGACTATGCGTTGACGAACGCACTGTATCTCGCAGCCGGCGGCGCACTCGTCTATAACAACGGGCTGGCGAATGAAACGCAGCTCGGTGTGCAGGGCGCGCTAGGGTTTCGGTTTGGGCTGACGGGCACGTTGAACGCTCGCGTCGAAGGTCGCACGACGTTCTATGGCAAGGCCGACAACGCCGCGCCGGTCGACGTCTACTCAGTCTTGTTTGGCGTATCGACCGCGACAAGCGGCGGACGAGCCGCGACCGGTTCCTCGACCCGCGCGCCCACCGGTGCATGGCGCCCCCAGCTCGGCCTGGCGGGTGGTTATGCGCACGCCCACCTGATCGATGTCGGTTCCGTGACTTCTCTTTCATTTCCGGGTTATGGGGGCGCGGTCGGAACTGCATTGGGAGGATTTCTGTCTACCCTGCGAGCCGTCACGCTTCCGCCGACCGTGTTCGCCATCATACCAATCGCCGATAAGGTCGCCATCGAGCCTGGGCTCGACATTCATCGTTTCCAGCAGAGCGGACAGACGGACTTCTCAGGGAATCTATCGGTTCGACTCGATTATGCCGTGCACGGCGGGTGGTATGGTGCGCTCGGAGGCAATCTCCACTACCTCAAGACCTCGGGTGTCAACGCCGCGACCCGCACCGGCGTGAATCTGGGATGGGGTTACCGCTTCCCGCTGGTGCTGGGTGTGACCGGGCGCGTGGAAGCGAATTACACGATGTTTGCGAAAAACACGGACCTGGCTCTCCCTCCGACCAATGTGTTCGGCCTGATGTTCGGAGCGGCGATGCCGATCAAGTAGTACACTACCCACTCCATGTCTGATAAACAGCTGCCCCAGATCCCACCCGAGGAGCTTGCCGAACGGCTCGATCGCGGGGAGTCGCTGCAGGTGCTGGACGTGCGCGCGGCAGACAGAGTCGCGCGCGGCCATGTCGCGTTCGGATCCGAGCTCGAGTTTCACGCAGTTCCCAATTCGCAGATTTTTAGATTACCCGATCTGACCGGACTCCAGCTCGATGCCAACCGGCCGGTCGCCGTCATCTGCGGCCATGGCAACTCGAGTAAACAGACGACGGCGTTCCTGCGCGATCGAGGTTACGAAGCCTATTCGGTGATCGGCGGCATGGCCGCCTGGGAAACGGTGTACGTCGCCCGGCGACTGACCCCCACACCCTCTCTGTCGCAGGTGATTCAGTTCGATCGAATCGGCAAGGGCGCCCTCAGCTACGTACTCGTGAGTGACGGCGATGCCGTGCTGGTCGATCCCGGCCGCCATCTCGCCCGCTACGAGGCTTTGTTCAACGAATTAGGAGCGACACCGGCGGCTGTCGTGGACACGCATCTACACGCCGACTACCTAAGCGGCGCGCGCGCCGCGGCAGCGCGGTGGAAGATTCCATACTTCCTCCATCCGGACGACGCGATTTCTCCATACGACCAGCGCCCGGGGAAACTTGCGTTCCAACCGCTTACTGACGGCGACGCTATCGTGTTCGGGCGAGCGACGCTGCGCGCCGTTCACGTACCCGGCCATACACTCGGAAGCATCGCGCTGATCGCCGACGAAGGCGTCGCGCTGACCGGCGATTTCCTTTTCGTGCAGTCAATCGGTCGGCCGGATCTCGCCGGGCAAGCGGAAGCATGGGCGAAGCTGCTGTGGCAGAGTCTGGAGCGCGTGCGCCGTTCCTGGCCCGGCGATTTTCTCATCCTGCCTGCCCATTATTCCGGCGAAGGCGAGCGGCGCGCCGACCGGGCCGTGGCGGCCCGTTTCGATGTCGTGGCGGCGACAAACACCCCTGTGGCTATCCAGGATGAGGCGACTTTCCTGCAGTGGATCGCAGACCACACCACCACGTTTCCCGACGCCTACCGAACTATTAAGGAAGTAAACCTTGGCTTGACCGAGGTCCCCGATGCCGACGCGGAGATCCTCGAATCCGGGCCAAATCAGTGCGCGATCGTGTAGTCTAGGTCACGTTGTGCAAGTCCCGCCGGGGCTGCCGTCTCTCATGGCGTCCCTATCCAGGTGTAGCCATGCGTACGTCGTCCGTGCTGGGAATGGCCGTTCTCCTTTGCGCCCTTTCCTCAACCCTTGCCTCGCAGGGGTGGATCGATCCTGTTCGACCGGTTCCTCCCAACGCGATGGGCCGTATCGAGCGTCTCCGCAGTACCGTCCAGGTCAGCATTACGGGACGAATCGCGCGCGTGACGGTCGAAGAGTGGTTCCGCAACAACGGTCCCGTCATGGACGAGGGGATGTATCACTTTCCGCTTCCTGGCGAAGCGGTATTCTCGAGCTACTCACTCTGGCAGGGCGATCAAGAGCTGCGAGGCGAAGCGATGGACGCCGCGCAGGCCCGTTCGATTTATGAAGCGATCGTCCGTCAGAAAAAGGACCCCGCTCTCATCGAGCTTGCTGGACAGGGACTGATTCGCGCGCGGGTGTTTCCGATCAATCCCGGGGAAACGCGCAAAATCACGCTCAAATACACCCAGCTGCTCGACCGCGCGGGCGACGCGTGGCGCTTCCGGTACCTCGGCGATCGAAACCGGCAGAACGCGCCGCGCAGCTTCCGGCTCCAGGTGGACAGTGCCGCTCGGTTTGGTGATCCCTACTCCCCGACTCATCAGGTGCAGGTCAACCGTCGCGACAACCAGCTCGAGATCACGCTGGGCGACAACGCGAGCGCCAATTCGGGCGATTTCGAGCTGTTGCTGCCGCTCGCGCGCGGCCTGATCGGCCTGTCGCTCATACCGCATCATCCCGTCGGCGAAGACGGCTACTTCATGCTCCTCCTTGCGCCCGGGGCCGCCACCGACGCGGCTGCCGTGCGGCGTGACGTCGTGGCGGTGATCGACGTATCCGGATCGATGTCGGGCGAGAAAATCGAACAGGCACGGAACGCGCTAATCCAGCTGCTTGCGTCGCTGCGTGAAGGCGACCGCTTCCGGCTGGTCGCGTTCTCCGGCGGTGTGCGTCGGTACGCCCAGGGATGGACACCGGCGACGGCCGAGAACCGGCGCGACGCCACGGCCTGGATCCGCAGCTTGCAGGCAGAAGGTGGGACGAATATCGCCGGCGCACTGGCCGAGGCCTTCACGGTCTCCCCGGCCGAGCCGTCGCTCGGCGTTGTCGTGTTCCTGACCGATGGGCAAGCCAGCACCGGTGAGACGGATCCCGAGCGCATCGCGGAGCGCGCCGAGCAGGGTCGTGGCCGATTCCGGGTCTTCGCGTTTGGGGTAGGCGACGATGTAAATACCTACCTGCTCGATCGCCTGACAGAGCGTGCTCGGGGGACGACGGAGTACGTGCGGCCAGGAGAGAGCATCGAGCGAGCCGTCGGTACACTCTCCACCAAGATCGCGAGCCCGGTGCTGACGGACGTGGCTCTTGCGGCAGGTTCTGGCGTCGAACTGTACGATCTGCAGCCCGGTAGTCTGCCGGATCTGTTCGCAGGCGATGAGATGGTGGTGTTCGGGAGATACCGGGGGGTGGGGAGTGGAGAGTGGTCGGTCACGGTCCGCGGTCGGCGGAATGGTCGGCAGGAAGAGTTCGCGACGACGGTTGGCGACCGGGAGAATGATCAGGCGCGCTACATCGAGCAGCTCTGGGCGTCGCGCAAAGCGGGCGCTTTGGCTCGGGAGATCCGGCTTCGGGGACAAACCCGGGAAACGATGGACGCGCTGAAGCAGCTCGCGCTGCGATATGGAATTCTGACCGAGTACACGGCGTACCTTGTCCAGGAGCCGAATGTTGTGGCTCAGCAACGCGTCGCGGATTCGCTCATGCGAGCGCCGGCCGCCGCACCAGCCGAACAGGCAGGCGCGAGCTCGGTGCGACGCGCGGAAAGGGACCGGAACATGGCGGACGCTTCCCAGCTCGAGGCTATCGTTGGGAAGGAAGCGAGCGACAAGACACAGTTCGATGAGGTCCTCCGAGCGCGTTCGGGCATCAATCCGACGCAGCGCGTGGGCGGCCGCTTGTTCATCATGCGCGACAGCACGTGGACCGATCTGGGCCATGGCGATTCGTTGCGCACCGTGACGGTGGTGCCGTACAGCGATGCGTATTTCGCACTGCTACAGGCGCTCCCCGATCTTCGGGAGGCGGCGGCGCTCGAGCCGGCAGTGTTGGTGGCCGGGCGACGGGCGAGCATCAAGATTGGAGCGGGTGGTAAGACAGCCTGGAGGCCGGGTGAGTTGGAGCGGCTGGTGCGGGACTTTCGAGGCTGACACGCGCGGCACCTATGCCAGACGATATCGCTGAAGTCTATCGGAGCACGTATCCCGCGCTCGTGCGGTTCCTGTATCGCAAGGTATGGGATGCGGCGCGCGCGGAGGATCTAGCGCAGGAGGCCTTCGCCCGAGCGCTCGTGCACAGGCCTGAGAACGCGCGCGGCTGGTTGTTCGTCGTGGCCGCAAACATGGCGCGCGACGAAGCCCGCCGGGCGGCGCGAGAGAGACGGCACCTGACGCTTCTCAAGAGTGAGCCCGACGCCGTGCACAGCGCGCCGGACGAGGAAATCGATGCGGACACCGCGCGTGCACGCCTGCGAGCGGCACTCGATCAACTGACGCCGCGCGATCGCGAGGCGCTGCTGCTGTGGGATGCCGGGATGTCTTACGATGAAATTGCCGCGCAGACAGGACTAGCCCGCGGCGCAATCGGAACTACGCTGGCGCGAGCGCGCCGGAGATTGGTAGAAGCCTATGATGCAGGACTCGAAGGAGGTCGGCATGCCGCACGTGGATGAGGGGACGCTGCACGCGTACCTCGACGGCGAGCTGCCATCCACCGAGCGGAAAGCGCTCGAGACGCATCTCGCGGAATGCGCGAGCTGCCGCGCAACGCTTGCGGAAGAACGGGCGTTGCTCGAGCGGGCGACTGCCTTGCTGGGTACTGCACGTCCGGCGGAACGCGCAATGCCTCCGTTTGAGCAGCTCCGTCCCCGTTCACCCAAACGCTCGCCGTGGCGCGTTCGCACACCGGTCGCGTGGGCGGCATCGATCGCGCTCGCTCTGGGTCTCGGTTACTTTCTGCGCCAACCGACCGCCGAATTCGCGATTGCGCCGCCGCCGCCGGCGCCTGAAGTCGCACTCATGGATCGATTTGGATCGCAGGCAGATGCGAATAAGCCCGAGAGCGCTCCTGTGCGGGCCGAGCGGCAAGCTCAGCAGCCGGCACGTGCACCAACGTCGAAGACGAGCGTCACCAGAGCAGAGTCCACAGGATTGGGAGCAGAAGAAGCAGGGGTGCTATCAAGACAGAGGATCGCTGATTCGTTGGCGCCGGTGGGACGAAGCAGCGTGGTCGTCATCCCGCTGGCGGCAGAGGCGCCTCAGCTGCGCAACGCCGCACCGGCACCCACGTCGGTATCCAAGGTGAATGATTCGCTCGCGCTCCAAGAAGCGATCGTCGTCAGCGGTGTGGTTGCAAGCCGGAGGATGCAGGCGCGTCTTTCTGCGACGACTACGAGTTGGCCAATCATCAGCCGTGGTACCGCGCGCTCGCTGCTCGGCACGGAGCCGGTCGGCCTGCCGGGGCTCGCTCGCCAAATCCGCCGCAACCCGGCCAACGATGGAAGCGTCGTGGTCGAGCAGAGAATCGATTCTGCGACGACAATTCAGATCTTCCAGGGACCAGCCGGGGCGGATTATTACTACGATGGGGTACGGGAGCGCGACCGGGCCACGCGCAAAGATGCGCCCAGTGCCGCGGCGGAGCCTGCCGATCGTCTCGCTCGGTACGTTGGTAAACTGCGTGTCGAGATCGCGGGACCGCTCTCTGCCGACTCGCTCAACCGCCTGCTCGACCAGGTGCAGCCGCTACCCTGAGGCCAGAGCTCACGCAGATCGACGCCACGCGATCAGCTCGGCGACGACGCTGACTGCGATTTCTTCGGGGGTGACGGCGCCGATGGCGAGCCCCACCGGTACTCGCACGCGCTGCAAACTCTTCGCCGGCACGCCCGCGGCAGTCAGTCCTTTGGTGACGACCGTTTTCTTCCGCTTGCTGCCAAGCAGACCAACGTAGCCTGCGGGCGACGTCGCGACCCGCTCGAGTATGACGGCGTCGTTGCGGTGGCCCCGCGTGGCAATGACAACGGCGTCGGCAGAGGTCAGCGGATAGCGCGCGAGGGCGGCCTCGACATCACCGATCATGACCGCCGTTCCATTTGCAAAGCGTGCCGCGTCGGCATACTCGGCCCGGTCATCGACGACGACCACGCGGAAACCGGCCGCCGTCGCAGCGTTTGC
>DATFVZ010000239.1:0-2591 GCA_035259785.1 Gemmatimonadales bacterium
AGTCCCCACGGATTGACCAGACTCTTGTCTCGATATTGGGCGAAATTTGGGAGGTCTGAAACCAGGTTCCTCTGCTGGTAGAATCCCCCTTCTTGAGCGCCGGCTGCGACCGGCAACAACGGGAGCAGAAGGACGGCGATGGCCATGGCTATCGTCAGGCGTGGTCGCGCAAACAAACCGGAGTGCATGGATGCAATCTCCTCTGACTTAGCTCGTTTCTGTTGGTTCCACATCTCCTATGCGGAAGCGCACTGTACCAGCGGCCGGATTGCAGGAAGTCGACGGGCTAAATCGTGTGCGGAGCCTCTTCGGCGAAGGCCTCTGGAACTCGACGGACTCTGCGAACATCATTGCGGGCGTCCGGCCAGCATGAGCCCGCCTAACATGCAGCCCATCTGCGCAGCGTACGTCGCGGTTCCTGTAAATCGGACCCGGTTTCTTGGGACACGGAGTTGGCTAGGATGACCGTGACCAAGGAGGCGGGACATGGGGACGAAGCCGCGGAAGCCGGCGACAGCGCCGGAGCCGTCCAGTCCACCAAACGAGGTCGAGCTCCCCGAACGATGGAGCGTCCAGCGGAAGTCTGAGCTGGTCCTACGACTCCTACGGGGCGAAGCGCTCGACGCGGTCTCCCGAGAGAGCCAGGTGCCGGCCCATGAGCTCGAGAGCTGGAAGCGGATCTTCCTCGAGCAGGGAACGCGAGGGCTTAAGACCCGAAGTGATCCCGAGGAGCGCGAGCTCACGCTGGCCCGCGCCAAGATCGGCGAGCTGATGATGCGGCTGGAGCTGGCCGAGCACCTCATCGAAAAAAGGGGGCTTACGGACGAGTGGAAGAAGCAGCGGCGATGAGAGGAGCCGTGAGCTCTGCGACGGGCCGACGCTATCCGCTGACGATGGTCTGTGCCGCCTTCCGCGTGGCGCGCTCGACGGTCTACCGGACCGTGACGCCGGTGATCAGCACGACGCCCGGCGCGGCCAAGCGTGGGCCGAAGACGCGGTGGAGCGATGCGGAGGTGGTGGCGGCGATCCGCGCGGTGCTGGCGGCGACGCCATTCCACGGCGAAGGCTATCGCAAGGTCCGCGCCCGCCTGGCCCACCGGGGCCTGGCCCTCGGCGGGAAGCGCGTCCTGCGCTTGATGCGCCTGCATCATCTGCTCGCGCCCCGGCGGCTCGGACCGCCGAATGGCGATCCGGCGCACGCCGGCACGATCACCACGACACGCCCGGATGAGATGTGGGGCACCGACGCGACGCGGTTCTACACCGAGGCGGACGGGTGGTGCTGGTTCTTCGGCGCCATCGATCACTGCGTGGACGAGCTCGTCGGCTGGCACACTGCGAAGCTCGGCGATCGCTGGGCCGCACTCGAGCCGCTCCGTCAGGGTGTGCGCCAGGTGTTCGGCCGCTTCGCGAAGGACGTCGCCCGCGGACTCCGGATTCGGTGCGACTGGGGCCCCCAGTACATCGCCGATGCGTGGATCAACGAGGTGAAGTGGTTGGGGATGACGATCACGCCGTCGTACGTCGGCGAGCCGGAGTGCAATGGCGTGATCGAGCGGTTCATGCGGACGCTCAAGGAGCAGTGCCTCTATCTCCATCGCTTCCAGAGCCTCGCCGAGGCGCGTCGTATCATCGGCGAGTTCATCGCGCGCTACAACACCGAGTGGCTCATCGAGCGACTCGGCCATCAGACACCTGTGGCAGCGCGCGCGCGGGCGATGGCGGCGTGAGCGATGAAACACGATGGCACAGTGGCGTCAGGATCGACGATCGCGGGCGGGGGTGCTATCTTGATATCCCCCTCGCGTGTCCAAGAAACCGGGAGCGGTACAGTCTATGCCAACTACGCGACAACCCGCATGAACGAGAACGGCAGAGTCAACGCCGCGACCACAGCCTAGTTCCAGCACTGGCCGGTCTCCCGAGCGCGCGCAGATCTCAGCCAAGTAAGGGTCCAGCCAGAGATCAACGCTCACTTAGTCGATGCCGCCTAACTCAGTTTCGGCTGAACTACGTGACACGGTGAACACTGCGGGTGGCGCAGTGTAGCGCGGCGAGGCTGCACCGTACTCAGGCGTCGCGACGACTGATGAAACGGACCTTTATGGCGCAACGAAACGGGCGGCTTCGCCTTGATATCTTGCGAGGCCGTGCAGCGTCGCACCGGAATCTTCACCACCCGGCTCAAATCCGAATCAGGGCGACAGCCGCGAGGCGGCGGCCTCATCAAGCTGCGCGCGGGGTGGGCTGCCTGAGCACGGTGGCGATCTTCCGCCAGCCGTCGATCCTCCGCAACCTGATTTGCCCGCTCGCGACGAGGCTGAAGAGCAGGATCAGCGCAGCGTCCTCGTTCGGCAACGAGCCCTGCGTCTTCACGCGGCGGCGAAATTCCTCGTGACGTCGCTCAATCGTGTTCGTCGTCCGTAACGTTTTCCACTGTGCCTTTGGAAACCCGAAGAACGTGAGGAGTTCGTTGCCGCCTTCCCGCAGGCTCGTCACCACGCCCGGGCAACGCTTGGCCCATGTGCGTTCAAAGGTCGCGTAGGCCGCACGGGTCCCGTCGGCGCTTGCGGCATATACGATGCGATGGA
>DATFVZ010000240.1:0-2610 GCA_035259785.1 Gemmatimonadales bacterium
GTCGGATGGGAACGCTGGCATGATGTGCTTCGCAAAAAGATCGATGGTGCGAAATGCCTCGTCGTCCGTCACCCCGCCGAAGGTCACCTGCAACGATGGCTCGTGCTCGCCGAACAGTTCACGCATGTACCGCACCTGCTCAACGACCTCATCGGGGGTGCCGACGAAGGCGTATCGCTTTTCGATGTTGCCTTCGGGAGTCTGCGCGCTGATTGCTTGGACCAAGCGTTCGTAGCCAACATACTGGCCCGACTTCAAGCCTTCCCAGCTGCTGACGGCCTCCGTGAACACTTCTAGATACGTGCGCATAGCCGGGATGAAGCCTTGCACGGCTTCCTTGCGGGTCTCCGCGACGTAGGCGTGGAACGACATTTGCACCTGCTCGGCGCCCGGAGGATGGCCGCATTCCCGCCAAGCTTGCCGGTAGGTCTGCACCAATGCGGCGGTACGTTCGAGTCCACCGGCATAGGGCACGATCATGATGTGGTAGCCGTTCTTGGCGGCATTGACGAACGATTCCTCCGACGCGACCGCTGCGACCCAAATGGGCGGGTGCGGCTTTTGAAATGGCCTCGGCATGGAATGTATGTCCTTGAACCGCCAGAATCGGCCCTCGTGCGTCACGCGCTCCTCGGTCCACAGCCGTTTGATCACCGCGACGCCCTCGTCGAACCGCGCTCGGCTGTCCTGCATGTCGAGCCCATAGGCTGCGTATTCCTCGGGAATAAACGCGCGGCCGAAGCCCACATCCAGGCGCCCGTTGCAGATGTTGTCCAGCATGGCGAGTTCGCCAGCCAGCTTGATCGGATGATTGAAGGCGGGAATGACGGCTCCCGTGATCGGCCGCACGTGCTTGGTCCGGCTCGCTATCGCGGCCAGAAATACGATCGGATTGGGGGAATGGCCGCCATAATCGTGGAAGTAGTGCTCCACCGCTTTGATCGAGCTAAACCCGAGCTGGTCGGATCGTTCGCTGACCCGCAAACACTGCGCGTAATACTGGGCCGTGGTCTTCTGATCCGGCCGGAATGCGGGAAAGAAATTGATTCCGAATTTCATTCACGGGCCCTCCGTGCTCGGGCCTGCCAGCGAGCGCGAGCTAGTTTTTTGGGCATCACGGACCACCTCGTCGCAGGCAACCTCGCTGAATTTCACAGCGCTCCAGGGAATGCTCACTGAATTCTCATCGGCAGGTGTTTCAACCGTAGTTCGCCGACCGCGCCGCCATAGACGGGAACGAATTCCGGATCGGCGAGCTTTGCGTTGGGGAATCGCGCGAGCATCATGCGAATTGCAATCGTGATCGTGGTGCGGCCGAGAATGTTGCCGATGCAGTGGTGCGGCCCGGCGCCGAACGCCATGATCCGTTTCGGATGGCGATGGATGTCGAAGCGCATCGGGTCTGCAAACACGTCCGGATCGTAGTTTGCCGCCTGTGGCGAGGGCCGCACCACCATGCTCTTGAGGATTTTGGTCCCGCCGACCTCCGTATCGCGGGTCGCGACGCGCGGAAAGGTGAAATAGCCGTTGCTCGCGATGCGTAGACACTCCTCGACGGCTGCAGGAATGAGGTGTGGTGCGCGCATGAGTTCCGCGAGCTGATCGGGGTGAGAATAGAGCGTGTAGAGCGCGCCGCCGGCGGCCCGGCTGGTGGCAGAGAGTGCCGCCCCGCAAATCGTGAATATCTGATCGAACAGTTCCCGGTCGGTGAGCTTGTCACCTTGATCGCGCGCCGTGATCAGATCGTTGATGAAGTCCGGGCGGGGATTGGCCCGCCGCTGCGCGATGATTTCCCGCACCAATTGCGCCGTGCGGTCGAACGCCTGCAGGCACTCCGGCGCAAATGATGCTCCGGGCTTGGTGTAGGTCGTCAGCGGCAGCACCTCGTGGAAGGCGAGGAAGGTCTCCTTCTGGCGTTCGGTGAGATTCGCCATGGCGGTCAGCAGCGCCCCAACCACGAGTTGCGCCCCATAATCCTGCATCCCGTCGAATTCGTTGCCGCGGCTTTCGATCTTGTCGAGCATACCCTCGATGATCTCGGTGATGCGGGCTTCGAGCCGGCTAAGGCTGCGTGCAGAGAAGGCCGGCATCAGCAGCCTACGAATTCGGGCATGCCGCTCGCCATCCATCTGGGTGATGAATTGCACGCCCATGAACTTGTCGAACTGCTCGAATCCCGGGCCTCTCGGCACTTCGGAGGAGAAACGGTCGGTGTCGGAAAAGACCTCGTGCACGTCCGCATAACGTCCGCAGATAACCTGTGGGGGCCCGGACGAAAGGACGTAGAAGGGAGGGCGCCTAGCCCATCCGGCGAGAACGGTTCGCGCGTTTTGCTTGAACTCGTTGCTTCCGAGGTCGATGTCTACGATCTTGCTGCTGTCGAGCTCGGTGAGCGACAACATGGCTCCTCCGCCCGCTCTCATTTGACGCCGGCGCGGTCTCCCGGCAATCGGGCGCCGTCCATTGCGCCGAGAGTGACCGGCGGATTGCTAGACCTAGCATCCCTCGTCTTCAAGCCTACCCCGTCCGCCTTCGCGGTCCCCGGAATTTCCGACCCTCCCGGGGGTTTATCCTCGCAGTGCTGCGAAGACGCGGCCTCGAACATTCACC
>DATFVZ010000241.1:0-18177 GCA_035259785.1 Gemmatimonadales bacterium
CTTTGCGACGGCCCGCCTGTTTATTAGCTTGTCCCGGCCATGATCGTGGTTGCCCCCGCGCCGCTCCGGTTCTGCACCACCCCAGGAGATCGCCTCGCATGTTCAGCTTGATGCCGTTGCTCGCGTTCGCCCAAGACGCTACGCAGGCCCCCGCGCAGCATGCTGCAGGTGGGGAGGCCACCCTGATCTTGCCGGATCTCAATCAGGCGACGTTCCTGGGCGATGTCGGTGGGCGGGCCCTGCTAATGTGGGGACTCATCATCTGCGCCCTCGGCCTGCTGTTCGGGTTGGTGCAGTACACCCAGCTCCGCAAGCTCCCTGTCCATCGGGCGATGCGCGAGATCTCGGAGCTGATCTACGAGACGTGCAAGACATACCTCCTCACCCAGGGCCGTTTCCTTCTGATCCTCTGGCTGTTCATCGGGGCCATTGTCGCGGTGTACTTCGGGAGCCTGGCGCAGACGGTCGATGCGTCCGGCGCGATCGTGCGCGGCTTCCCGTTGATGAAGGTGGCCATCATCCTACTGTTCAGCCTAATCGGAATCGCCGGAAGCTACGGCGTGGCCTGGTTCGGGATCCGCGTGAACACTTTCGCCAATTCCCGCACGGCGTTCGCGAGTCTCACCGGCAAACCGTATCCCAATCATGCGATTCCGTTGAAGGCCGGGATGAGCATCGGGATGCTGCTGATCAGCGTGGAGTTGCTGCTGATGCTCCTGATTCTGCTGTTTATCCCTGGCGACTACGCGGGACCGTGTTTCATTGGCTTCGCGATCGGGGAATCCCTGGGGGCGGCCGCGCTGCGCGTGGCCGGCGGCATCTTCACTAAAATCGCCGACATCGGCGCCGACCTGATGAAGATCGTCTTCAAGATCAAGGAGGACGACGCGCGCAATCCCGGCGTCATCGCGGATTGCACGGGCGACAACGCCGGTGACTCGGTCGGGCCGAGCGCCGACGGATTCGAGACCTACGGAGTGACAGGGGTTGCACTCATTTCGTTCATCCTGCTCGCGGTGCACGATCCACTCGTCAAGGTGCAGCTCTTGGTGTGGATCTTCGCGATGCGCGTCATGATGATTGTTGCGTCGGGGGCGTCGTACTTCCTCAATAGCGCGGTCGTGAAGGGCAAGTATCAGCACGCGGATCACATGAATTACGAAGCACCTCTCACGACGCTCGTCTGGCTCACCTCGATCGTCTCGGTCGCGCTTACGTTCCTGGCATCCAAGCTGCTGATCCCCAGCGTCGGTGGTGATCCCACCCTGTGGTGGAAGCTGTCCCTCGTGATCACGTGCGGCACCCTCGCCGGCGCGATTATCCCCGAGTTCGTGAAGGTCTTCACGTCGGTTCACTCGCGCCACACGCGCGAAGTGGTGACGTCGTCGCGTGAAGGCGGCGCGTCGCTGAACATCCTGTCCGGGTTGGTGGCGGGGAACTTCAGCGCGTTCTGGTTAGGGATGGCGATGATGGTGCTCATGGCCATCGCCTTCGGCGTCAGCACGACAGGGTTGGGGAACCTGATGCTTGCGCCCGCAGTGTTCGCATTCGGGCTCGTGGCGTTCGGGTTCTTGGGCATGGGGCCGGTGACGATCGCCGTCGACTCGTACGGACCGGTTACCGACAATGCGCAGTCCGTGTACGAGCTGTCGTTGATCGAGCAGGTGCCCAACGTTCGCGGGGAGATCAAGCGGGATTTTGGGTTCGATCCGAACTTCGCGCGCGCCAAGGAGAACCTGGAAGAGAACGACGGGGCGGGGAACACCTTCAAAGCGACCGCCAAACCTGTGCTCATCGGCACAGCGGTAGTGGGCGCTACTACGATGATTTTCTCCATCATCGTCGCGCTGACCGGCGGGCTCAAGCCGGAGCTGATGTCGAACCTGTCGATTCTGCACCCGCCGTTCCTGTTGGGCCTGATCACGGGTGGCGCGGTGATCTACTGGTTCACCGGCGCGTCGACGCAGGCGGTCACGACCGGCGCGTATCGCGCGGTGGAGTTCATCAAGGCGAACATCCGGCTCGAAGGCACGACCAAGGCGTCGGTATCGGACAGCAAAAAGGTGGTGGCGATCTGCACGCAATACGCGCAAAAGGGGATGTTCAACATCTTTCTGACCGTCTTCTTCGCGACTCTCGCGTTCGCGTTCTTCGAGCCGTACTTCTTCATCGGCTATCTGATCTCGATCGCGCTGTTCGGCTTGTATCAGGCCATCTTCATGGCCAACGCGGGGGGCGCGTGGGACAACGCCAAGAAGATCGTGGAGACGGAGCTCAAGCAGAAAGGTACCGAGCTCCACGCCGCGACGGTCGTCGGCGACACAGTCGGCGATCCGTTCAAGGACACGTCCTCCGTCGCCATGAACCCCATCATCAAGTTCACCACGCTGTTCGGGCTACTCGCCGTCGAGCTGGCGGTGTCGCTCACCGCGGAGCGCGGCTCGACGTTGAGCCTCGTGCTGGCCGGAGCGTTCCTCTTGATCGCCTTCACATTCGTGTGGCGGTCCTTCTACGCCATGCGAATCGAGTCCGCGATCCGGAGCAGCGCGGAGCCGGCGCAGGCACGAGCGCGCATGCAGGTGCATTAGCGGGGGCTCCGTGACGTCCGCCCAGCTCGCCGTCACGGCGCTCGGCGCCGCTGCCATCGTCTGGGTGCTGTGGTACTTCCTCTTTTCGCGGGGCACGCCCGTAGGAGCGACCACGTCCGCAGGCGGCGTGCAGGAAGTGCGGGTGACCGTGAAGGGCGGGTACACTCCAGATACCATCGTCGTGCAGGCGGGCCAACCGGTCCGCCTGCAGTTTTATCGGGACGAGACAGCAGACTGCTCTGAGCGCGTGGTATTCGAGGAGCTGGGGATCGACCAGACGCTGCCGGCCTTCCAAACCACGGCCATCGAGTTCACCCCCGACAAACCGGGCGAGTACCCCTTCCGCTGCGGCATGAACATGCTCAAGGGACTCCTCGTCGTGGAGCCCGCCGGTGAGCGCCGGGCGGCTCCATCTCCGCACAAGTTCCACGGCGTGGCCGCATGAGCAAGACCCGTATCGTCCTGCCGATCGAAGGCATGACGTGCGCGAGCTGCGCCGCCACGGTGCAGAAGGCGCTCGCCGGGGCACCCGGCGTGTCGTCGGCGGGGGTCAACTTCGCGACCAACAAAGCCGCCATCGACTACGATGAGGCGCAAACGAGCGTCGCTCAGCTCATCACGACCGTCCGCGAGGCCGGTTACAACTGCGGAAAGGCGAGTGTGACGTTCGGGATCACCGACCTCCACTACGCGCCGAGCGTGGCGGTGCTCGAGCAGGGGTTGGCGCGCGTGCCGGGCGTCATTCGGGCGGTCGCGAATCAGGCGACGGAGACGGCGACCGTCGATTACGTCCCGGGCATGGTCGCGGCTGCCGACCTCGAGCAGGCTGTCACCGCGGCCGGATTCGCCGTCGCCGAGCCGATCGCGGCCGAGGATCCGATCGAGCGCGAGCGCATCGCGCGCAGCCGCGAGATTCGCACGCTCACCTGGAAGTTCCTCCTCGCGGCGGTCGTGACCATCGTCACGATGTTCGGCGCGATGTTGCTGATGGCAGATCGTCCAATGGGCGAGCACGGGACGATGAAACAGGTCGATCTCATGGGCCGGTTGCTGATGCCGCTCGCAGTCAGAGCGCGCGACTGGATCGACGGCCAGGGATGGGCCTTCAACCTCGACTGGGTGAAATGGGGTCTGGCCGTCGTGACGCTGCCGGTCATCGCGTGGTCCGGGCAGCAGTTTTACAAGGGCACCTGGAGCGGTTTCCGGCACCGCACCGCCGACATGAATACACTGATTGGGGTCGGCACCGGCGCGGCATATCTCTACTCCTTCGTCGCGACGGCTGCCGCGGGATTCTTTCTCGATGCCGGGCTTCCCGCGGACGTCTACTACGAAGCCGTCGCCGCAATCATTGCGCTGGTGCTCCTCGGGCGGTTGATCGAGGCCCGGGCAAAGGGCCGGACGTCTGAAGCCATTCGTCGCCTCGCCACGCTCCGTGCCAAGACGGCGCATGTGGTGCGCGACGGACAGGAGACCGACATCCCCGTCGAAGCGGTGGTGGTGGACGATCTCGTCATCGTAAGGCCCGGCGAGAAGATTCCGGTGGATGGCGTCGTCATCGAGGGCGCGTCCGCCGTCAACGAGTCGATGCTGACCGGTGAGCCGATTCCCGTGGCCAAGACGCCCGGTGACGAAGTCATCGGCGGCACGTTGAATACGACAGGGAGCATCACCTTCCGAACCACGCGTGTCGGCAAGGAGACCACGCTGGGTCAGATCGTGCAGCTGGTGGAAGATGCGCAGGCGACTAAGGCGCCGATTCAGAAGCTCGCCGATCGCGTGGCGGGGGTGTTCGTGCCGATCGTCATCGCCTTGGCGATCGCATCGTTTGTGGCGTGGTTCGATCTCGGACCAACCCCGCAGGTCCGCGCGCTCGTATACGCAACGGTGGCATTCGTCACCGTGCTGATCATCGCCTGTCCGTGTGCCCTCGGCCTCGCCACCCCGACCGCCATCCTCGTGGGCACGGGGAAGGCGGCGGAGTACGGCATCCTGATTCGCAGCGGCGAAGCGCTGGAGCGGTTGGGAAACGCGCGCACCGTGCTGCTCGACAAGACGGGCACCATCACGGAGGGCAAACCCACCGTGACGCACATCGTCACTGCCAAGAAGCCGGATGGCACGCCCATCAGTCCGACGGACGTGCTCAAGTGGGCAGCTTCAGTGGAGCAGCGATCCGAGCATCCGCTGGCGCAAGCCATTCGCAAGGCCGCGGAAGAGAAACAGGTGATGCTTTTGCCGGTCGAGAAGTTCGCGGCGATGGAAGGCCGGGGTGTGCGCGGGACCGTTGACCGGCGCATCGTCGAGGTCGTTTCACTGCGGCATGCACGCGAACGTAACCTCGAGCTGGGCTCACTCGGCGCAGACGCTGATCGCTTGGCGGCGCAGGCCCGATCCCCCGTGATCGTGGTCGTGAATAACACCGTCTATGCGGTGATCGCGATCTCCGATCCGATCAAACCGACGTCGAAGGACGCCGTCGCGTTGCTCAAGCGGTTGAGTCTCCCGGTCGTGATGGTGTCGGGCGATTCCCGGAGCGGCGCGGACGCGGTCGCCGGCGAGGTTGGCATCGATGAGGTGATCGCGGAGGTGCTGCCGTCGCAAAAGGCCGATCTCGTCCGGAAGCTCCAGCGCCAAGGCAAGCAAGTCGTGATGGTCGGCGATGGCATCAACGACGCGCCGGCCCTCGCCCAAGCCGATGTCGGTATCGCGATCGGAACGGGCACCGATATCGCGATGGAGGCGTCGGACGTTACGTTGATTCGTGGCGATCTACGGGCGGTGTATACAGCGATCGAGCTGGCGCGCCGCACGATGAGCACGATTCGCTGGAATCTGATCTGGGCGTTCGGCTACAACGTGTTGTTGATTCCCATCGCGGCCGGCGCGCTGTACCCGATCACCGGTTGGTTGCTGTCGCCGGTGCTGGCCAGCGCCGCGATGGCCTGGTCGAGCTTGTCTGTGGTGTTGAACAGCCTGACACTGCGGCGTTTCAAGCCGCGCTGGATCCAGCGCCTTGCGGAAGGAGCAGCCTGACGATGCGGTACTTTCATCGCACCAGCGCGAGCCCGGAACAGGTGCTCGAGGTGGCGAAGAGCTTCTTCGGCAAACGCCTCGCGCCCGCGGAGGAATCGCGGCGGCGCCGGGCCTATCAGGGAACGCTGGGTCGCATCACGATCAGCGCGCGGCCGGAGGGTGGGCACTACACCTTTGTGGAGGCGGCTACCGATCAAGTGGGAGAGTCCGAGCTCGACAAACTGGCGAAAAGATTTCTCGGCGAGGTCCACCGGCTCGTCGAGCCGACGCACGCGCCGCGCGGAGCCTACTAACCCGCGACCTTCGCTCCGTAACCCGCGCGCCCGATCGCCGCGACGAGCTGCTCGGTAGTCACACGGTCATCATCGAAGTCGATTTCCGCCTCGCCGTCGGGCAAGTCGACGATCGCGGAATAAACGCCGCTAATGCCTTTCAAAGCCTTCTCGACCTTGGCTTGGCAGTGACCGCAGGTCATGCCGGTCACGCGCAGCTTCACATTGGCCATCGTCTGCTCCTGATGTAGCTTTCACGCCCACTATAATTTACGACATGGATTCCCGCGCCGCGCGTGTGACGCCCGTATCGTCGTCGATCGCTACCCCTTCCCCCGCCACGCGCCCCGGCGGCGCGAGCCCGGCGGTCGCACCGCTTTCGCGCGACCAGCTGCTCGAGATCTACTACTACCTCCGGCTGACGCGGACCCTGGAGGAGCGTCTGGTCGCGTTGTACCGCCAGACCAAGGTCATCGGCGGGCTGTTTCGCTCACTCGGCCAGGAGGGCGAATCGGTCGCCACGGCCTACGCTCTGGAGCGTGGCCGTAACAAGGATATTCTCTCACCGCTGATCCGAAACCTCGGATCGATGCTCGTGATGGGAGCTCAGCCCATCGAGATTCTGCGGCAGTACATGGCCAAAGCGGAGAGTCCCACGCGCGGCCGCGAGCTCAACGTGCATTTCAACGATCTGGAAAAGGGCTACCTCGGCCAGATCTCGCATCTGGGCGACATGATTCCGGTGATGGCCGGCATCGCATTGACGTTCAAGCTGCGGCGTGAGCCGCGCGTCGGCCTGGTGTACATCGGAGACGGCGGCACGTCTACCGGAACATTTCATGAAGGTTTGAACTTTGCCGCGGTGCAGCGGCTGCCGCTCGTCGTCATCGGTGAGTACAACCACTGGGCATATTCGACGCCACCCGAGAAGCAGTTCGCGGTCAAAGACCTCGCAGACAAGGCGAAGGGATACGGGGTTCCCGCAGTGACGGTCGACGGCAACGACGTGTTCGCCGTCTACGAAGCAACGAAGTCGGCAGTCGACCGGGCGAGACGGGGCAAGGGTGTCCAGTTCATTGAAGTGAAGACCTACCGTCGCAAAGGCCACGCAGAGCACGACGATCAGCACTACGTGCCGAAGGACGTGTTGGAGCACTGGTCGAGTGAGAACGATCCCATTGATCGCTATGTACAGCGCCTGCGGTCCGGCGATCTGGTTGGCGACGGGGACCTCAAGGAGATCGACGAGCGGGTGAGGGTGGAAGTGGACCAGGCGACGGACGCGTGTGTGAACGAGTCGCTCCCTTCTGCAGAGACAGCACTGCCGGGCGTGTATGTCGATCCGCCGGCGGCGGACCGACTCTGGTTCAAGGCGCTCTGATGGCGACCCGCGAGGTCACGTTTCTAGAAGCGCTGCGCCAAGGGCTCTGGGAAGAGATGGAGCGCGACGAGCGCGTCTTCATCCTGGGGGAAGACGTCGGTTTATACGGCGGCGCCTTCAAGGTGACGGATGGATTCAGCAAGCGCTTCGGTGAATCGCGCGTCATCGATACGCCGATCTCGGAGGCCGCCATTGTCGGGGCAGCAGCCGGCGCGGCTCACATGGGTCTGCGGCCGGTGGCCGAAATGCAGTTCATCGACTTCATCTCGTGTGCCTACGACATGCTGACCAACTACGTCGCCACCGCGCGGTATCGCGCAGGGCTCGGTACACCCATGGTTGTGCGAGGGCCATGCGGCGGATATGTCCGCGGCGGCCCGTTCCACTCACAGAATCCCGAGGCCGCGTTCCTGCATACGCCAGGACTGAAGATCGTCTACCCAGCGACGGTGCGCGACGCAAAAGGGCTGATCAAAGCCTCGATCCGGGATGAAGATCCGGTTCTGTATCTCGAGCACAAATGGCTGTATCGGCGGATCAAGGAACAGCTGCCGGAAGGCGAGGAGATCCTCACGCCCATCGGGCAGGCCCGCGTGGCTCGCGAGGGGAAGGACCTGTCGATCATCACGTACGGCGCGACGCTGTGGAAGTCGCTCGAAGCGGCCGAGCAGCTCGCGCAACAGGACGGTGTCGCGGTCGAAGTGCTCGATCTGCGCACCCTGCTACCGCTCGATGATGCGGCAATCGTGAGCACGGTGAAGAAAACGAACAAGGTTCTCATCGTGCATGAGGACACGCGGACCGGCGGCATCGCGGGCGAGATCGCGGCGCGGATCAACGAGCAGGCGTTCGAATGGCTGGACGGGCCGATCATGCGTGTCACCGCGCACGATGTGCCGCTGCCGTATGCGCCGACGCTCGAGGATTTTGTGCTGCCGCAGACCGACGATATTGTGAAAGCGGCACGATGGTTGGCGAGATACTGAGGTGACGCATGGCAAAAGTTGATGTCCTGATGCCCCAGATGGGTGAATCCATCGCTGAGGGCACGCTCAGCAAGTGGCTCAAGAAGGTCGGCGATCCGGTGAAGCGCGACGAGCCGCTGTTCGAGATCTCGACGGACAAAGTCGACGCCGAGATCCCGGCGCCGGCCGCCGGTGTGTTGGCCGAGATCAAGGTGCAGGAAGGGCAGACGGTGCCGGTGCAGACGCTCGTTGCGGTGCTCGAAACGGATGCGTCGGCCGCAGCCTCGAAGCCGACTCCTGCACCGGCTCCCGCCGCGGCGGCGCAACCGCCGAAAGCCGAGCTGCCGAAACCCTCACCTCAGCCCACGCCTCCGCCGCGAGCGCAGGTGCCGAGTCCGCAGCCTCCCGCTCCCGCTCCGGCACCGGTGATGAAAACCGCGGACGGCGATGGCGGCGGCGTTCAGACGGCCGAACAACGTCTCCGAACGAAGTCTACGCCCCTGGTCCGGAAGATCGCCGCCGAGCACAGCGTCGACATATCGCGCATTCCGGGAAGCGGGTACGCGGGACGCGTGACGAAGCAGGACATTCTTGGCTACATCGAACGTGCGCCGACTGCCCCAGGCCCGAGGCCCCAGGCCCCAGGCCCCGCCGGTGCGATCGAACATCCCGCCGTGGAACCGTGGCCAGAGGACAAGGTCGAGCCGTGGTCCAAGATCCGGAAGATCACCGCCGACCACATGGTGATGTCGCGGCGCGTCTCGGCGCACGTGGCGAGTTTCTTCGAGGTCGACTTCACGCGCATCGCGCAGCTGCGCGCGAAGGCCAAGCAGACCTACGCTGAGCGCGGCGTCAACCTGACGTTCCTCGCCTTCATTGTGAAGGCTTGCGCCGAGAATCTGCGCAAGCATCCGATCGTGAATGCCGCGGTCTCGGGCGACAGCACCATTTATCGTGGCGCGGTCAACATCGGGATTGCCGTCGCGCTGGATTGGGGCTTGATCGTCCCGGTGATCAGAAATGCCGATGAGCTCGCGCTCATCGGCATCGCGCGCGCCATCAACGATCTGGGCGAGCGCGCGCGCACCAAGAAGCTCTCGCCCGACGACATCCAGCGCGGCACGTTCACCATCACCAACCCGGGCGGCTTCGGCCCTTACGCCGGCATTCCGATCATCAACCAGCCGCAGGTAGCGATCCTCGGCGTGGGGGCGATCGAGAAACGGCCCAAGGTGGTGACCGCCGCCGATGACACCGATTCAATCGCGATCCGCACGATGGGCATGCTGACCATGTCGTACGACCATCGCGTGGTCGACGGCGCCGACGCCGACCGGTTCCTGGCCGACGTCAAGAAACTGCTGCAGGAGTTCCCTGAGGGAGCGGTGTGAAAATGCCGAAAGTTTTGACCGCCGCGCGCGTGCGCGTGCCCGCCCAACACGAGACGGAATACGTGAACACGCTGCGTGAGCTGAGCCAGTTCGCGGAGGCGCGCGGGCAACGTATTTGGCTGTTTCGCAACGCCAAAGATCCGCGGTTGTTCATCGAGTTCTCGGAGAGTCCGACCGAGATGTCGCATCGCGCCCAGGCGTCGCGGCTGCCCGAGGAGATCAAACTGGAGAAGCGATTGCAATCGATCGCGACGTATGCGCCGGACGCGTGGGAGCTCTGGAGCGAGGTGAGTGTATGGCCCGTCGCGCCCTGACGGTCGACGGTGAGTCGTGGGAAGTGTACCCGTCCGGGCGGTTGACCGTATACGGGCGCGACCAGCTTGGCCTCATTTTCGAGAGCGGCACCGGCACGCAACGGCGCCGCCGCGTGACGCATTTCTCACCACTCGGTGCGCGGATGCCCGACCGCGCATTTGGCGAGCTGTCCGATCGCGAGCTGCTCGAGCTCTTTCGCCAATCCCAGCCGGCTTGGACCGCCCCTGAGGTCTCGTACGCCGCACATTGATTTGCATTGCCACTCGACGGCATCGGATGGTGAGTGTGCACCACCGGAGGTGGCACGTCGCGCGCGGGCAGTCGGCTTGACGGCTGTCGCGCTGACCGACCACGACACCACAGACGGCGTCGCGGACGCGACACACGAGGCGGCCAAGCTCGGCGTTCGCATCATCCCCGGATGCGAGTTCAGCGTGCGCGCTCCCTGGGGCGAGCTGCACGTCCTGGCGCTGTTTCTGCCCCCCCAGAGCGAGCGGCTGCAAGATTTTCTGCGCGAAACGCGCGCGGCCAGGCGCCGCCGGGGTGAGCAGATGGTCGCGAAGCTCCAGGCCCTCGGCGTCGACATCGAGCTCGAAGACGTACAGGCGCAGCTCATGGGAGGCGATGGCGGGGCTCTGGGCCGTCCCCACGTGGCCCGCGCGCTCGTGGATTGCGGCGCCTGCGACGACATCCCGGACGCATTCCGCCGGTACCTGGGGCGGGGGCGCGCAGCGTACGTCGAGAAACCGCTGCCCAAGCTCGCGGAAGTGACCGCACTCGTCCACGAGGTGGGCGGGCTGACCTTCGCGGCGCATCTCGGCGATCACGGCACCGAATCCCAAGTCCGGATCTTTCAGGACCAGGGTCTCGACGGCGTCGAGGTGCGGCATCCCAGCCACCCGCCCGCCGTCGAGCAGCGGCTCACGCGCATCGCGGACCGCCTGGGACTGGCCATCAGCGGGGGATCGGACTGGCACGGCGAGAGCGAGTACGGTGAGTTGCACGCGCCGCTCGGCGGCATGAAGGTTCCGGATACCTGGTTGCCACCGCTCGAGCACCGGCTCGAGCTCAGCGCAAGGAAACGAGCATGAGTGAACTGTTACCGATCGGTAGTCCCGCGCCGTCTTTCTCGGCCGCTGCTTCCGACGGCCACACGTACACGCTCGCCGGTTTGCTCAAGGACGGAGGGGTAGCGCTGGTCTTCTATCCCGGCAACAACACCCCCGGCTGAAACCGCCAACTCTCCGCCGTGCGCGATGAGATCGACAAGTTCAGAGCAGCGAAGCTACAGCCACTCGGCGTGAACCCGGCGGGCTTGGAGAGTCATCGCGGCTACGTCGAGAAATTCAAATTCAACTTTCCACTTCTTTCCGATCCTGACCGCGCGATCGCACGGGCCTACCACTCGCTGAAGGACGACGGACACGCCATTCAGCGCACCGTGTACGCGATCGGCAAGGATGGAACCGTGTGCTTTGCGCAGCGCGGAGCTCCTCCTGTCGCCACGATCGTTGCCGCAGTGAATGCCCGCTGATTTTCAAGGGAAAGTCGCACTCGTCACGGGGGTAGGCCGGGTCGGTCAGATCGGCCACGCGGTGGCGCGCGGGTTGGGGCGCGCTGGCGCAAAGCTGCTGCTCGCGGACGTCAATGCGGTCGGTCTGGCGGACCGCGTCAAGGAGTTCGCGGGGGAAGGCATTGCCGCGAGAGCGTCCGCTGGTGACCTCACGCAGCCCGATGCAGCACGTACCGCGGCCGCGGCCGCGCGGTCCCAGTTCGGGGGCCTCGATGTCGTGGTGAACGTCGCCGGCGGGTTTTTCAGCTACGGTCCATTCACCGAGGTCACGCCGGAGACGCTCGACCGCGAGTTCGCCATCAACTTCAAGACGGCGTTCTTCACGTGCCAGGCGGCCATTCCGGCGCTCCTAGCACGGGGTGGTGGCGCGATCGTCAACTTCGCGTCCATCGCCGTTATACGCTCGCTGATGCACATGTCGGCTTACAGCGCGGCGAAATCCGCGGTCGCGGGACTGACCCGCGAGTTGGCGCGCGAATATCGCGACGCGGGGATTCGAGTCAACGCCGTGGCACCAGCGACCGTTCGGACGGCCGATAACGTCGCGCAGACGAGCGATCCGCAGGCGCCTCTCGTCGAGCTCCAGGAAGTGGTCAATACGGTCCTCTTTCTCGCGAGTGACGAAGCGAGCGCGATCACCGGTCAGATCGTTCCCATTACCGGGAAAACATACTAGTGCGTCTGGAGGGGGCGGGTGCACTGGTTACCGGAGCGGGCCGGCGGATTGGACAGGCGATCGCCGTCGGGCTCGCCGAATTGGGTTGCGATGTCGCCGTGCATTACCACGGTTCCAAGCAAGGCGCGGAGGAGACAGCAACGGCGATCCGCGCGGCCGGCCGCCGAGCGGAGCTGATCCGTGGCGATCTGCGTGATCCGATCGCCGCCCGCGGCCTCGCCGACGAGGCGGTGCGCTCGCTCAAACGCCTCGATGTCGTGGTGAATTCCGCGGCGGTCATGGTGCGCCAAAACGTCGAGGAAGTCACGCCGGAGAGCTGGGACGACACGCTCGATCTCAATCTGCGTGCCACATTCTTCGTGTCGCAGGGCGCGATTCCACATCTGCGCCGCACGCGGGGCAAGATCGTCAACATCGCCGACCTGGCGGGACTCGAGCCGTGGCCTGCCTACGCGACGCATTGTATCAGCAAAGCGGGCGTGGTGATGCTCACGAAAGCATTGGCACGCGCGCTCGCACCTGACATCGCCGTCAATGCCGTTGCGCCTGGCGCGGTGCTATTACCTGACGAGTGGGACGAAGAAGCGAGTGCGCATATCCGCGAGACGACCCCGCTCAAACGCCTGGGCGCACCCGCGGATGTCGTGGCCGCGGTCCGTTTTCTTCTGAGCGACACCGATTACGTCACCGGGACCATCCTCGTCGTCGATGGCGGGAGACTCATCCGCTGAGGGACGTCGTCGTGGTCGGTGGGGGCTGCTACGGCACGTTCTACGCGTCGCAACTCGCGAAGGCCAAGGCACGTGGCAAGACCGAGTATCGGACAGTCATTGTCGTGGACCGGAATCCCGATTGCCGGGCTCGACGCGAGCTCGGCGATGCGCCCGACCGGAAATTCGTGGTCTCCGAGTGGACGGCGTTTTTCGATGAGTGGCTTCCTCGCGCACCCCTCGCTCCGCTCGGGGCAGGCTCACGCACCACGCACCACGAACCAGATGATCAGATTGTCCCATCCCCTCACATGCCCCATCTCATGTTCGAGTGGGTGCTGCGTCGTGCCCGCGAACGCTGGCCGGGGCGTGCGCTGTCGGTCGTGCCGGTACCGGGCGAGTTGCCCACTCCGTACGATCGTCCTGGCACGGCAGATCAGACCCGCTATGTCTCCTGGGCTGACTGGGTCTGTCCCACGCATTGCATTGAGCCGGCGCTCTGTCCGGCGATCGGGGCGCCGCGGACCTGGGAAATGTCCGATACAGTGACGGCGCTCGCGGAACGATTGCGCGCCGCGGGTCGGCCGGTGCTCGGCCCCGCGCTGTTCCTTTGCAAACACCAGGTCTTCGGCGTTGGAATGTTTTCAGCGGAGTCCGTACGGGCGGGCGACCGGCTGGTGGAAGAAGCGGGCGCGGCGAACGAGGCTGAGGTGCTCGTCGGGACGATCTCGAGTTGTCATGGGGCGCTGAACCTGGTGAAACTGGGTCCACGCACGACGTACGACGCACGACGCACGTGAATCCCGAGGATCGCCGGCGGTATCTCGAGCACGCGCGCGAGCTGTTTAATTCCGGCGAGTACTGGTTAGCGCACGAGGCGTTGGAAACAGTCTGGCGTTCTATTATTAAGCAGACGGAGGCACGGGTCTGGCAGGGCTACATTCAGTCGGCCGCGGCTTTGCTCCATCGGGCCCGCGGCAACCGCCATGGGACGGTGGTCGTCGGCGCGGCAGCGCTGGAGAAGCTGGCGGGCCCACAGCTTCCCGAGATCGAGTTCGAAACGGTGGAATTTCGCGCGCAGCTCGCGCGCGCCCTTGCGGGGGAGGGCGAGGCCCCGCGACTGGAATTCAGAACCCATGACTAAGCGTGTCGATCTCACTTACGACGTCGTAATCGTGGGCGCGGGCCCGGCAGGCCTGTGCGCCGCTTTGTACGCCGGCCGCGGCATGCTCAAGGCCGTGACGATCGAGCGGGGCGCGCCGGGCGGTGAGCTGCTGAATACGGATCTGATCGAGGATTACATCGGCTTCGACACAATCAAAGGGTGGGACCTCGCGCAGAAGATGACCGAACACGCCAAGAAGTTCGGCGCGGAAATCGTGACCGACACGGTCGAGCACATCCATAAAGGCTCCGACGGCTGGTTCGACGTCGAGACGGCGCGGGGGGAGACGTATCGGAGTCAGGCAGTCATTCTCACCGCGGGCGGCACGCCCGTGAAGCTGGGCGTTCCCGGCGAAAAAGAATACGCCGGTAGAGGCGTCTCGTATTGTGCGGTCTGCGACGGCGCGTTCTTCAAAGGCGAGCGGCTTGCCGTTGTCGGCGGTGGCGATGCGGCGGTCGAAGAAGCGGACTACCTGACCCGCTATGCAAGCAAGGTGACGCTGGTACACCGGCGCGATGAGTTCCGCGCGTCGAAAATCCTGCAAGAGCGCGCCTTTTCAAATCCCAAGATCGAAATCATCCGGAACACCGTCGTGCCCGAGATCGTCGGCAATGAGCAAGGCGTCACGCACGCCGTGTTGGAGCATACGACCACGGGCGAACGCTCCAATCTCGATGTCGGGGGCGTGTTCGTCTTCGCGGGGTTCAAGCCCAACACGCAGCTCGTCGATGGCCACGTCGATCATGACGCGGGCGGCTACCTGATCACGGACAATAAAATGATGACGTCCATGGCCGGTTTGTTTGCGGCGGGTGACGTGCGCAGCCAGCTGACGCGCCAGATCACGACCGCGGTAGGGGACGCCACCACCGCGGCGATCGCCGTCGAGAAGTACCTCAAGGCCATGCGCGAGAGCGACGGCAAGGTGCCCGCCCCGGCATGAAGATCGTTCAGATCCCGAATGGCGTCTTTGCGGAGAACTGCTACATCATCGTGGATGAGCAGGCACGGCAGTGCGCCATCGTGGATCCAGGAGAGGAAGCCGGCCTGATCCTGCACAAGGTCGAGGAGACCGGTGCCCACCCCGTCGCGATCTGGTTGACCCACGCCCATCTCGATCACGTCCTCGGCGTAGCGCGTGTCGCGGCCGCCACGGGCGCAGGCCTTTGGCTCCATCCTGCCGACCGGCCGCTGTACGACGCCGTACCGGATCAGGCCGCCTGGTTCGGCCTGGCCCCGCCCGGACCCTTGCCGGCGCCAGACAACGCAATGGCATCCGGTCAACAGCTTCGTGTTGGCAATTTGAACTTCGCTGTCCGGCACACGCCGGGGCATTCGCCCGGCAGTGTCTGCTTGCTCGGACCAGGCGTCGCGCTCACGGGCGACGTCCTCTTCGCCGGATCAATTGGACGGACCGACCTGCCCGGCGGCGACTTCGAGACGCTGATCGCCAGCATCGAGCGCGAGTTGCTCCCGCTGTCCGACGATACCATCGTGTACAGCGGGCATGGACCAGAAACCACCATCGGACGCGAACGAGCTTCGAATCCCTTCCTTACCGGGATCTTCCGGACCGCCTAAGACACCGCGCTGCCTGCGGTGTGGCGCGGAGGTCCGGCCGAAACCGTGGGGCTGCAAGAACCCCTGTCCCAACTGCGGGTTCATCTACCCCCTCGGCGACTGCTCTGATTAATCACGTCCTCGCCATTCTTTTGCTCGCCGTAGACTGCGCCACGCGCGCGTGGCGAATTCAACTCGCGAGCTGGGCGTCGGGCGGCCACGTGTCGTTTCGGGACGCGTTGCGCCTCAATCTCTACGGCGAGGCGGCGTCCACAGTCACCCCGAATCGGCTGGGAGGGGAACCGGCTCGGTTCCTGGGCATGACGGGATCGGGCATGCGGGTCGTGACATCGCTGGTCGCTCTCGGTGTGGAAGTGGCTGCGGAATGGCCCGTGTTTGGCATGGTGGCGCTGGCATTGGCGGCGTACTACGTGCCCGACTGGAGTCACGCCGTGGACCGGTTTCTAACCCACAACCTCGCCGGGGACTTGCTGGTCATCGAGCTCATCGCGGTCGCCGTGCTCATCCTGATCTTAACCTTGCAGCGACTGGTGCGACCGGGCGCCATCCGCCACCGCGTCCGCCGGCAATGGAGGGTCGCGATCGCACACGTGCGCCGCGCGCCGTGGTGGGTGTTGTTCGCTGGAGCGTTACTGACCGCGGTGAGTCTTGCTGCCCGCGCGCTGATTCTTCCGGCGCTTGTGTGGGGCCACGCTAACGCGCCGCCGTTCGCTGTGATGTTCTTTGGCGCACTCGCGCTGTTGCACGCGCCTCTCGTGGTGCCGCTGCCATCTGGCGGGGGCGGAATCGAGGTTGCGTTTCTGTCGGGATTCGCCGGGGACTTCGGGCCCGGCCACCAGGTCACGATGCTACTGCTCTGGCGGTTCTACACAACGATTCTACTGACGATTCTGGGCATCTACCTGCTGGTGCGAACCCACGGGGCAGCGGCGGCGAAAGAGCTGTTTACCGTCGGCTGGTTCCGCCGCCGCGCTCCCCCCGCTCCCCCGGCTTCCCCTCCGTCCGGTCCGTCGTAGGCGCGGGCGCCATCGCGACCAGAACGACGGAGCGCTCGTGCGCGCGCGCGACACCGTGCGGAATGCCCGCCGGCGCGACGATCAGATCGGTGGGACCGGCCTCGATCTCACGCTCAGCCACGACGAAAGTGGCCTTTCCCTCGAGCACCACATAGAATTTGTCGGCGTCGGCGTGCGTGTGCACCGCTTGGCTCTGTCCTGGCTCGAAACAATTGAGCCCGACGAGGAGACGGTGAGAGCGGAAGCAGTCGATCTTCGTCATTACGGTCGCGCGAAATGCCGCGCGCTCGAGCAGATGCTGGACCATTTCTGGGGATTCCATGGGCGATTCCTGGCTCCAGACGGACGATACGCGCAGGGAGCGACATGACACGACTGGGACCGGGGCGGGTCCAATGAGCCAGACCCGTATCGAACGCGATCCCCTGGGCGATCTGCCGGTTCCGGCCGACGCATTGTGGGGCATTCAGACCGAGCGCGCCCGCCAGAACTTTCCCATCTCAAATCTGCGACCCCTGCCCGCGTTCGTCGACGCGTGCATCTGGATCAAGAAGGCGGCCGCGCTGACGCATCGGGAGACCGGGCGCCTCGACCCCAAGCTCGCTGACGCGATCAGCCGGGCCGCGGACGAAGTGCTTGCCGGCGGACATCGGGACCAGTTCGTGGTCGATCCCTATCAGGCGGGCGCCGGTACGTCGCACAACATGAACTGCAACGAAGTGCTCGCGAATCGCGCGAACGAGTTGCTGGGTGGGAAACGCGGCGATTACAAGCCGGTGCATCCGAACGATCACGTCAACATGGCGCAGTCCACCAACGACGTGATCCCCACGGCGATCCGACTGGGCGCGCTCGCGTTGTTGCCGGCGCTCACGGAAGCCCTCGGTCGCCTGGGCCGCGCATTCATCGGCAAGGGCAAGGAATTCGACGACATCGTGAAGGCCGGCCGAACGCACCTCCAGGATGCGACGCCGGTGCGCCTCGGACAGGAATTCACCGCATATGGTTCCACCGTCCAGCGCAACAGCGATCGGATCGGACGAGCCGCCGACGACCTGCGGGACCTCGGCATCGGCGGCACCGCGGTGGGCACAGGACTCAATGCTGAGCCCGCGTATCCGGCGCTGATGATCAAGAACCTCCGGTCGATCAGCAAGCTCGACGTCCGCGAGGGCCGGGATCGCTTCCAGCTGATGCAGTCGATGGGCGACGCGACCGCATTCTCGGGCGCGCTGCGCACCTACGCCGTCGACCTCAGCAAGATCGTGAGCGACCTGCGCCTCATGGTATCGGGACCGCGGACCGGCCTTGCCGAGATCGTACTGCCGGCCGTGCAGCCGGGTTCGAGCATCATGCCCGGCAAGGTGAATCCCTCGATTCCCGAAATGGTGAACCAAGTCTGCTTTCAGGTGCTCGGCAACGATTTCACCATCACGACGGCAGCCGAAGCAGGCCAGCTCGAGCTGAACGTGATGATGCCCGTGATCGCGCACAATCTGTTCTTCACG
>DATFVZ010000242.1:0-2632 GCA_035259785.1 Gemmatimonadales bacterium
TCGCGCGCCACGACGGTCACCTTGGCGCCGTGGTCCACCAGGGCTTCGACGAGCCCGAGGCCCAGGCCTCGGCTGCCGCCGGTCACCACAATGGTCTTGTCCTTGAGGCTCATCGGCCTGCTCCCGTGTCTCGTGGCTGCTGAACCTAGGACGTTCGGGGCCGCGGAAAAGAGTCACCATCTGCGCGTTCATGTCCGCTAATGGGATCCGGCCGCGCTCCGGCCCCGCCAGCAAGCAAAGCTGGTAAGGGGGCCAAAGAGGAGGAGCATGCCATGTCACACAACCTCAATTCTGCCGTCGCCGTAATCGGTATCGATATCGGCAAGAACTCGTTTCACGTGGTGGGGGCACGATAAACGCGGGGCAATCATGCTGCGGCAGAAGTGGTCACACAGGCAGGTGGAAACGCGGCTCGCCAACCTGCCGCCGTCTCTAATTTCCTGGGCGCCTTAGGGAGCAGCCACAGCCGACAACCGTAACCGGAAAGAATTCTCGGCAATACACAGGCTTAGGTGGCATTTTCCGAAAACTTCACGTGCATGTCGATTTCGCGGCCTCTGGTTCGACGTGACAATAGAGCTAGGGCTGGTGTCCGGCTCCCGAACCGAAGACCCAAGAGGAGAAACGGCGATGCGCTTCATGGTGATGGTAAAGGCGACCAAGGATTCCGAGGCCGGCAAGATGCCGTCGGAGGAGCTGCTCTTGGCCATGGCAAAGTTCAACGAGGAGATGGTGAAGGCCGGCGTGATGCTCGATGCCAACGGGCTGCAGCCGAGTTCGAAGGGCGCGCGCGTCAGATTCTCCGGCGACAAGCGCACGGTGATCGATGGTCCATTCGCGGAAACGAAGGAGCTAGTCGCCGGCTACTGGATCCTCCAGGTGGAATCAAAGGAAGAAGCGATCGAATGGATTAAGCGGTGCCCAAATCCGCATGAGGGAGAGAGCGAGATCGAGATCCGCCAAGTCTTCGAGCTGGAGGACTTCGGCGCCAGCGAGGCCGTGGAGCACCACCGCCGGCTGGGCGAGCAGATCGGGAAGAAGTGACTCGCTCACGCGTCCGCACCCTCAGTCTAGCGGTGGCGGAGACGGTCACCGATACGACGCGATCTGGAGGATCGAGCAGGCAAAGCTCATCGCCGTTCTCGCGCGCATCGTGCGTGACGTTGGTCTTGCCGAGGACCTGGCGCAGGGACGCACTCGTCGCCGCACTCGAACAGTGGTCCAAGTCAAAGTATCCGGGAGAAGGTGCGACGCCGGACCGGGCGCCGTCCAACCACATCAATTCCGGACCTTTATGGATGCCGCTACGGACTCGCGTCTTCACCTGTTGCGGACCTTCAAACAGAGTGCTTGGGTGCGTGTTTTAACGGACATGAAGTTGGGAGGCCGCATGGCCGTAAAGCGCATCGTAGCCAACATTGCGATACGGACCATGTCGAGAACGCCAAGGCTTTTTACACCGACATTCTCGGATTGAATCTGGTCATGGATCACGGTTGGATATTGACTTTCGCAGCCAGAGAGGCCGCGGCGCCACAGATCAGCATCGCGAGCGAGGGAGGATCAGGGACGCCAGTACCAGACCTCTCCATCGCGGTGGACAATCTCGACGAGGCCCATCAGCGTGTCCTCGCCGCAGGATCGTCGATCGAATACGGTCCCACAAGCGAGCCGTGGGGGGTAAGGCGCTTCTATGTTCGCGGTCCTCAATCATAGCGCGCGTCACCAGCGAGCTCTTCCCCAAGACCCTTAGGGTGATGCGCGCAGCCGGCCTCCACAACCTCATCGCCATGGTGAGGGGCCTCGATGTCGATGCTGTGGAAGGTGCGGCCGAACCGCCCTACGCGCTTGCTAATATGCGGGTAGAGTACGTCCGCCAGGAGCCGCCAGGGATCCCCACCGCGTTCTGGCGCGGCGTCGGGACCACGCATAGCATCTTCGTGGTCGAGAGTTTCATCGACGAGCTTGCCGTGGCCGCGAAGCAAGACCCGTTTGAATATCGCCGCGCCCTGCTCGACAAGTCACCGCGCGCCAAGGCGGTTCTCGAGCTCGCCGCGGAGCGGGCCGGCTGGGAGCGCCCGTTGCCGCCCCGCAGCGGTCAGGGCATTTCGCTCTTACACGCGTTCGGCGAAACCTACATCGCCCAGGTCGCCGAAGTATCAGTCACGAACGAGGGCGACGTCCGCGTGCAGCGCGTAGTTTGCGCCATCGATTGCGGGTCGATCGTGAATCCGGACACGGTGAAAGCGCAGATGGAGAGCGGGATAATCTTCGGGATCACGGCCGCCCTGTTCGGCGAGATCACGATTAAGGACGGCCGCGTCGAGCAAGGCAATTTCGATGACTATCGCGTGCTGCGCATTAACGAGACGCCTTTGATCGAAGTTCATCTAGTCAGGAGCATGGAGGCTCCGGGGGGCGTTGGTGAGCCGGGTACGTCGGCCCTGCGGTCGCCAACGCGATCTTCGCGGCGACGGGAAAGCGGGTCCGGAAGCTGCCGATCAACAGCGCCCAACTCAAATCGACCTAGCCCATGGCAAGCAGCACAAGCAGGACAGCTAAAGGTCGCCTACACCCGCGACCCGCGCCGTCGGCTACACCCACTCGCGGGGGTACGAGTGGCCTGCGCATC
>DATFVZ010000243.1:0-13114 GCA_035259785.1 Gemmatimonadales bacterium
TAATTGCGGATTGTTGATTGCGGATTGCGGATTTGCAGGACCTAGTTCAATCCGCAATCGACAATCCGCAATCCGCAATCCGCAATCCGCAATCCGCAATCCGCAATGAATTGCCCCAGGCACCCCGCAACGAATCCCGACATCGTTTAGCGCTGCTCCCTGCGGGGGCCTGACGCGGTTCACGAGCGGAAAGCCTGCGGACCTGGGGCTACGAAATCTACACTGAACAATGATCCGGGATCAATGATCATTCGCCCGTCAGGGGCGTCGACAGCCCGACTGTTCGAAATTGCTCTCCGCGGAGTCAACCGAGGCGTACAGCGCCTGATCCTGTATCGCCCGCTGTTCATCAAAGTTGTTCATGCGCGCCCGGCGTTCGCCGTTGTAGGCGAAGTACACGTTTTCCATCGCCACGAGTGCGCTCGCGAGTCCGTTGCAATCAATCCGGGCGCTCGCGAACAGCGCCGCGCGATCGCGATAATTGCGCACGGCGCGCGCGAGTGAGTCTCTCAACCGATCGTACCGCGCGAACGGAGATGGGGGCTGGGGAGGCGCGGGAGGCGGCGACGCCTGGATTGGCTGGGGTGCGGGACGCGCCGCAGCCGGCGGTGGCGCTACGCGTACAGGCGACGTGGCGGCGGGTGGAGGCACTGGGCGATGCGCCCTCGAAGGCGGTGCCGGAGGCCGAGCCACGAGTTTTTGCGCACGCTTCAGCAACCCGGCCCAGGGCGGTGGCACTCGAGGATTGCGCACCTCGAAGTACCAGTAGGCCCCTCCACCCACACCCACGAGCAACAACGCCAGCGCCGCCTGGCGCAGCCAGTCCCGCCAGCTACTCCACCGCACCCCAATCCGACGCGGTCGTGAGCGGCGGGCGGGCTTGGAAATCCGGGGGGGCGCCGGGGCGGGTTCCTCAAGCCGCCCCGGTGCCGATGTCCGGGGCGGCTCGATGACGGGCGGGGGCACCGACGCGACCGACTCCGGCGTCACCATCCACGGCAGCTCATCCGATCTCCGCTGTCGCGGGAGCGGTGGTGCTGGTTCAGGGGGATGCGACGCGGCGGGCGTGAGTGTAGCGGGCGCTGGCGCCGGTTCGGGTGGCGCAACCGATGGTGCCGGTTCGGGCGGCGCGGCCGCCGTGGGCGCTGGAGGAGGCGGTGGCTCGGGGGGCGGAGGCGTCGGAGGAGCTGCCTTCCCCCGCGATTTCTTTTGCTTCGCGGGCTTCGGCGGCGGCGGCGGCGGCGGGGGCTCCGGCAGGGGTTCCGGTTCCGCAAGCGGAGGCGGCGGCGGCTCCGGGCGCAGTTCCCGCATGGGCGCCGGCTCATCGTCGGCACTCGTGCGAACGACCGGAATGTCATCGGCGCTCCCGCGCATGATGCGGAAGCCCCTCTCCGCAGGTGGCGGTGGTGCCTGGGCCTCCTCTTGCTCTGGTTCTTCCGGCTCCTCCGCTTTCGGGGGCGGGGCCGGCGCCTTGGGCTTTGGTCCGGTCAGCGTGGGACCGTGCGCCTTGTAGTTCCGCCATGTGATGAACGATTTCTTTTTTCCGTCCGCCTTGATGGACTCGGGCTGCACCAGCTCGTAGAACGCTACCGGCGTCTTGTGCCAGTCGCTGCTTTGCGTTGTGCGGAAGAAGCGGCCCGTGACGCCGCCCGCCTCAGCGGCCACCAGAACCGCCACATGGAATGGCTCGGTGAAGAACTTTTCGTGTGTCTCGACATCGTGCGCGGTGAGAAAGCCGCCCTGCCCCGGGTGGGAGTGATACCAGCCGAGCAGAGAAGCGGATGCTTTTTTGAGCTGCTCCTGCATTCGGTCCCACAGACGCGAGACGACGACCTCGGTTTTGTCGCCATAGATCGCCTGGCTGAGCTTCAGCGTCTTGTCGATGACTGTGTACAGCACTCCCGTGTCGGGATCGCGATAGATGTCGCCGATCAGAAAACCGAAAACGGCTTGCGTCGGTGAGCTCTTGATATGGTCCTGAAGCGCGACCACGGCTTCCTGCTGAAAAAAGATCGGATAGGGCGAGCGATTGGACGCCTTTCCGGGCTCAGTGGCGCCCGGCGCGGCGGGCGGGTTCCACAGGATCGCCCGGTCCAGCGGCATCGGCTGAACCTTCGGTTCAGGACGACTCGTCAACGCAGCGTCTCCACCACGACGCGCGCGGCACGCTCGACATCGGCGCGCGTGACATCGAGGTGCGTGACCGCGCGCAAGCGCCGCGGACCCCACGGAGCGATCCGCAACCCGGCCCGCGCGAGTCGTTGCGCCACCGCATCCGGGGTGTCGCCGTCACCCTGCAAGTCGAGCATCACGATGTTGGTGTCCGGGTCGGACGGACGGACCGCCGGACTGTCGGACAGTAGCTCGGCAAATCGCTTTGCGTTCGCGTGGTCCTCGCCAATGCGATCGAGGTTGTGATCAAGCGCGTACAGCGCGGCAGCCGCCAGGATCCCTGACTGCCGCATGCCGCCGCCGAGGCGTTTGCGAATCTCCCAGGCGCGGGCGCGGCGCGATGCCTTGAAGCCGAGACAAGAACCAACCGGGCAACCGAGTCCTTTGGAGAAGCTGACCATCACGGTGTCTGCTCCGCGCGTCAGGCGCGCGGGCGGCACGCTCGCGGCGACGGCGGCGTTCCAGAGGCGCGCGCCGTCCACATGCACGCCCAACCCCGCATCGCTCGCGACACTGACGAGACCGTCGTACGCCTGGACGGACAGCACCCGGCCACCGGCGGTATTATGCGAATTCTCGACCGCCAGGGCCGTAATCCGCGGCACATGGGGCGAAGGAGGCCGCAGTGCCGCCCGCACCAGGTCCGGGGTCAGCAGGCCGTCAGGTGTCGTGATGAGGCGGATTTGCGCGCCGGAGAGTGCTGCAATGCCCCCCAGCTCGAAGTGCACCAGGTGGGCATCGGCCTCGACCAGCACCTCTGTGCCGTGTTCCGCGACCATCCAGATGCCGGTCTGATTGGCTTGCGTCCCGGAAGGAAAAAAGAGGGCGTCTTCGGTGCCGATCAACTCCGCGATGCGCTGCTCGAGCCGGCGCGTCGTCGGATCGCCGTCGAGGACGTCGTCGCCGACCTCCGCTTCCGCCATGGCGCGGCGCATCGCGGCCGACGGCTTGGTAACGGTGTCGGAGCGAAGGTCGATCGTGGGAGGCGTCATCCGAGGCGCACGCGTTGCAAGCGACGCATGCGCATCAGGTCGTAGGTCTCCGCCACCTCGCCGCCCAGGAGGAAGACGTAGGCAGTGTAGTAGATCCAGAGTATGAACAACAGAAAGGCGACCAGGTTGGCGTCCGACGCGAGGCGGTCGAACGTGACAAAACGGGCCACGTACAGCGCGTAGAGCCGTTTTGCGATCTCGAACGCGACCGCGCAGAACAGCGACGCCACAAGACTCGTCCGCCAGTAAATCCGCCGGCTCGGCAGGTACTTGAAGACCACGAAAAACAGCAGCGTGCTGAACACCAGCGGCAGGAGCTGGGCCGTCACGCCGCCCGCCGTCGACGCGAACGCGTTCGCGAGAAAGAGCGTGCCCGCGACAAAGACCATGGCGAGATCGAGCAGCTTGGCAACGGGCCAGGAGCGATTCTCCTCCGTGTCGAAGACTTCGTTCAATGCCGCACGCAGCCCTCCGAACATACGAGTTGAGAACCAGAGGAACAAAGGTACGGCCAGCCGCGTGAGGCGCCCGCGGCTGGCGATGAGATCCCCCAACGCGCGTTCAATGAAGCCGAACGTGCCGCTGTCCCCGCCGCTGGACTCTGGGAGGAAGCGCTGCAGAAGCTCGTGAATGTCTAGTTGATGGACGACCAGCTGGTACTGAGCCAGATGTGCGACGACAGCGAGGACGAGGCCGACGAACGGAATGGCGGTGAGCAGTATGTCGAACGAGAGAGCACCGGCGAGAAAGGGAATGTTGTCTTCGAAGGCCGCCTCGATGGTTCGCCGGATGATGCCGGTGACGGTGCGGTGCCAGCCGCCTTCACCGTTCACGCGAGCGGCTCGTCCTCCTCCTCCGGCGCGGGAGTCGCGGGGCGGGCGGGGCGGGCGGCGCGGTTACGACGACGGCGTGCCTCCTCCAACCGCCGACGCAACTGCTCGCGGGTACTGATCTCCGCTTCTTCGTCCTCCTCTTCCGCGGCGGCCTCTGCTTCGGCCTCGGCTTCCTCTTCGGCCTCTTTCAGCAGACCCCGCACCTCATCGACTTTTTCCTCCGCAAGCTCTTTCAGATTCCGCAGGCCTTTGGACACCTTGCGGCGCGCGGTTTCGCCGCGTTCGGTGGGTGCGAACACGAAGCCCGCGACCGCGCCGAGCACGATGCCAAACAAAAACGCTCCGAAGCCACCGCCGCCTCGATCGCTCATTCGCCTGCCTCCGCGTCATCCGGGGCCGCGACCAGCGCCGCGCGCGGCTCCGCGTGCGACACGAGTTTTGGCTTGACGTAGCGGTCGACGGCGGCGCGCGTGCCCTTGACCCGCAGCTGGTCGAACAGGAACGCGAACGTCTTTTCGAGATCGGCACCGATCTTGGCGCGCACGTCCTCGGGCAGATCCCAGAACCGGCGTTTGAACGGCCCAATCGCTTTCTTGCGGCTCTTGTAAAGAAACTGCTCTTCGCTGTCGCCCTTCTTCCATTCCTCTTTTGCTTCGGTTTTCACCCACTCGTTCACTTCGCGTCGCAAGTCTTTCGGCAGCGCGTGGTGGTCCATGACGATCGTTTGGAAGTTGGTAGCTAGGTGAATCTCGATCGCCTCGCAGCGAGGGAACTGGGAAAATGCTTCTTGCGGCAGCGTGGACGCACCGTGCTGCACCGCCCCACCGAGTCCGTACTGTTTGCAGGCCGCTTCTGACAACGCCTTCAGCGCTTCGAGGTCGAGCTGCACTTTCGCGATCGACCCATCGGGGAGCACCACGCCGCCGTGGCTCGTGCCGGTCTGGACGGAGATCTTCGAGATGCCCGGAGCGGTACCCATCGCCTTCAACGTCCGGTTGTAGCCCTGCATGAAGGCGTCCAACTCGTGCACGTCGCTGTTCTTGCCGCCGACCTCACCGATCTCCGCGCCGACCGAGACCGCGACGCCATCGGGCTCTCGGTCCCGGATGAACTTCGTCAGCTCGGCGGCGCGCTCGTAGTTCGTCCGCTGCTGCTCGTCGAGCGTCGCTTTGGACAGGTCGACGAGCGTCGAGGTATCGACGTCGATGTTGTAGAAGCCGGCGTGGATCTCCTCTTCGATAAGCGCGCGCAGCGCCTTCAGCTCCGCCTCGGGATCGGCGGCGTATTTCTTCGCATTTACCTGGACGTGATCGCCCTGGATGAAGAGCGGGCCGGCAAATCCTTCCCGCAGCGCCGCCGCGGTCATGACCGCCACGTATTCAGCGGGTCGCTGGTCGGTGTAGGCGATCTCGCTGCGCGCGATTTCGCAGATGATCGCGCCCGCCTCGAGTCGCTTCGCAGCGCGGAAAATGGCACGGCCGGTGTCGTAGGACAGAATGCGGACGTTCATGGCGGGCGTCGTAAACGCCGGGACTTCGCCGCGCCCGCGCGCCATGTAGAGATCGTGGATCGACGCGGGTCGAACGCCGGCACGCTGGCCGATCTCCCATACCATCCAGCGCGCGCGCGCCTTCGTGTCCTCGTCTCCGAACACCGCCTCGCGCACTAGGGCGTCCATCGCGGCGCTCTGCCGCACGGCGGGATTGTCGAACTGTTTGAGGGTCGCTTCCAGTGCCACGGGGGCCTCCTGGCGGCGGAATTTACGCCCCGGCTAGGTCGATAACCAGTCCATCGTGCGCCGGCGCGATTCCCGGCGGCACCATGGCGGCCAGTGCGGCGTGCGTGAATTCGTGCGTCAAATGCGTGAAGAACGTGCGTCGCGCACCGACACGCCGCGCCACCTCGACCGCCTCCGGAATGGACAGGTGCAGTGGGTGCGGGTGCGACAGCAGCGCGTTGAGCACGAATACGTCGAGCCCCTTCAACGATTCCATCACGCCATCCGGGATCGATTTCACGTCCGTTAGATAGGCCATTGGTCCAACCCGGAATCCCAACACCGGCTGTTTCCCGTGCGGCAGCGCGAGCGGCAGGACCGTAACGCCCGCGATGGATACGGGCACACCGGGCTCGAGGATATGAGGGGCGAGCTCCGGCTTGCTCGTCCCTGCCGGAACGACAAACGTCGGATCGAAGATGTAGGGGAACTTCCCGGCGAGTTCCGCCATCGTGTCACGCGAGCCGTACGCGGGGAGCGCCGTTGCCTGGCGCACCGACAGCGCGCGCAGATCGTCGATGCCGTGCACGTGATCGGCATGCGCGTGCGTGTACAGCACCGCGTCCACCCGGTCGACGCCGGCGGCCACGAGCTGCAGGCGCAGCTCGGGCGGTGTGTCGATCAACAGGCGCGTCTTGCCCGTTTCGATCAGGGCAGCAGTGCGGGTCCGGCGATCGCGCGGGTCGGAAGAGGTGCAGGCGGGACAGCGACAACCAATCTGCGGCACGCCGAACGACGTGCCCGTGCCGAGCAACGTCAGCCGCACACTACACCCGCTCGACTTTGATGAGGTTGGTGCTGCCGGAAACCTCCCAGGGCAATCCGGCGGTGACCACGATGCAGTCGCCCGGCTTCGCCAGACCGCGTTTGGGGATGAGACTGCGGACGACCTCCAGCATGGCATCGTAGCCCGGCACGCGATCCACCAGAACCGGCACGACCCCCCACACCAGCGCGAGCTGCTGGTAGGTCGTCTTGACCGTTGTGACCGCGAGGATGGGAACCGGTGGACGCAGCGCCGCCACTTTGCGCGCGGTGAAGCCCCCCTGCGTAAGCGTGACGATGAGGGGCGTTTTGAGCATGCGAGCGACGGCGTTCGTTCCCCACGCGATCGCATCCTCAGTCGTCATGGCGTCGCCGCCCGACCGGCGTTCCTCGCGCAGCCGCAACGGATGCCGCTCCATCTCGCGAATGATCCGGTCCATCGCCCGCACCGCCTCGACCGGGTACTGGCCGATGGCGGTTTCAGCCGACAGCATCACCGCATCGGTTCCGTCGAGGATCGCGTTCGCGACATCCGACGCTTCGGCGCGCGTCGGGCGGGGAGCGTGGACCATCGACTCGAGCATCTGGGTCGCGGTAATGACCGGCTTCCCCTGGTGGTTCGCTTCGCTGATGAGCCGCTTTTGGACGAGCGGCACCTGCTCGAACGGGAGCTCGACACCCAGGTCGCCCCGGGCGACCATTACCGCGTCGGATACGGCCACAATTCTTTCGAGGTTATCGAGCGCGGTCGCCTTCTCGATCTTGGCCACGAGCTTGGTCGTCGGGGTGACGAGCTTGCGGAGCTGCTCGATATCTTCGGGACGACGCACGAAGGAGAGCGCGAGATAGTCCACGCCCGCCTTCATGGCGTGCTGCACGTCCTCGCGGTCCTTTTCGGTAAGTGCGGGCGCCGAAACCTGGACCCCGGGCAGGTTCATCCCCTTGTGGGCGGTCAGAATTCCGCCGTCCACAACTCGAGCCCGCACACGCGGGGGTTCGACCCCCGTCACCTCGACCGAGAGCAGCCCGTCGTTCAGCAAGATCCGCGAGCCGACCTTTGCGTCATTCGCCAGACCATCGTAGGTCGTGGGCAGCTCGTCGCCGCTCGCGGCGTCTTCCGGGGCAAAGACGACCTGCTGGCCGCGTGTGAGCTCGCGCGGAGCCGCGAGATCGCCCACCCTGATGCGCGGACCTTGTAGATCGAGTAGCACCGCAATGGGTGCGCCGTTCTTCTCGGCGACCTTGCGGGCCTCGGCGATCCATTGCGACCGCAGGTCCGGGGTCCCGTGGGACGCATTGATGCGCAGCACGTTGGTCCCCGCGTGCAGCAAGGCAGCGATGCTGGACGCGTTGCCGGTGGCCGGGCCGAGCGTCGCGACGATCTTGGTTTTTCGAATCTGGGAGGCGGCGTCCGGTCGGTTATCCACAAATTCCCGTGTGCTTGGCGGTGTGGAAAACTAATCCTTTGAAACGTCCAGGTTCATGCCTCATAAGAGTGTCGGTTGCCGACGTACCGTTGAAGCGAATTCGTTGAAGAGACTGCGTCTAACTGACTTCGTTGAAGTACTGCGTGAGGGGTCACCGCCGATGGTCCGACGTTTCACGCCCTGCATAAAGATTCGCACATCTGCATACGGCCTCAGCGCACGACCTCAAGGGTCTTCTGCGCGAGGCGCAGGCGCAGCTCCTGGAGCACGTGGATTGTGCGGGCCATAGACGATGCGGGCATCCCTTCGATCGTGCGGGCCGCGAGACGCCGCTCGAGCTGTCCGACACGGAGCAGCACCTCCAGGCCGTGCCGTGTCAGCGTTACACGCACTCCACGATCGTCGTCGGGATCGGTACTGGTCTCCACCAGTCCCTTCGCCTCGAGACGCTGAATAAACGTCGTGGCGGCCGCCCGCGAAACACCGAGCTCGCGGGCCACATCGCTGGGTCGCGAACCGTCGGGGCCACCCAAGTCCACCGCGGCCATCACCGCGTGCGCGCGCTGCGACAGTCCGAACGTCTTGTATGCGCGGTCGCCGGCCCGTTCGATGGCTTGGTGGGCGGCGATAACCGCATCGGTGAGCTGCAGTGCCAACTCGGAGCGGTCAGGCATGCAGCCGTCAGCCTTCTGACGTCAGCCGTCTGTGCGGCGAAGAAGTTAACATGTTGATAATTAACATACTAATCTTTTCCGTTCCTCGCAAATACCCACGTGCTACGGAAGCTGATGGCAGATGGCTGATGGCTGACGGCAGACAGCTCAACAGGTTTCCGACCAGTCGACCCGGGAGTCCCGCTTGCACCGCCCGCATTTGAGCGAGTCCGGTTTGCCTTTGAAATCCTGTCGCTCCTGGCAATGCGGACAGACGGCGTACGTAATCGTCATGTCGTCCCCTGCCCTGCCGCCGCCGAGTGTCGGGCGCAGAAGTCCCGTCCGAACGACGACGCTCCAGCGATCGGGCGCCACGTCACGGACGGCGACATCGACACGGCTGACGCGCACGGGCCGTTTTTTTACTTCGATCACCACTTTGCCGTCCACTGTTTCTTCGAGAATGGGGTACCAGGCGCCGCGCCGAAGTACGTCGGCGACGTTGTCGAGGCAGCGGGCCCAGCCGAGCGGTCGGCTCGAGTAGGGGGGAGGCTGAGAGGACGCCATGACCGGGCCCAATGTAGCACTTCACGCTAGATTCCGTTATGCGTCCGATCGGCACGATCACCCGTTTGCAGATTCAACGCGGATCACTCAAGACCGGCGCGAAGCCCACGCGCCGCTACGACCCGAGTCCTCTGCTCTCCGTCCCCCAACTCAGCGTCACGCCCGACGGTGCCCTCGGCGCGCGCGACGGCGAGTGGATCGTGGATGTCCACCACCGCGCGCATCCGTTCACCAAAAACGAGGATGGCCTCCACGGCATCTCGCTCGGCTTCACCTCGCACTACGACGCGATGCGCGAGCGCTTCGGCGCGCGCATCGACGTCGGATGCGCCGGCGAGAACATCATCGCGACAGCGAGCAAGCGGCTCGCGTACGAAGAGCTCACGGAAGGAGTCGTCATTCTGTCGCCCGAGGGCACAGAGCGCGTGCGTTTGCGAGTGCTGCAGGTCGCACATCCGTGCAGGCCGTTTACGGGCTGGGCGCTCGGCATGACCGTCGAACCCGAAGAGCTAAAAACGCACCTGCAGTTTCTCGATAACGGAATGCGGGGGTTTTATTGCCAAGGTGAGGGGGTCGGCACGGTTTCGCTGGGGGACTCTATCGCGATCCTCTAACGGGAAATGGGCAACGGGAAACGGGCAACGGGAAACGGGAACGAAAAACGGGAAACGTAGATCAGCCACGTTTCCCGTTTCCCGTTGCACGTTTCCGTCTGTATTTAAGGCATCTCATCCCACGCCATAGCCGCGGTCTTGTGGCAGCGCGCACAGGTCATGTCGCTCGTGCGCGCTTCAATGCCCTGCCGATTCCGGCACGAGGGACAGACGGCATATGTGAGCGGGAATACCCGACCCAAGCGCTCGATCATGCGCGGCTCGCATCGCACAATTGTCCACCGCTCGGGTGGATGATAGCGAATCTCGAGAAAGCGACGATCGACCGGAACGTTCTGACGATTCACATCGAGCACGACGATGTTGCTCGACGAAATCCGCACGACTGGATACCACGCGCCACGACGCAGCGTGTGCGCGCCGGAGGGACCGACGCGCGCCCAACCCTTCACTTGCAGCTTCGTTGGAGTGACTTGCCGTGGGGCCGTTTCCATGCTTTAACACTACCCTGGCGCGCAAGTACCAGTCGTGACTGGAGTCACAGGCGCTACGGTCGTGAATTGATCAGCCGCATTCCGAGAAGCCGCAAACGTGACATTTCGCACATCCCTCGATGAATGCGAGCTGCGAGCCGCAGTCCGGGCAGGCGCCGATGAAATCCTGTTCGGGACGTCGTGCCCCCAGCAGGGCGGCATCACCGGCGGAGCTTTGGACGACCTCGCTCGGCACCGGTGAAGCAGCGCCCCCCATGCCGAGCTCCTGCTGGACCCCCTGCTTCTCCTGCATCCATTTCTCGATCGCGATGCCGATGGCGTCCGGAACCGACATCACTTTGTTTGGTCCGAGCCCGACGGCGCGATCGGACGAGATCCCGCGCAGCTGACGGTAGATCTCCGGCAACGGGACACCGGAGCGGAGCGCGAGCGAGATCAGTCGCCCGATCGCTTCGACGTCCGCCATCAGCGCCCCGCCCGCCTTCCCAAGCGACATGAACACCTCGAACGGCTGTCCTTTGTCGTCCTCGGTGATCGTGACGTACATCGTGCCGAGCGGCGATTCGATGCGTCGGGTCGAGCCCTTGAGGAGATCCGGGCGGGACCGCTTGGCGCGGCGCTGCAGGTTCTCCGCTTCGACGTCATGCAGCCGGTCGCGAGTCCGCCCGAGCTCCGTCTCAAGCTCGGCGATGCGGCTGAGCGCTTCGGCCAACGCGCCCTGCCCTGCCCCCGCAGTGCCCTCCTGCACCTTCTTGGCGGTCGAGCCGGTGGATAGTACCTGGTTCTCGCGGGCGCCGTCGCGATACACCGTCACGCCCTTGCAGCCGAGCTGGTAGGCGTAGCGGTAGATCTGCTCGACGTACTCCTCGGTCGCGTCATTCGCGAAGTTGCACGTTTTGGAAATCGCCGAATCGGTGAAGTCCTGGAACGCGCCCTGCATCTGGATGTGCCACTCGGGTGTCACGTCGTGCGCGGTCACGAACACGCGCTGCCATTTCTTCGGTACCGCGTCGAAGTGGATGTGGCCGGCCTCGGCGATCTGCTGCATCAGCGCGTCGGAATACCAACCCTCGCGCTTGGCAATCCCTACGAAGTCCTCATTCACATCCGGCATCAGCACGCCGGCCTGGTTGCGCATGAAGGCGACTGCAAACAACGGCTCGATACCGGAGGAGCACCCAGCGATGATCGAGATCGTCCCCGTCGGCGCCACCGTCGTGAGGTTGCAGTTGCGCAGTTTTCTCATCGGCCGGATGCGCTCACCGCGAGCGGTACGAGCGCCCGTCGCGTCCGGACCCCAGATGGAGCGCTCCCACTCCAGGAATGTGCCGCGCTGCTCCGCCAGCTTCTCGGACGCAACCTTCGACTCCTCGTCGACGAACTGCATCAGCGTCCGACCGAGCGCGACGCCTGCGTCCGAGTCGTAGGGGATGCCGAGGCGGACGAGCAGGTCAGCCCACCCCATGATCCCCAACCCGACGCGGCGAATCCGCTTCGCGAGATCGTCGATCTCCGTTAGCGGGTACTTGTTCGCATCGATGACGTTGTCCAGGAAGTGCGTGCAGATGTGCACTGCGGTCCGCAGCTTCTCCCAATCGACGTCGCCGTCTTTGGCGAACAGCCCGACGTTGATCGAGCCCAGGTTGCACACGTCGTAGGGGAGGAGCGGCTGCTCACCACAGGGATTCGTCGCCTCGTAGCTGCCGAGGTGCGGCACCGGATTGTAGTGGTTGGCCCGGTCGATGTAGAACACGCCCGGCTCGCCAGTCTTCCAGGCGCCGTGCACGATCTGCTTGAAGACATCGCGGGCGTCGAGCTGACCCACGACTTTGCCGGTCCGCGGATGGATCAAGTCGTACGACTTGCCTGCCTCGAGCGCCACCATGAATGCGTCGGTGACAGCGACCGAAATGTTGAAGTTCGTGACCTGTGTGAGGTCATCCTTACAGTGGATGAACTCCAGGACGTCGGGATGATCGACGCGCAGGATGCCCATGTTGGCGCCGCGGCGCGTGCCGCCCTGCTTCACGACGTCGGTCGACGCATCGTACAGCTTCATGAACGACACCGGCCCCGACGCGACTCCCATCGTGGAGCGCACGACGTCGTTCTGGGGCCGCAGCCGCGAAAACGAGAAGCCGGTACCGCCACCCGACTGATGCACCAGAGCCATCGCGCGCAGCGTGTCGTAGATCCCGGAGTGCCCATTGGAAAGGGCGTCCTCAACCGGAAGCACGAAGCAGGCGGAGAGCTGACCGAGCGGGCGACCGGCGTTCATGAGTGTCGGGGAGTTCGGCATCCACACCCGGGTCGCCATCAGATCGTAGAACGTCTCGGCGAGGCTCTCCACGGCGCGCGCGGAGGCGCCATAGGTCTGGTCTGGGGCAGCGATGGTGCGCGCCACCCTCCAGAACAGATCCTCGGGGCGCTCGACGGGCTTGCCCTGGTCGTCCTTGACCAGGTAGCGACGCTCCAGGACCGTCAGGGCGTTTGCGTTCAAGTCAAGACGACGGCTAGATGCGGTCATGCGTCACGGCCAATCGTTGTGAGTTTTTTGGAAGTTAATCGAGCGTGGAGGGCCAAGGTAGACGAGGGATTGCAGCCCGGCAAGACTGGCGATGCGTGTTGTCGCGACTCGCTCTCCGACTATTAACATCACAAAGTTGTTCGCTGGACCGGAAACGTCCCGCGACGATGCCGCTCCGCTTCCGCGACGTAATGCTCCCACGTGCCTTGGATCCGCGCGCGCAGACCATCATCAACGTGACGGACGACACGCGCCGGCACTCCCATCACCAATGAGCCGGGCGGCACACGCAT
>DATFVZ010000244.1:0-4434 GCA_035259785.1 Gemmatimonadales bacterium
CTGCCCGGCGGCCCGCGCCAGTCGGATTCAGAGAGAGTTACCCCGCAACCAGCGAGAAGCGCGGCCCCCACACGCAACGCGAGGAGCGAATGCTTCACTTTCCCTTCGGCCCGCGCGGGTCCACGGTGTCGGGGAGGCAGACGTGACTGAGTGTCTGTGTGCGCACGGGAGGAGCGTCGGAGGATGCCGTCTGGCGATAAAGTACAGTGAAACTGTGCGCCCCTCGATGATCTTGAAGTACATCTGTTCGTCTTTCGAGGAGTTGCCGGGGCCATCTTCAAGTGCGCGTTGTATGCGCGCGATTTGGCCTTTGAGCTTGCTATCGCATCCTGCCTCGTTGGCTGAAGCCCCAGCAGTGTCCCAATGGTCGCTCGTCTTGTTTTCACTGACCTTCGTTCTAGTGTCATGCACCCACAGCACCCACGCGCACTCGGCGCTGGCCGTCGTGGCCGAGGCGAGCAGGGATAGCGTGACGATCACGGAAGCCCGTCGCAATCGCATCATCGCTTGCCCTTTCTCCGGCCCACGCTAGTTCTTGCCGAACCGTTCGAGCAGTTCGCGATCGTTCTTCACGGACATGCTGTCGAAGACGCACGAGTCGATGAACGCCTTCAGGTCCGCACCGACAAGCGAATACTTGTGAAGCGGGTCGTAGCCGGTCTGCGCGGCGGCCCGCTCCCGCGCTAAACGTATCTCGTCAGATGATCGAAGGTTCTTGACGCCCGCTACGAGGAGGCCATGCAGTGCGCCGGTCTGGTTGGTCCGAACGAGAACCGCGTACTGTTGGACCACCCTGTCGATTCGGTGATCTGCGTCGTGTTCCGCTGCAGCCACCAGATCCTCCTCGCGGTACCTCTTGCCGCGCCTCACACCCGCGAAGTAGGTCAGGAGCGAAAGAAGAAGCCCACCAATCGCCAGAGCGATCTCGATCATCCGCTGATTGTACTGCGAGCTACAGCCTGCGCCCGAACAGCGGCTGCGCGCGCGGCCCTCCGCTCCAGCGCGTCTGCAGCATCACGCGCAGCACGCGGTTGGATTGCGGAGCCGGGGATGCCGGAGGCGGGTGTCGGTGTCGTTCACTTCCCCTTTGGCCTCAACTTCGCGAGTGGGGCTAGGGCTCGCCAAGCTGTCAGGACGCCGCGCCACCAGGGGCGTGACGGCTGCGCTGCCGCGAGCGCCTCTCGCCTGAGCCGTCGCCGCTCTTTCTTCTTCATGCCCAAGAGCTAGAGGCTACTACCGCCCGCTGGTCTGCTGAATCGCTCACTTCCCCTTCGGCCCGCGCGGGTCCACAGTGTCGGGGAGGCAGTGGTACTCGAGCAGCAATTTGTCGAGAACGAGCGCCCGGTACTCCTTCACCTCGACTCGCACTGCTGTTTCGTCTGGGCTCTCGGCTGCGCATCCCACATCCCCGCGTCGTTGGCCTCGGGATTGTCTATGGGGACGACGCGTCGCTCGAGCACCCACGCGTTCTGCGCAGCGACCGTCGGAGCCAATGTGAGCAGGCAGAACGCGACGAGCAATGCAGCACGTGCCACAGGTTGCGATGCACTCCTCGGAACGGCGCTGCGTGCCTGAGGCAAACGCTCCTCGGGGCTCACCGCCCTTCCGCTTTTGTTCGCCTGGCGCTCCAGTAACACGCGACCGTGCGCGATACCGATGCGACTCAAGTGGAGGAGGAGAATGCTCGCCCGGAGGGCGGCACGACTCCGCTCGTAGCGTTTCATGCTTACCGCGACGAGCGCAGCACTCGGCGGTTCAGCGAGCCTCAGAACGGGGGTGTGTATCGTGCGCGGCGTCCGGCTCATGGCAGATTCCTCAGCACCAAGAAAAGAGCTAGCGTCTGTCGTTCAGCAACCGCTGCTTGAACTTCCGCCTCTTGAATAGTGCCACGTCGGCCTCCTGTACCAACACCTCCGCGACGTCACACAGCTGGCGGCTCTGCTTCACTAGCGCTCGCGACGCCTCGCGCAGCGCCTGCGCCCGGCGGCGTACTCTCTGGGGCAGGAGTCTGCAGCCATACAGATGCGTGCGGACCTCGTTGGTTATGTCCTCACCGCAACGAGGACACAGGTACGTGCGGCTATCGAGAAAGTCCGCGGCAAGCTCGGCCACCCGAAAGTGCCCCGAGCAATGTGGGCACTGAACGGCCACGTGGTCCCAACAGTAATAGATGAGCAGAGCGCGCTCCTGGGCGCTGAAAGCGCGAGGCCTTTGGCAGTCCAGGTGAACCAGACGAATGTCGTGAGAGACGACGGTGTCGCTAGGCGAGATGACCCGAGAGCATTCGAGGCACGTTACCTGTTCCATTGGCCGCGCCTCCCGGTACGGAAGGGAGGGTAAGCCGGACGCCATTGGGCTAGACGCCAGCATGCGTCAACCCGGATGCTCCAATGGTGGGCGACAGGAGGATAGCACCAAAACGGCCGCTCATCCTCGCTTCACGTTGACTTTCTCATACGCTCCCCACATCCTCACCTCGGTTACTCGGGGTCGCACCATGCTCTTCACTCCAGCGCCTTTGCTCGTCCGCGACTCGCGGGCGCGCTGCCTAGCCATCGCTTGCCTGCCCTATCGCCTCCCACGCCGCCTGCTGCGTTGCGTGCCACGGCGTCCGCTCCCATGCCGTGCCGGTCGCACTCACAGCCGAGTGCCCCATCCCTGTCATGTAGAACGTCGCGCGCCAGCCTCGGTCGTCGTACTGCGTCAACTGCGGGAATGCCCGAACGCGGAGAGCTTCGACACGTCGCGCCTCTTCGCAGCCGGCTTAGCCATCCTCTGCCACACCCGCATGTTCCGGAAATTGCTACGAAAAGTCTAGCGCAGATATCTGGCGTCGGTTAATCTGCCGCCGCCGTCCATCGGGTCTCTCTTGCGGACGCAGCGCTGCGTCGGGGCCACGTGGAATCTGGCGTGATTCGCCTGTCGGGCCGATGACGAGGAATCTCTCATGCCTGACGAGCCGCTCCTCCGAGAGAAAGCCCGTGAAGCGATTCGGAGTGGAAAACTGCCGCGCCGCCAACCTGACCGCACCTTCGGCGCGCCTGGGAACGGAAAGTCCTGCGGGCTGTGCGGCGAACCGGTGGCGAGGGACCAGATGCTGATCCAAATCGATTATCAGCGCCGCACAACCTCGGGATTGACGTCGTATCACCTTCACCTTGGGTGTCATGCGGCGTGGGAGTTCGAACGCACCAAGGTCGGCACCAGCTCGGCTTAGCTCGGGTGGTGATGCTGGTGAAGAAGTAACAATTGCTAAGCGTCTGCGTGGAGGAACTGGCTGCGTGGGTCAAGCACGCTACTGGATGATCTCGTCGGCCCGTCCCAGCACTGACGCCAGCAAGGTGAGCGCCAGCACGGCGATACATGGCCGCATCGAATGGTCCTACCTGAACTCGACCCGCACTGGCTGGCACGCACGTGTCGAGAGCGCGACGTCGCGCGACTGGAGGCGCTCGATCTCCTCGCATCCCGCGCGATTTTGTGCACCCCAGTAGATACCAGCTGGGAGGTTGACGGCCGGCACGATCCAGAAGTCTGACCCCGGCGCCAAGGTGAGGGAGCGGCACTTGGTCGGAGTGCCCGGAGCCCGCTTAATGTGCGAGTCAACAGCAGCCTCGCAGAGCCCGTAGTCGGTGGCTACGACAAGGGTAAGCTCACCCGCCCGGGTTTCTACTGTGGAGCCCCAGAACGTCCCGGTGGGAACCGGCACCGCCTGCTGCGTGCTGGCGCATCCGGTCAGCAGCAACGCAGACACGAGCACAAGTGTCATCCGCATGACTCACTCTCCTTGGGTGGCTCATAACAGCGTACGGCCCGCTCGAAGATCACGACGGCCGCACGCGAATGCGTCACGACCGTCACTTCAGGCCCATGTGCAGCCGGAGAATGCGGCGCACCTCCTCTTTGTCGAGCACGCTATTCGATCACCTGGTCCGCCCGCAACAGCAGCGACGGCGGGATCGTCAGGTTGAGCGCCTTCGCGGTCTTGAGGTTGATGACCAGTTCGAACTTCGTCGGCTGCTCGACGGGCAGGTCGGCCGGCTTGGCGCCCTTGAGAATCCTGTCCACGTATCGAGCCGCGCTTCGAAAGATCTCGGGATAGCTCGGCCCGTAGGCGATCAAGCCTCCGGCCTCGATGAATCGCCACTCTTCGAACATGGTGGGCACCCGATTTCGGAGCGCCAACTCGGCGAGACGGTTCCGCGCAGCAACGAACCGAGGATCGTTGATGATCAGAAGTCCATCGATCCTTTCCTTGGAGACAGTAGCGAACGCGCTCTCGAAGTCGGCTGGGCCTCGGGCAGTTATCCGTTGGACCTGTAGTCCTGCCTGGGAAGCCGCCGCTTCGATCCCGTTCCAGGACGCGAGGGAAGCGGCCCCGTCGAAAGACGTGCTGAGCACGCCGACTCGGTTCAAGCTCGAGATCGCTTGCTT
>DATFVZ010000245.1:0-3720 GCA_035259785.1 Gemmatimonadales bacterium
ACCGATCTTGAGGCACGCGTGCATGACCTTGTCGCCCCAATTGTCGGGCACCATGCCGGGCGGCGGCGGCTCGGGGCTCTCCTTGAAACGCATCAGCATCTGCACTTCCGCGCCGACCGCGTCGCGATAGAAGTCGACCGCCTCCTGGCAGCGGCCGCCGAACGTCAGATAGGGCTGGACCAGCATCCGTCTCTCCTCTTCCCCAGTGTGAGATTCCGGCGCGTGACAGCGGCCGGTTCCGATGTCACAATGTGGACATCGTCCACAAACCATGCCATATAAAATGGACGCTGTCCACATTTGATTCGATGACCGACCAAGTCACAAGGCCGACGACGCGCAGCACCTACCGCCACGGTGATTTGCGGCGCGCTTTGCTCGAGGCCGGCATCGCGCTGGCGCAGAGCGGCGGACCCGACGCGGTCGTGCTGCGCGAAGCAACGCGACGGGCGGGCGTGGTCCCGAATGCCGCGTATCGGCACTTCGCAAGCCGGCTCGAGCTGCTGCGGGCGGTGCGGGTGGCGGCGCTGTCGCGCCTCGCCCTGTCGATGGAGGCGGAGCTCAATACCTTGAGCCCGGCGCTCGACGGCGCCGAGTTGGCGCGGGGCAGCCTGCGCGCCATCGGCCTCGGCTACCTGCGTTTCGCTCTGACCGAGACCGGGCTGTTCCGTTCCATCTTCGCTGTGCCCTATGACTGGCCGGCCCCACCCGATCCGGCCAAGGCAGGCAGCTCCGGCCTCAACCCATTTCAGCTCCTGGGCGTGGCGCTCGACCGGATGGTGGAGGCGGGCGTGCTGCCGACGGAACGCCGACATGGCGCCGAGTTTCTCGCCTGGTCGGCCGTCCACGGCTTCGCCATGCTGGTGATCGAAGGGCCGTTGCATGGTCTCTCGCGGGAGCAGGCCGACGCGCTCGGGCAGCGTGTGGTGGAGATGGTCGAGAAGGGACTTTAGCGCGTGGCACCCAGATGGGGCTCGTGCTAGACACCTCGTGAGCGGAACCCGGATCGATGCCGGATCGACTCGCATTCTCCAGCGCCCGGCGGGCTCTCGCGACATGACGTTCTTCCACGACTATTTCGACGACATCGGCGCCAGGATCAGAGACGTCGACTCTGCCGAGCTCGAGCGCTTGTCCGAGCTTTTTCGCGCGGTCCGCGGCCGCGGGCGAAAAGTGATCCTGGTGGGGAATGGCGGCAGCGCCGCCATGGCGGACCACGTTGCCGTGGACCTGACCAAGACCGCCGGCGTCCGCGCGATCAACTTCAATAATGCGGACCTGCTGACCTGCTTTGCCAACGATTACGGCTACCCGCTCTGGGTCGAGAAGGCATTGGAAAGCTATTCCGACCCGGGTGACGCGGCGGTGCTCATCAGCAGCAGCGGCCGGTCTCCCAACATTCTCAACGGCGGAGCGGCGGCACGACGACGTGGATTGCACGTCGTGACTTTTTCGGGCTTCGACGCCGACAATCCGCTGCGTTCGCTCGGTGAGCTGAATTTCTGGGTGAACAGCCACTCGTATAACACGGTCGAGATGGCGCATCATATCTGGCTGCTCGCGGCGGTCGACCGCTTGGCAAGGGAGAAGGGGAGCCGCGATTGAGCCCGCAGCGCGTCCTGCTCACCGGCGACCAGGGTTATATCGGCACGGTCCTGTCGGGCGTTCTGCTCGAGCGCGGCTATGAGGTGGTCGGGCTCGACACCGGCTATTTCGCCGATTGCCTGCTGCATCCTCTCGACGCACGCTATCAGCGGATCGGCGGCGACGTGCGCGACGTCAAGGCGGAAGACCTCAAGGGAGTGTCGGCGGTCGTCCATCTTGCTGCGCTGTCGAACGATCCGCTCGGGGAGCTCGCGCCCAATCTCACCGAAGAGATCAATCGCGACGCGACCACGCGGCTGGCCGCGCTTGCAAAGCAGGCCGGCGTCGCGCGGTTCGTCTACGCCTCGTCACAAAGCATGTACGGGGTGTCCACCACCGACCGCGAGCTCGACGAGGACGACAGCGAAAAGAACGCCATCACCGCCTACGCGCGCACCAAATGGCAGGCGGAATTGAGCCTCAAGGAGCTGGATGGACCCGGTTTCACGGTGGTCTGCCTACGGCCGTCCACAGTGTTCGGCGCGAGCCCGCGGCTGCGGTGCGACATCGTCTTCAACAATCTCGTCGCCTGCGCCTATACGACGGGGCGCATCGAGATCAAGAGCGACGGCACGCCATGGCGCCCGGTGGTGCACGTGCGCGACGTCTGCTCCGCCTTCCTCGCCGGTCTCGAGGCGCCGACCAAGCTGGTGGCAGGCCGCTCCTACAATGTCGGCATCGCGAACGGCAATTTCACCGTGCGGGACCTCGCCGAGGCAGCCGGCCGTGCCGTGCCCGGCGCCAAGGTCACCTATACCGGTGAGCACGGCAAGGATGCCCGCACCTATCGCGTCAGCTTTGCACGCATCCTGAGCGAACTGAGCGACTGGTTCCGTCCCGCCTGGGATCTCGACCGCGGAGCCGCGGAACTTGTGGCGCTGTTTCGCGACGTCGGCTTCACCGAAGCGCAGTTCCGCGGCCGTGACACGATCCGCCTGGCACAGCTCAAGCACCTGATCTCCGCCGAGGCGATCGACGCGAGCTTGAGGTGGCGGCGTGAATAGCGCCTTGTCGGAGACGCTCCGGACCTGCCGCATCTGCGACAGCACCGCCATCGAATCGATCCTGGATCTGGGGGCTCAGCCGCCGGCCAACAGCCTGCGCCGCGACCGGGCTGCGAGCCTGCCGGCTATCCCGCTGGTGCTGTGCCGCTGCGCAGCCTGCGGCACCGTGCAACTGACTGAAACCGTGTCGCCGGACTATCTGTTCCGCAACTACGTCTGGGTCACCGGTACGTCGCAGGCGACGCGCGCCTACAGCGAAGTCTTCTGCGAGCGTCTGGCGGCGCGCTGCCGTCCGGGCAGCCTCTTCGTGCTCGAGGTGGCGAGCAACGACGGCACCTTCCTGCAGCGCTTCCGTGAGCGTGGCGACACCGTCCTTGGCGTCGATCCCGCGCAAAACATCGGCGCGATCGCCCGCCAGCAGGGAATTCCCACGCTCACCGAGTTCTTCGGCCTCGCCGTCGCGCGCGACATCGTCGCCGAGCATGGGCCGGCCGACGCCGTCTATGCGCGCAACGTGATCTCGCATGTGGCCAACGCCAAGGACGTGGTTGCGGGCATGGCACATTGCCTGTCCGGAAGCGGCACCGGCGCGATCGAATTCCATTGCGCGGACGCCATCCTCGACGGACTGCACTACGATTCGATCTATCACGAGCATCTGTTCTATCACTCGCTGCACAGCATCGGCCGGCTGCTCGGCCAATTCGGGCTCGCGCCGTTCGACGTCACCGAGAGCCCGATCAGCGGCGGCTCGCTGGTGGTCTATTTCTCGAAGGAAGCCCGCGCCGCGACCCCGGCCTATGTGCAGACGCTCGCGCGCGAGCGCGCGCTCGGCATCGTCGAGAACGCCCCTTGGCGCGAATTCGCCCGACGCTGCCAGGCCCACCGCGCGGCGCTCCTCGCCCTGGTCGAGGACCGCAAGCGCGCCGGAAAGCGGATCATCGGCTACGGCGCGTCGGCGCGCAGCTCGACACTGCTCAACTTCTGCGGCATCGATCATCGCCACCTCGACCTCATCGTCGATCGCAGCCCCCTCAAGCATGATTGCTACACGCCGGGCACCGACGTGCTC
>DATFVZ010000246.1:0-3387 GCA_035259785.1 Gemmatimonadales bacterium
GCGCCGACTCCAAACTTCATGGCGGCACTCTCGCGACGCCCCGGGAGGGAAGTGTCACGCTTGATCAGATCGACGTCAGCGGTCTCTATTACGGATACGAGGGAGCCGGCCGCGGTTATGTGAGCATCGGCTTGGGTACAACCGGCTTCACGCCGCATATCGAGAGCGGCAATGGATCGGCCCAGTGGCGCTTTGCGTGGAATGTAGGTGCGGGATTCATGTTTGATGTCGGGCGGTCGATGATCGGGCGGATCGATGGCCGGTATCGCATGACGAACACGAATCGTCAGACAGGATCCTCCTCGTACTGCGACGCATTCGGCAACTGCTACGGTTATGCCTCGACGATCTATTCCAGCGGCGAGGTCACCGCGGGTCTCGGCTTCAAGTTCTGACGCACGCGCGCAGCGCGCGCGCCCGCTCGTTCCTGCTACCGGGTCACCGCTATATTGGTCGGGTGATCGGACAAGCCCGTAGACAGGCCGTTGTGACGGATGTCGGTGGGGTGAAGGTCGGTGGCCTCCACCCGATCGTCGTCCAATCGATGACCAATACCGACACCGCAGACGCTGCGGCGACGGCGGTGCAGGTGCGGGCTCTCCATGCCGCGGGCAGCGAGCTGGTTCGAGTCACGGTCAATACGGAGGACGCGGCACGCGCGGTCCCCGACATCGTGGCCGAAGTCGATGTTCCGGTCATCGGCGACTTCCACTATAACGGTCACCTGTTGCTCACGAAGTATCCCGCATGCGCGCGCGCCCTCGCGAAGTACCGCATCAATCCCGGCAACGTCGGCACCAAGCGTCGCGACGACAACTTCCGCACGATCATCCAGGTGGCGATCGACCAGGGTAAACCGGTTCGCATCGGGGTGAACTGGGGAAGCCTCGACCAGCAGCTGCTCACCGACATGATGGATGCGAATGCCGCGCGCGACGAGCCGCGTGACGCCCGAGACGTGACGATGGACGCGATGGTCGAGAGTGCCATGCGATCCGCGGCGCTCGCCGAGCAGTCGGGGTTGCCGCACGATCGGATCATCCTTTCGGCGAAGGTCTCGGGGGTCCAGGACCTCGTTGCGGTGTACCGGCTGCTCGCGGGCCGGTGTGACTATCCGCTCCACCTCGGTCTCACCGAAGCCGGCATGGGGACCAAAGGGGTCATCGCGAGCACCGCTGGCTTGTCAATTCTGCTCCAGGAAGGAATCGGCGATACGATTCGCGTCTCGCTCACGCCTCGCCCGGGCGGTGACCGTACCGAGGAAGTGCAGGTCGCGCAGCAAGTTCTGCAGTCGCTTGGCCTGCGGAGCTTCACACCGCAGGTCACGGCGTGCCCCGGATGCGGACGGACCACGTCCACGTTCTTTCAGGAAATGGCGGAGCAAATCCAGACTTATCTGCGTGATCAGCGGCCCGTGTGGCAGGCGCGGTATCCCGGATCGGAAGAGCTGCGGGTGGCGGTGATGGGTTGTGTGGTCAACGGGCCGGGCGAGTCCAAACACGCTGATATAGGGATCTCGCTTCCGGGGACCGCGGAGGAGCCGAAGGCGCCCGTGTACGTCGATGGCGCGCTCAAGACGACCCTCAAAGGCGAGAGCATCGTCGCGGACTTTCTGCGCATTCTGGACAACTACGTCGCAGCGCGGTTCGGCTCAGCGGATCGGACTGCCGAGCGGCACGTCACGGTCGGGATGCACGAGACAGATATCTCCCTCCCCAAGAATCACGCCTAGCGTCAAGACTTCCGAAAAAAACGTCGCAATCTGACGCGGGGGAAAATTGACCACCGCGAGCACCAGTTTCCCCACCAGATCTGCGGGGTAGTAGTACTTCGTGATTTGAGCACTCGAGCTCTTTACGCCGAGGGCGGGGCCGAAGTCGATGCGCAGCTGGTATGCCGGTTTTCTGGCTTGGGGGAACTCCTCCGCGGAAATCACTCGCCCGACTCGGATGTCCACCTTCGCAAAATCTTCGTAGCGGATCGTGTCCATAACCTGCGTCGGATGTCCCCCTTTTAGGTCAGAGACCGGACGTGAATTGTGGGCGGAAAGCTTGGCATGTGCATTGCTTTTCCGCCACCGCGCAGGCGACTCCCCTCTCACAGGAAGGGCATATGCGGCGGATCGGCATGTCGGTGCTGGGCCTGGCGGTTATCACGTCTGCTCCACTCTTCGGCCAACGCTCAGCACTTCGCGAGGTGAGCGAACGCGAGCGTGCCCAATTCGGCTTCGATTTCACAGTGGGTCAACCACAGGGTTCGTTCCGCCGTACTGGAAACGTCGCGCCGGGCTTCTCCGGCTTCGGCGTGTTGGGCATGCCCCTCGGCCTCCGGATCGATGGGGGGTGGATGTCATATGAAAACCGCTATCAGGGATCCGGTATCTCCACCACATCGCAGATCGCAACGTTAGGGGCCGGTCCGCAGCTCACGCTGGGGTCGGGCGCGCTCCGGATCTATGGGTTTGCGACGGTAGGGGGCGCGTGGTTCTTCACCGGTATCAGCTCTGGCAGCTGCGGCTGCAGCACTGGGGACGTCAACATCACCGGCGATCTGACCACGAGCACGTCGGCTGGTGGCGGCGTGCTTCTCTTCCTGGCGACGGGACGCACCCCCATCGCCATCGACATCGGTGCCCGGGGCGCTCGTCACGACAACGTCAGGTATATCCCCGTGGACGGATTCACCACGAATCCAGATGGGTCAGTCAGCGCCAACTACGTTGAGACGTCGGTGATCATGCGGGTGCTACAGGTCGGGGTTTCGATCGGAATCCGTTGACGAGGGCGAGGCTGGGGCGGGGCCGAGAATTTGATTCAAATACCGTCCCGGCGCGGCCAAAAAGTCCCGCGTGATCCGCACATGGTCCAACTCTTCGTACGCCACCGCCTGAATTGGGGTGGCGTCGAAGTTATAGATCCGCGCATTTGGGAACGCGAGCAGAATCGGGGAGTGCGTCGCGATGACAAACTGGGCGTCCTTCCCGATCATCTCCGCCATCATGGCAAGCAAGGCGAGCTGACTTTGCGGTGACAGTGGCGCTTCAGGCTCGTCCAGCAGGTACAGCCCTCCCGGCACGAACCGCGACTGAAACAGCTTGAGAAAACTCTGACCATGCGAGTTTGCATCGAGATCGACGCCATACCGGCGTTCCATATCTGCGAGCGAGCCCCGCAGCGGACCGGTTGCGAGCCCCGTCGCGTAGGCTGAGCGCCCCTCCGCCGCGTACTGTTTGGTTATCTCAGCGGCCTGCTGTTGCAGCTCGACCCGTTGTTGCGCGAGCTGCTTTGTGAAACCGAAGAAGTCTTCCGCGCGCAAGAAGAAGCCACGAGTTGCTTTCTTGGTCCAGCTGAGCCGCAGCGTTTTGCCGAAGCGCTGTTGGGCGGCCAG
>DATFVZ010000247.1:0-20757 GCA_035259785.1 Gemmatimonadales bacterium
GCCCCACGGGTTATCCAACACCACGAGCCAGCGTCCGTCCTTTTGACGCCGCAGGACGTCGCTGGATTCGCCGCTCATGACGACTGCGTTGCCACTGGGGTCGGTACCGCGCAGACTCCACCGGCCGACATAGAGCGCGAGACTATCCGCTTCAACAACGCGATATACGTCCGAACGGAGGATCGCCTTGATCGCGACGAACCCCGCCAGCGCATCATGGATCTCCGCGGCTCCGTGCGCGAGTTGGCCGGGTCGGACGACCAACACAGCGTTCGTCTCGTACAACGCGACCGCGGCCGCAATGTCGCCCCGGTTAATCGCGTGGACGATCTGCGTAACGGTGTCTATGGGATTTCGCACAGCGTTTCGTACACCACAGTGGCCTTGAAGAAGCACCTCAGTGGCGAGCCGCTCGGGTCGCCGCAGCGAGAGCGGAGTACGCCCAGACTGCCAGCGCACCGACAATGACGAGAGCGGCTACGTTACCCCAGAATGCCGCATCCAGCCCCGTCTCCCAAATAAGACGCGTGGGCTGGGCTGACAACTGCCACTCGGTCCGGCCTCGCGCAAACAGATCGAACGCGCCAAGCATGTTGCCGCCGGCATGAAGGACCATACTTGGCAGCGTGGATTCTGTGAAGTACGCGAGTGCGCCATACACAGTGGAGACGGAGAGATAGAAGGGCAGCAGTACCAGCCCCACCTCGGGATGCCCAAAATGCGCAAAGCCGAATAACACGCCGGCAAGCAGGATCGCGAGTGCCGGCCCGTAGCGCCGCTCGATCGGTCGCTGGAGGTAGCCGCGAAACGACGTCTCCTCCACGATTCCGGAGACGAACCCGCCCATCACAACCCACAGAAAGACCGTCATGACAGGGTACCGCGACGGATCGATCTCTCGCTGCTGAGGAAGCGAGACAAGCCGACCCCACACCCCCTGAAGGAGCAAGACGGTCGCGAGGCCAAGCACGCCCGCCAACAGAGCCTGGCCCCACGCGTCTCCAAGGGTGCCTCTGGCACGGGCATTCGTACGCCGCGCCTCAGCTGTCGAGCCAGGCCATCCCAAACCCCGTACGAAGTAGTGCCAGTAGCCCCACAGATACACCGCCATGATCGGCACTGACCAGGGAATTGTCGAATGATGTCGAGTGTTCGCGGAAACCAGCACAGCCCAGGGCACGCTCCCAACCAACGCTACGGCGACACCGGTGAGCACCGCTCGGACGAGAACCGGGACGCGAAGCCATAGCCTAAGCGGCGGCGGCATTGGCATCAACTTGCTTGTACTCGATGAATTCGACGGGTGCGAGACAACGGGGATAGAGAATGCCGGCAAACTTCTTCACGGCCGCCGACTCGCCATGAATTCGGTTCGCTTCGGCATCCCGCCAGATAAAGAGATGAACGAATCGTGTCGGATGCTCGGACTCTTGCCACACCTCGTAACGCAATGCGCCTGGCTCATTGTCGCGGACGTAGGCAACAAACTCGTGAATTGCAGCCAAACATGTGTCGAGGGCCTCTCGCTGTACCTCGTAGCGCGCCAACTCACGGATTTCGCCACGGTTCCCCAGAATGAACGCCACGATAGCTCCTTGATGACCTATGGAAGGACGGGCGGCGTCAACTCCAGCCGCCTGTTACGCCGCGAGCTCCAAACCAGACCAGCCACACTATGGCCAGCGCGACTACCAAAGCGGCGGTCCCCGCCACGAGCCCACTCGCTATGCTCGTGCGATTCCAGACGATGGAGAATAGCCCTGCCGCAACGGCAAGCGTGACGGTGAAACCGGTAGCCACGATGGACCACCACCGACGACTCCAGAAGATTGTGATCACGCTAAGGAGCGCGAAGACACCGAAGGCGACCTGGACGAATGCCTCGACTTTCTGACTTGCTGACTGAGACGGTGGCACGAGCTCCACGCCACCCTTGATGCCGGTCCAGGCCAGTCCTAAGAGAAGCACGATGGCAATCGCGAGCAGAACGCGGCGGAATATCAGGTGGAGACTCAGAGCTTGGCTCAGCCTTTCACGCCGAGCGCGAGCCGGATTTGCCGCAGGTGATTGTCATTGTGTTTGGCCACCTTATCAAATTCATCCCGCAATGTCCGCACCCCATCTACGCTATGCACCCATTCCAGATGACCTCGTTGGTCATAATGCGCGCCGGCATGATAGATGATGGCGTTACGAACCGACTCATAGACCTGCCGAGCGATTGGGAGCGGCATCCGCGAATGGGGGCTGCCTAGTGAGTGCGCACGAGATTCGGCTTTCCCCTAACTCCGGCAAAGACCACCAGCAACTTGACGGGCGTCGAGCCGCGATTCTTGCCATTGTGCCACGTGTTAATCGCCTCGAGAAATGAATCTCCAGCCTTGTAACTGTGTCGTCCGCTTCCCTCGATCTCAACCTCGATTGCCCCTTCCAGCACGTACACGAATGCCGGATAAAGATGCATGTGCCGACCCGTTTCCCCGTCGGGGCCGATCTCCACCCGCAGCGCGGTTACTTCGGCACTGTCGGTCGCCGGATAGGTGACAGGTCCGCCTGCATTCGTGACGCCGCTTTGGAGAATGGGCGTGGACGTGAACTTCACTTGGGCGCCGACAGGTGTGGCCAGAAACGCGGCAACAACCGCGGCAAGGAATCCTCGCTGAATCATTGCGATCTCCAGATAGCTGTCGGCGCCCGTTTCATGGGGGCTGGCTAAGGGTGCGCCATCTTGGTGGCCATCTCGTGGAACGTATATGGGCCGTCTGGGCACTTTATGGTGGAATTCGTCGAGTGCATCAAGCCATTCGGGTTGTCCTTCCAGAGCCACACATGGAGATCCCAGTGGTGGAGCTCCACGGGCAGGACGGGCGCGTGCCCCTCCATCGGGCCATCGAGCTTTGTGCCAAAGATCATCGGCGCTTCCTTAGAGACTGCCGTCGGCACAAACCACTCGGCTGCGACGAGTCGGAGGCGATTACCAACCGGTTCGTAGATCAGTACCTGTGGCTTGAGTGAGTCGAGCGTCGGTCCGATCAGCGCGGGATTGAGAAAGTGCACGCCCATCCCACCCGGCTTGTAAGCCATTTGGCCCTCGCCAGTGCCGCCCTTTGGGTAGTCGATGCAACCAACTGTCGAGAAGTAGCCATCCCGAACTGCCGCGACGGGGTCCTGGTACTTGTCCAGCGCAGCTCGCGTAGCGGTAAGGTTCGCAGGCAGCGATGGCTTGCTTGCCGGCTGCATTTGACCGTGCAGTGGTGTCGTCGCGCAGAGCGTTCCCGTGAGTGCGACGACTGCGATTCTGAAAGATTTCACGCATGCCTCTAGGTGTGGGGACGGCGATGAACCTACGGGCGGGCACTTCCAGGTCAACTGCTCTACGAGCTCCCCTCAGATCAGCTGGTTGACGGCGCGCTCGGCTTCACGAATCGAGTTACGATGGTCCATCGCGCCAGCCAAATCGGTGTTGGCGAACGCGATGCGCCCGTGGGGGCTGTTGCGCAACACATCGCGCGGCGCCGGCTGGCCGGCAGTGCCGAAAAAGAAGCCGGGCTGCGGATTGACATACGCGTGACCCCAGCGATTGAGAATGATGCCGGCGATGTCGCGGCGCGGGTCGAACCCGCCCGGTGCGAACATGTCGCCCAGCTGCTCGCGAAATGCGCGCTCGTACTGGGCGAACGACGTACCCAGCAGCTCGGCGCGGCCCCGGCTCCCCTGCTCGCCGAGCGGCAAACCGGGCCTGGCGAACAGCACCTTGATCGTCAGCACGGTCGGCGAATCCGGCCCGATGGTTGGACTTACGCCGCCAATCGTGGCCTGCCTGCGCACCGAGAGATAGTTGCCCAGCCCTTCGAACCAGCGGCAGCCCGACAGGCCCATCTTATAGAGGAAGCGCCAGTTCCGCACCGCGATGTTGGCCATCAGGCAGGGAGAGCGATAAAACTGCGCGTAGGCGGCACGATGGCCTTCGGGCAGATCCGCGACGATGTGCTTGGCCGTCCAGCTGCCGCCCGCCATTACGACGGCGCTCGCCTTCACGCTGAACAGCCGGCCACCCTTCACGTAGGTGATGACGACATGCGGCGCCGACGCCGGGCTCCCCGCATGCGCCACGCGCAGCACGGTCGCGCTCAATCGAATGCGCGTGCCCTGCCCCGCGCGATCCAGCGCACCAAACTGAACGCGATTCTGCCACACCGCATCCATAGTGCGCGCACCGGCGAATGCGCCGGGAATCAGCGTCTTCACCATCAGGCGCGCGAACCCGCTGTTGCCGTCGGGAAACATCTGATCGCCGAGCTCGTCGTCGCCGTCCTCGGGGAACTGCGTCTGGATCGCGTAGTCGCAGTATGCCGAGAGCACGTCCGGCCCGATCCCGTAGCCCCCACCCGCGACCGGCGACAGAAACGTCCGTACCGTGTCGCGACTGATGTGGTACCGCGCCAGCAGGTGCTCCTCCAGCGTGATGCTGTCGAGCTGGCGCGAGACCGCATCCCCCTCCGTCACAGGCCTCGGCGCCGGCTCGGCGGCCGCGCGCGAGCGCAGCAAATCAGCTTTGGCGGCGTCGGACAGCGGCGCCCCCTCCAGTTTCCGTTCCCACGGATCCATCACCCACACGCCGGGACGCTGCCCGAATTGCGGCCCAAAGTAGAACCCGTAGTTCTGCGGCTCGTCGTACGGACTGTGCGCGAGCGGCATCTCCGCGCAGGTCTGGTAAGTGAACGCCGGCCGATCCATCCCGATCAGGTTGTAGAATGTGTCGGTGTAGGCACCCTTCTTCGGAACGAGGAAAATCGCCGAAGCCTGATGAGCGATCACCGTCTGACCGTCGACGTTGAACTCGTTGCGCTTGGCTTCGCCGCCGAACATCGCGTGATTGTCCAACACGAGGGACGTGCCGCTGCGCTTCTTCTGAAAGAAGACGGCTGCGGCGAGTCCGCTGATGCCTCCGCCCACTGCAACGAGGTCGTACATCTCGCCCGTGTCGGTGGCGCCCGCGATGACACGTTCGAACTCACCATCGCGCAGGCGATGGGCGGTGGCCATGTCATCGTACATGTTGCCGTGGGCGCGAGCATAATCGCCCACCCCGCCATACCCGTTCCAGGCGTCGGCGGGAGAGATCCTGAGTGATCCAGGAAGACGAGGCCCAAGCACCAGACCGGCACCCGCGACCAGGGTGCCGTTCAGGAAGTCACGGCGGGAGATCGGCTCGTGCATGCCGAGACGATCGGACATTCGCTACCCCCTCAGTAGGTCGTGCGCGTCGCGGCCAGCAGCGTCACGTCGTCGTGGGGTTCGGCCTGCCCGGTGAAGGCATGGAGCGCTTCGAGCACCCCGCGGACGAGCTCGACTGCGGCGGTGCCCCCCCCGCCCCCGTTGGCCCGCAGGGTGTTCCGCAGGCGCTCGGCGCCGAAGGCCTCACCCCCCGGGTTACGCGCCTCCACCAACCCGTCGGTGAACGCGAACAGGCAGTCCCCGGGCGCAAGCTTTCCATTTCCTGCTGTGAACATCTGATCGGGGAGCAGTCCAAGCGCGGGACCCGTCGGTCGCAACTCCCGGAAAGCGCCATCCACTCCAATGACCATGGCCGGCTCGTGTCCGGCATTCACGTAATCGAACTGTCCCGTGCGGGGCGTCAGCGCCGCCAGAAATGCCGTGGCAAACATGTTGGCGCGTCCATGCAGACGCGCGATGTAATCGTTCGTGAATCCCGCGACGCGCATCAGCAGGTCGGCCGGAGCGGCGGCCTCCAGCGACTGGCGCACGATCGTGCGACGGCCGCCGATCATCTGGATCGCACCGCCTCCGACGGGATCGGCAGAAGCGCGGATGAGGCTGCGGAACAGGGCCATGAACAGCGCCGCACCAAACCCCTTATCGCATACGTCGCCGACGACGAGGACGATGGTGTCGGACGGCTCCAGCGTGAAGGCGTCGTAGAAATCCCCCGACACTTCCCGAGCCGGTTGCAGGGCAGCCTCGAGCTCAACTCCCAGCGCGACGGGGAGGGATTCGGGAAGAAAGTCACGCTGGATGTTCCGCGCGACTTCCATTTCGCGCGCAAGTCTCTCGGCGTTCGTCATCCGTCGAGTACCGTCAGTTGCCAGAGGTCCCGGGTGCTGGTGTGAAGAAACGGCTGCAGAGTGCGCAAACTCGTCTTGCCGATGCTCTTCTCAAGGTACTTCATCTCCTCGACCTTGTCCTTCACGGTCGGATCGGGCGGCGCAGCGAAACCGGCCTCGCGCATCATCAGGATGCCCTTGGCACGAATGGCGAGCTCGGCGTGCAGGCGCAGCAAACACATCATGTCCACGATCACCTCCGGCGCGAAGCGGCTGCGCACCGTGGTGAGGTACTTACCGACCGGCGTCCCCGCGACCTGGCCCGTGTGGACGGCCTTGAGCAGCTCCTGGTCCGAATCGAACCCCGCGCCCAGCCAGGCGCTCGTCTCACGCTCGCTGCGCTGGAACACGGCAACGCTGAGCAGCGGGACCAACAGGACAATGACCGCCGTCGCCAGGAGCGGGTGCAACAAGAAGTGGTTGTACAGCGAATGAAGGAGCACCGCCACGGCGAGTCCGGGCAGCACGAGGTAGAGCCGGAACGCGTGGCGACGGTTGTGAAGCGTCCTCGAAATCATTGCTACGATGGCCGTGGTCCCACCGTGCATGATCGCTGTACCCAACCCCCGCACGATCCAGAACCAGACCGTCGCGTCGGGATTCAGCTGCAGGTAGTAGATGTTCTCCAGGGCCGCGAAGCCGGTGCCAATGGCGAATCCATGGATGGCGGCATCGACGACGAACCCCACCTTGTTCCTCTTTAACAGATAGACGACGAAGGTCGCCTTGAGCGTCTCCTCCACGATCGGAGCGACGTACGCGGAGTAGCGGGTGAAGTCCAAACCCAAGGCAGGCCGGAGGACGACGTTCACCCCATAGCTCGCGAGGGCGGCCACCACACCCGCGGCGATCGACAGCAGGATCGCCCGCAGCGCGACGAGCTTGTAACTGTCGATGAGCACAAGCGCCCCGAGAAACAGAAAGACCGGCAGGACACCGACGGCGACCGCGAGGACGATCGTCACATGATTTTGAACGAGAACATCAGGGCGGAACTGGGCGAGAGACCTTGCTCCCAGGCCGTCGCGTAGCCGAACGAGAAGGTGGACTCCAGATGGGAAAGGGTGATCAGACGGACGTCGAGCTGCGCGCCCGCATTCACCAGCTCGCGCCGGATGGTCTGATCATCGACGTCGGTCACGAGCCCTGTAGTGAAGAACGACAGCGTGGCCCACCGGAGGTAAAAGCTCGGGATCCCGACGCTGCGAAACCGGAGTGGCGGCGTCGTCCATTCCGCCTGGACACGGCCGTAGTTCGCTCCGCCCACGCGATTGATGTCTATCCCCGCGAAGCTCTCGGTCTCACGGAATTGCCGGATGGCCCGGTGGTCCACCCAGTTGTTGCCAAACCCGCCGAAGTAGTAGTTAGCCAGCGCATCGACCCGCCGTCCGGCCAGCGACGTCCCGGCCGAGGCCCGGAACCACACCGACGAGTGGTCCAGTGGCAAGAGCAGCCCCTTGGACACGTCCAGGTTCAGGCGGGTGTAACGCGTGTGGTTGGCGTAGTTGGCTCGTAGAGTGAGTCCCCAGGTCGTCCCCATCTCGTCCTCGACGGCGCCGAGCGAGCGTCTGAGGTGGTCATATGCGAGGTCCCCGTTGAACGACAGGAGCGCCTTGTACGGGGCGGCCACGTCCTGGTACTCCGGCAGTGTCTTCAGCCCACCGTATCCCGCGAGCTGCAGTGAGTAGCCGAGATGCTTCGGCCCATCAGCGACGAGGTTGTCCCGATACGTCAGTCCCAGCCCATAGCCCGTCCGACTCACCTTGGTAGGCCCGAACAAATCGTAGAAGTCGCCCGGATTCAGCGCTGCGTCGATGCGCCAGTTCCAGCTGCGGAACACGGCGCGCAGATGGGATCGCTCGGACGACGCAAGGCGCTGATCGGGAGAGTAGGACCCCGACAAGGTGAGAGCGGTCGCGCCGATCCGATCAGAGAAATTGAGGCGCACGCCGCCGGCGACGGCAGCGTGGCCTACCGCGTCTTCGTAACCCTCAACGATTGGATACGCGCTGTCCAGGTTGAAGTGGCTGAGCGACCGGTAGGTCCTGGTGGAGCTCGTGACGGAATCCGGAGTGATCTTGGAGACCGGTGGCGGCATCCACGACTGCACTTCGGGCCGCACCTCGGCAATCTCGTTGCCCAGGAACCGAATCGCGCTCACGCTGTCGACGACCGCGTTCGGGATCATCGCGGGGACGAACCCTCGACGGTCATACTGGAAGACGACGAGGGAATCCCCGGATACGGGGACCGGTTTGAAGAAGCCCGTTTCAGCGTTGCTCAGCGGCTCCATGACATCCCTGCTGATGTCGTAGCGGTAGATGTTAGAGACACCGGAGAAGTAGGAGGAGCCAAAGAGGTGCTGCCCGTTCGGAGAGAACACGAAGTTCGACGGCGACCAGTCACCGAAATCGGACAGGACCTGATGCGTGGTGTCGCCCGCCAGGGCTGCCGCAATGTTCATCCGCACCAGCCGCTGCTTCCCGCTGACCTCAGACATCGAGCCGATGAGGGTCGATCCATCCGGCGCAATGTCGAGATCGAACAGATCGGTCCCGTACGGCAGTGTTTGGATCTGGTTCCACTCGTGATAGGGAGGAGGAATGCGAACCAGTGTCGAGAACCCGTTGTCGTGCCGGACGCCCCACAGCGAGCGGTCCGCCTTGTTGAACGCGAGATCGCCGACCCGCGCTTCCTTGAGCAGCTCCGTGGTCCTGCCGGTCTTCAAATGCAGTGCGACGAGGTGACGCCAGTCGGCATTGTCCGTCGTGTAGAACAAGGTCCCTGAGTCCGGATCGAACGCGAGCGCCGTCACATAGAAACCCGACGCTCCCTCGACCTCCGTGAGCCGGCGGATCCGTCCGGACGCGACGTCGATGGCGGCGATGGAGGCGAGCTGGCCCGGGTAGCGGATGGCCACGTAGATGCTGCGGCTGGTCGTGTCGTAATACGCTCGAGACACGGAGCCGAGCGCCCGGTCGGTGAGCGGGCGCGGTGTCGTCGTCGGGTGCCGCCTGATGGCTTCGAGGTTACCCCGCTGCCAGTCGCGCTCCCACTCGATCCATCGTGACCACTCGTCCTGGAGGGACCGGCCGTACACCCGGTGGAACTGCGATGCGAAATACCGCTTGCTCCCCGCGGAGCGGTTGAACCACGCCAACAGGCTGTCGTTCCCGTAGCGCAGGGCGAGGTAGCTGACGAAACGCGTCCCGTACAGGTACGAATTGACGCCCGTCTGGAAGTCGATCGTGGTGCCTTCGGATTCGAGCCCGACGACGCTGTAGATGCGGCCGCTATCGCGCACCAAACTGCGGAACACCATCTCATCATAGGGGCCGATGACGCGTCCCAACCCCCCGTTCATCCACGTCTCCAGGTAAACGGCGATCCCTTCGAGGTACCACCGCGGCGAGTACCACCGCGGCGTCGTCAGGTAACTGTAGAACATGGACAGCGGTTGTTCGGCGTTCGGCGTGACTTTACCGAAGAAAATCGAGCGGAAGAACCGGTCGGACGAGGTGGCCTTGTCCACAGTGACGATGTGCGCCATCTCGTGGTTGAGGGACGATGCCATGCGCTCGGGAGCCGGAGCGGACTCGTAGTCGTGGGCGTACGGCTCGATCCCGACGGTGATGTGGTTCTCCGGGACCGGACGCGCTCCCGCGTTGCCGTAGTGCCAGAGATCGTGCATCAACACGTTGATCTTGCCGGCCGGCGTGTAGTCGAAGAGGCGGCGGTGGAACTGCAGCGAGTTCTGGAAGCTGCGGCTCACCTGGGGGACCAAGTGGGACTGCAGCGGAGACGTATAGACCAGCCGCATGTTGCGGGTTTCGAGCGTCTGGAATTGCGCGACGAGTCTCCCCCCGGTGGGCGCGCATGTCCCCAGGAAGATCAGCAAGGCCAGCAGATCGCGGCGCGTGGTCAAAGTGGCGCACAATGTACGCGGCGATCCCGGCTCCGGTGAGGGGTGCGCCGAGATCGCCGCGAGAAGAAGCTACGTCAGTTTATTGATGGAGCTGCATGACCTCACTCATGAACAGTTCGGACAGTTGCGCGTCTCGCGAAATGCCGCGGAACAAGTCGCTGGCCTGTAGCTCACGGAACGTGTCGTTGGCCTGCAGCTCGCGGTACGCCTCGCTGGACATGATCTCGCGATAGGCCTCGCTGGTCATGATCTCGCGGTAGGCCGCGCTCGACTGCAGCTCCCGGAACGCCTCGTTGGTTTGCAGCTCGCGGTACGCGTCATTGGACATCAGCTCGTGATAGGCCGCGCTCTGCTGCAGATCGCGGGCGGCCTCGCTGGACATCAGCTCGTGGTACGCGTCGTTTTGTTGCAGTTCGCGGAACGCTTCGTTGGAGAGCAGTACGCGGTACGCGTCGCTGGTCATCAGCTCACGGTAGGCCGCGCTCGACTGCAGCTCCCGGAAGGCCGCGTTGTTCATGACCTCCCGAAAGACGTCGCTCTTGACCAGGCGAAGGATCCGGTCGTTCTGCAGCAGCGCCTTGATCTGAGGGTTGTCGAGGGACACATCGGCTGTCGTCATGGTCCGGCCATGATACCGTGCCGCCTGCTGCACCCCCGGCGGGTCACCCATGGTACCGGCTGTGCCGCTCAGAGGCGGGAAGTCGATCACGACCGCGGCGATCACGATCACGATCGCCAGAGTCGCACCTGCATAGATCATCGTCTTTCTGGTCATGAACGCCTCCGTTAGCGCCGTAAGACTTTTCAACTGAGAACGAGTCCAGCGAACGATCGGGTTTGGTGAAGCTGGGGACGGCTTGGGCAACGCTGCGAGGATCGCGCGCCGCAGGTGCGGAGGCGGTTCCACCTCCATCAGCGACCGGAAGGCAGCGCTTTCTTCCGGCGTGTTCGCGTCTTCGATCTCGCGAAGGATGAGTTCGATTTTCTCTCGGTTCACCATGGCTAGCTCACTCGCTCGCGCAGTGTCCCCCGCAACCGCTCACGCGCCGTGAACAGACGCGATTTGACGGTCTGGACGGGGATCTCCAACACGTCGGCGATCTGGTCGTAAGAGAAGAACATGAAGTGCCTCAGGACCACTACAGCCCGGTCGTTTGGGTTCAGCTTCATCAATGCCTTCCCGACATGGCGCTGCAACTCCGTCGCATCGTCTATCATTGCTTCCACCGCCGGGATCGCGGTCTCGTCTTCCAGTGTCACCGTCTGCTTACGGCGCTTCAGCAGGTTCAGCGATTCGTTCACCGTCATGCGATAGACCCAGCTGAAAAACTTGTATCTCGGGTCGTAGGTCCGGAGCTTGAGGAACGCGTTGAAGAACACCGTCTGGGTGACGTCCTCGGCGTCTTGCGCGTTGTCGAGCATCCGCAGCGCGACGTTGAACAGGCGTTTCTGGTACCGATCGACGAGGTCACCGGCCGCGTCCGACTCACCGTCCAGGTAACGCTTGATGAGCGCGCGGTCCTGTTCGTCCGCGGCACCAGGTTGCTGTTCCAATTACAATCCAGGTCGCCAAAAGTTGGAGAGGCCCAGCCAGTGGCGGGGGTTGGGGGTGGAGGCGCCGGTGGCGTGCCGGCCGGCTCCGGGGGTAATGTTGCATCCGGAGACCCCTGATGACAAATGGTTTCCGTATCGCCATCGGCACCGATCCCGGCGAGGTCGCCAGGGTCAACGCGGCGTTCGCCAAGTTCGCGGACGCGCACGCGTTGCCCGCGCCCGTCCGCCGGAGCCTGCACGTAGCCTTGGATGAGCTGCTGACCAACACGCTGGGGCACGGATTTGCAGGTGGCCGGGGAGCCGTGACTGTCGAGGTGGAGCTACGCCCGGACGTCGTATACGTCACGGTCACCGATGACGGCAAGCCGTTCGACCCGTTCGGCCTGGCAGCCCCCGTCCCCGATACCGCGCTCCCACTGGCCGAGCGGCCCGTCGGAGGGCTCGGACTCCACCTCGTCCGGGAGATGATGGACGAGGTCAGCTACCGGCGTCGAGGCGACCGCAATGTCGTGACTCTGGCGAAGCGATTCGCTGCGGAGGGGGGAGGAGGTCAATGAACATCACCACGCGCGCGCAACAGGGCGTCACCCTAGTCGCCATCGCGGGAAAGCTCGACAGCAACACGTCGCCCGAGGCGCAGCGGGCACTCGACGCGATCCTGGGCGGCGGCGGGCGGAGGATCGTGGTCGACTTCACGGCGCTCGACTACATCAGCAGCGCCGGCCTGCGGGTCCTGCTCGGCGCGGCCAAGCGACTGAGTGGGACGGGGAGCGCACTCCGCCTGTTCGGCCTGAACGACACGGTGCGGGAGGTCTTCGAGATTTCCGGGTTCTCGAAGATCCTCGCCGTGTTCCCGACGGAGGCGGACGCGCTCGCGGGGCTGTAGGAGTGGTTTAGAAGCGAAGGCCCCCGGTGATTGCCAAAAGATTCACGTACGGCTCGCTCCACGTGTATAGCCAGTGGAAATCGAGCACGAACTTTGCCTTGCCTCTGCCGAAGATCGCGTTGGCGCCCACCTTGGTGCCGAACTGCCATTCACTGTAGTCGCTGCAGTTGCCGCCGCCGATGCCCGTGCACAGTTGTCCCTTCCACTGGTATCCACCGGCGACGAAGTACCCTTCCTGCTTCGCGGTACCCCTCGAGACCACGCGCCCGCCGCCGATCCCCGCACCGTAGGCTTCGAATGTGCCGCCACTGCTCAGATCCGATCCCACGCTGTTGTACTCGCCTTCGAGGCGGATGTGGTAGTAGTCGCCCCGCCGAACGACCAACGCCCCCCCGGCCTTCCAGCCGGTGCCTTTGGTGTAGTCGGCGTAGTTGAAGACCGGAAACATCGCGCCCCCGGTCACTTGCAACGCGACCGGCTTTTCCGTCGACTGGAGCTGCGCGCGCAGCGCGTTCGGAGCGGTGACCGCGACGAGCACGGCTACGGCAGTGACAACGAAGCAATTGCGCATTCGCGCATCCCTTTTCCGATGGTGAACGCCTGCCCCGTCGGGCAAGACTGTATTGGGAACGTTGTCAACGTAGACGCAATACCGCGCGTGGGCGACATGTACTTTGGCACTAGCGATTGGGCGCCGGCAGCTTCAGGCTGCAACCGTCTTAGGATCGGGGGCCCGGAGACTGAGCGCGAGCCAGACTATCCAAGTAATCGCGGTGGCGATCGCCACCGCGCGCGGAAGCCACAGTGCCAATAGAGCGAGCATACTATAGAGGGCCAACGCCCCATAGCCGTTGTTGCGGCGTTTGCGCAGCTCTCCAACTGCTCTGGCCTCACCCGCGAGATCATCCCGCAGCGCCGCACCGGTGACGGCTACCCAGCCCACGGCTTGAGCCGCGAGAAGCCCATCATATAAAACGACCGCTGGTGTTGCGGCGTCGGTCAAAATGAAAGCGCCCAGCAAGGATGTTGTAAACGGAATGCAGACCACGCCGAGCAGGAGCAGGCCGTTCGCATACATGAAGGCCGCGGAGCTCCGACGCACCAGCCGGAGCGTGTTGTGATGATTGATCCAGGTGATCAGGATGACGGCAAAACTGAGCAAGAAGGCGAACACAGTGGGGCCCAAGTGGGTCAATGCGGACCATAGGGCTGGCGTGGTTGGGGTGTCGCCGATTTCGGGAGTCCGGAACTCGATGATCAGTAGCGTCAGCGCAATCGCAAAGACGCCATCGCAGAAGGCCTCCAGACGCTGATTCAAAGTGCCCAGCGAACGACTGCGAGCAACAGAAAAATCAACGGAGCCGTTCCTTGAATGAGTGCTCCGCGCTGCATCTGCGGTGCCGATGCTGCCAACACGATTGCGGCACCAAGCATCGACAAGCAGCTCCACGTCGCGAGCGTCAGCCCCGAAACCGGGTGTCCGGCCAGAACCAGCGTGAGCCCCGCGAACACTCCCAGGCCCAGGAACAGATTGTAGAAGCCCTGATTGAGCGCGAACAGTTTGGTCGCCTCCGCTTGCTCGGGACGTTGGCGAAATCGCGCGCGCACTTTCGGGGTGGTCCACCAGAGACTTTCCATGCAGAAGATCATCACGTGAATAACACCAGCGAGTATCCCTGCCACCCACATCACCACAAGCATCGGGGAGACGCCTGTCACGGTAACTGAGCCGAGCCGAAGACGAAAGCGTCGAGGAATGCGCGCGCCCAGGGGGAGGAGTCGAGCCTGCCCGCGCCGAGCGGGTACGGCGACGAGAGCGCATCGGTATTCGCGAGCACGACGAAGGTGAGGCCGCGGCTCGGCACCTTTATGATGAGCGACGAGATAGCGGTCCATAAACCATAATGCCAAACGACGCGCTCTCCTTTGTACCTCGTTGAAAACCACCCGAGCCCATAGGGCAACGTATCCCCCGCGAGCGATATCGTCGGAGCGAATGCGAGGTCCCTGGACACCTGACTAATCACGTCACCCCTGTCCAAAGCCATCGAAAACTCCGCGAGGTCGAGGACAGAGCCCGTCAGACCGGCGGCAGTGCTGAAAAGCGTGGGATACGCTGTAGGGGTGTAGGTACCGTTCGCGTACGTGTATCCGCGCGCAAGATTTGCCTGGTAGGTCGAACGATTGAGACCCGTCGCGTTGAACGCCGCGCTGCCGGGGTTAGGAGCGATGCTGGTGAGCGCGAGCGGCTGCAGAATTCGCCGTACGAGCTCCGTAGCAAACGATCCGCCCGTCGCTCGTGCGACGACCGAGTCGAGCAGACTAAAGCGATCGCCATCGTAAACGTACTTGGTTCCCGGCATGCCGCTCGACGTGTGGCTGAGCAAGTGTCGAATACGAATGACGCCGGGACTCGGCGGGCTCGGCAACACGATTCCATAGCTCGCCACCGGATCGTCAAGGGAGATCCGACCCTCCTCGCTCAATTGGAGCAGGATCGCGGACGCGAATGGTTTGGTGAGCGATGCGAAATGGTAGACGGTGGTATCGGCCGCCGTCCGGTTCGTGCCAAGGTCGGCGGTCCCATACCCTTTCGACCACGCGATGCGCTGATTCTCGGAGATCGCTACTGAGATTGCTGGGATGTGGGCCTGCTGACGCAACGACTCCAAACGCGTATCGAACTCTTCGATGCTTTGGGCGACCGGCTCGGTCGAATTCGAGCAGGCGAGCAAGCCCGCGCTGGCCAACCAGGCCACGGCCAAGAACATGTCGCTGATGCGCACGCTGCAAAAACATATCGCCCCGGCGTGCGAGCCGGGAGACTTCACGCGATACTTCAGGCCATGAGCATCGATATCGCCTCGTTGCGGCCCAGGCTCGAGGCGGCGCTCGGGGAACAGCTCCAGCTCGGCGACCTCCTGGGACAGGGAGGGTTCGCCGCCGTATTCCGCGCCCACGATCCTTTCCTCGAGCGCGACGTCGCCATCAAGGTGCTGGATCCGTCGCTCGCGGTCGACGCCACCCGCGAGGAGCAATTCCTGCACGAGGCGCGGACGATCGCAGCGGCCGAGCATCCGCACATCGTGCCGCTCTACTCCGCGGATTCGACGGACGGACTGCTGTATCTCGTTATGCGGCTCCTCTCCGGCCAGTCGCTCCAGGACCGGATCGCAGCGGGCAAGCTTCCGGCTGCGGAAGCCGCCCGGATCGCGCTTCAGTGCGCGCAGGCACTGGCCGCGGCGCACGCGATTGGCGTAGTGCACCGGGACATCAAACCGGGGAACATCCTGCTCGACGCCAACGGCAATGCGACCGTCACCGACTTCGGGATCGCCCTCGTGACCTCGCGACCGGGGCGCGAGACCCCCGGATCGACCTCCGGCACCCCGCACTACATGAGCCCCGAGCAGTCGCTCGGCGAGTCCGTCGACGGGCGATCCGATGTCTATGCGTTAGGCGTCGTGCTCTACGAGATGCTCACGGGGACCCGCCCCTTCCCGGGACGCAACGCCACGGAAGTGATCGCCAAGCACATCTCGGCGCCCATCCCCAGGCTCTCCGAGCATGAGCCCGCGACGCCGGTCGCGTTCGTCAGGTTGGTGGAGCGCATGCTGGCCAAGGACCCAGCGGCGCGACCAACGGCTGCCGAGGCTGTGAAGGAATTGACGGCGGCGAGCACGCCCGACGGGCTGTTGACACCGTCGCAGGTCCGACGCCGTCGCTGGAAGCGCCGCGGTCTCTATGCGCTGATCGCCGCGGCGGGAGCGGTGCCGGTGATCGTGATCGCGGTCCGCGTTGCCATAGGGCTGTTGCGATTCCTGGTGGGCGGTGGCGAGGGTGCGGATCCCGCCTTGCTCGCGTCAGGTGGTGCGGTGCCGGATTCGATCGTGCGCCTGGCGCGCGAAACGGGGAGTGTGGGCGCGAATGAGCACGTGCGGTTCGTCTTCATCCAGGCCAATCACAGCTTCGCTGATGCCTTGCTGCTGACAGACTCGGCGATCATTCGCCGCGGCCCCAGGGGGACCATCCGGCACTCGATCGCGGAAAGCGACATCAACCTCCAACCTCTGCCACGAGGGTCTTCGGCCGGCGGACTCCTCATCGTAAAGCTGAAAGGGGCAGCTCCCGACACGCTCTATCGAGACTTGAGCGGCCGGGAGGGATTCCGGTTGCTGAATGAGTTCGCGACGTGGCAGCGCGCGCAGAAGGCGCGGGATTCCACCACCGGATCACCATAGGATCACACCGGCTAGGCGATCGGCAGGAATCCACGCTGCTGCAATTCTCTGAGTAATTGATCTGACGACTCGAATCGAATCGTCGCAAACCCCAAGGTTCGGGCAGCCTCGATGTTCTGGTCTGAATCGTCGATGAACAGGCACTCGCTGGCCGGTCTTGCGATCCGGGCGAGCAGCGCCCTGTAAATCCTTGGGTCTGGTTTGACCAGTTTGACGTCGCCCGACAACACTATCGTCTCAAAAAGCTCAAAGAACGGGTATTTGGTGCGAACCGACGCGAACTTTTCGCTGGACCAGTTGCTGAGCCCGTGCAACGCAAATCCGGCCTGCTTCAGTGGCAGCAGAAGATCGACGGTCGCGTACAGCGGACCGGCAATGGATTCCTCCCATCGCTCGTCGTATGCTCGGATAAGGTCGGCGTAGGAGGGGAACTGCTTTACGAGCTCGGTGACCGCGAGAGAAAAGGCGCGGCCGGCATCCTGCTGCAAGTTCCATTCGGTAAACCCGATCTCGGCGAGAAAGGCTTCCATCGCCGTTTCGTTGCCAGGAAAGAGTTTGCGGTAGAGGTAGCGTGGATTCCAATCGATCAACACGCCGCCGAAGTCCAAGACAACAGCACGTATTCCTATGACAGCGCCTCGAGCCGACTCAGGTTCATATCACACCGCCCGGGCGAAATGACCTCGGGTATACTCCCGACCAGTCACCGACCGCACTTCGTTGGGATCGGGCGCGCGACCTTCGGTCAGTGCATCGAGCGACGCGCGATACGCGGCCGTCACCCGTGCGACGGGATCGCCCGGAACGTTGAACACGAGCCTAAAGTTGCGAAAACCGTCGCGCCACAGTTCCGGCAAGTACGCGGAGCCGTCCACCGGACGCGAATGCAGCAGGCGGTTGCGGCAGGCATAATCGGTGGCCACCGGGAAGACGTAACCCGCGGGATCGGTGAGCGCGACATCGGGATGTTTCTGCACGCAGAGGTCTCGGCATGTGGTGACCTCGCGGTCGAACGCGGCGGAGAGCACGCAGTGCTCGAGCGTCATGCCTTCGGGGCGACCGTACGCGAACACCTCGAAGCCCCTGCCCTCCCATGGCGCCGCCACCTGCGCCATCTCGTCGCCGGTCAGCTCGACCGACAGCACGATGCGACGCGCACCGAGCCGGAAGACCTCGGCTGCGCTGTGCTGGTTGAAGACATTGACCGCGTAGTCCGCGACCACGTCGCGTCCCTGCCCCGCCAGCTCGGCGACCATTCCCAGGTGCCCACTGACCAGCGGTGTGCCAAGTGCCAGCCACTTCTCGACGTACTTCCGGTCGGCGGGCCGGACGATCGTGGGCGTGCGGAGCCGGAGCGTGACGCCCCGTTGCCCAAGCTCGTCGGCGAGCAGCTTGACACGCGCGACCGGCGGCATCGGATGACGCAAGAATAGGTCGAGCGAGATCTCGTCGGCACCTGCCTCCGCCGCGAGCAGCGCATCCTCGAGACGCCATACTTCGGCGACGAGACGCGGTGTGGCGGCGTCCGCACCGACACTCCCAAGCGCGACGCTCGCGATCGCGTCGGCGATTGCGCGATCGCGCTCCGAGTGTCGGACGCGGGCTTCGCGTTCCCGATGCACGCTCAGGATCTGCGTTGCCTGCCGTCGCAGATCATTGAGGACGCTGACCGGAACGAAGAGGTCCCGCGCGAGGCCCGAAACATCGACGTCGCCCAGGGTGAAGGGTGTCTCGCCGAGGCGGCCGAGCTGTTCGCGGAGGCGCGCTTGCTCAAGTCCGTGGCGAGTCGCAGGCGCGAGTGCGGTCGTGCTCTTCACTGTCACTTCGCCCGAGGCAGTGCGGCAGATCAGTGTGAGTGGCTCGCCGGCGGCGCCGAGTACTGTGATATCCATTCGGGTGCGCTCGGGCGTTCCCGTCGAGGGAACGGCGGCAAAGCTCTCGCGCGCGCGACCGAGTAACGCAGCTTCCGCTGAGCGCACCACGGTCCAGCCCGCCGGAATATCCTCCGCCGGCTGGATCGCCTGACGGATTTTCCCGTGTTGGCGTCCGAGCGTCCGGACGCTCCGAACCCCGAACCCCTTGTTGCCCTTCGCGGGCCCTTCAGGATGCTCGAAGCCGAGCCCGTCGCCGGAATGGATCGGCTGCGAGACCGAAACGATCAGTTCGTCCTTCTCTCGGCCGATCACGACGCCTAGACCAGCGCCGCGGTTGTCGGGGTGAGTGCGCGTCACGTAGTCGCGCCCGGCGCGGCCGCCGTACATCCCGCCGGTGAAGCCGCGCGAGAAGATCTGCACCAACGGCTGGACTTCGGCGGGCGTGGGCGGACGCGAGTCGCCCGCGGACAACCGGTCGAGAAAGTCGCGGTAGCTGTGGGTCACGGTCGCCACGTATTCGGGTTTCTTCTTGCGGCCTTCGACCTTGAGCGTGTGGATGCCGGCGTCGGCGATGTCGGCGAGATGCTCCCACGCGCCGAGATCTTTCGCGGAGATCAGGTAGCCGCGGTCCAGCTCCGCGCCGCTCGCGGTATCGGCCAGCACATAGTCCTTGCGGCACGACTGGGCGCAGGATCCGCGGTTGGCGCTGCGCTCCGAAATCATGCCGGACATGTAGCACTGTCCGGAGTACGCGATGCACAGCGCGCCGTGGACGAAGCTTTCCAGCGTCAGCTCCGGAACCGCTTGGTGAATGGTGCGGATGTCGTCCAGCGTATTCTCGCGCGCGAGCACGACGCGATCGCAGCCAAGCTCGCGCAGCACGCGCGCGCCGCGCTCGTCGTGCACGGTCATCTGGGTCGAACCGTGGATTTCCAGATCCGGATACAGTTTCTGGATGAGTCGAACGGCGCCGAGGTCCTGCACGATGGCCGCATCGATGCCTCGATCGATGCAACGCCCTAGGTGATGCAGCGCGTCGTTCAGCTCGGCCGGCTTCATGAGGATGTTGAACGTCAGATAGATCCTGGCGCCGTGCGCGTGCGCGAGACGGCAGGACTGCGCCAGATCATCCAGGGTCAGCTGCGCGCCCTCGTCCCGGGCGTTGAACTTGTCCACGCCGAGGTAGACGGCATCGGCGCCGTTGCCGAGCGCGGCACGAACGGCGTCGAGGCTTCCGGCCGGGGCGAGCAGCTCGGGGACGGGGCGGGGCATGCCAGGAAATCTAGTCAGTGCCCTCGACGACGTTCAGCGATCGGGCTTCGGGGGAACGATGTCGGTCTGGAGCGCGGGGTTCGCCGCGCGCACCTCCGTGACCGGGAGGCCGAGCTCCCGGCGGACGATGTTCGTCCCCTGGGCGATCGCCGTGGTCTTGAAGAAGGCGATGTCGCGGTTGGCGCCCTGACGGCCGAAGCCGCAGTCGCTCGAGATGATCAACTGCTCCGGGGCAATGTATCGCAGCGCTTGCCGGATCGTTGCTGCGATGTCCTCGGGGCGCTCGACCTGCAGCGTGCGATGGCTCACGACGCCGACGCAGATCTTTTTCTTCAGCTTGCCCTTGTAGGGCGCGAACAGCTCCAGCTCGCGCAGGTTGCGGTCCTTCATCTCCACGGTCCACACATCGCCACGCATGGCTTCGAGGTAGAGCTCGAACGACTCACGGTAGCTGTCGTTCTCGATGACGCGCTGCATGTTGGGGTTGCCCCAGCAGGTGTGGACCCACAGCTCTACGTCATCCAGACCCTGCACCTCACGGTTGTAGCACTCGACCATGAATTTCACTTCGTCGTGACCCCGGCCGTACGTGTTGGCCCAGAAATGCACCGTGGGCTCTTCGATCTGGATGCAGCGGCACCCCGCATCGCGCAGCGCCCGCAACTCCTTGTTCATGGCTACGGCCATGTCCCAGATGACTTCGTGACGGTCCTTGTACTTGGGCGTGTGGAGGTCGAGGAAGAGGCCCATCACCTGCGAGCAGCAGGTGCCGAAGCGCACCGGTTTGGCCGTTTTGCTCTGCGCGATGCGCCAGATCTTGGCGTAGTCCAGCGGGCGATGCTCGACCTTGTCCACCACCCGTGGCCAGCGCCAGCCGGTA
>DATFVZ010000248.1:0-20903 GCA_035259785.1 Gemmatimonadales bacterium
CGCAACGGCCGACTTGGTGAGCAACGTGCGGCTCGGTTTTTCTTCGGAATGCGTGTACGGGATGTTGAATCCCATTCCTCCCGTGCCGCTCGTGCCGATCTTGATATAGGACTTCGTGCGCGCGCGATTGAGTCCTTCGGTTATGATCTGGGCGTGACGAATCAGCTGTGGCAGTGTCAGGCGCAGCAGATGTTCCTCCACGACCGCCTGGTCGACTTCCCCGCGCTTCGATCGCTCGTGCATCTGCCGCGCACTCTGGAAAATGTCCTGATAGGCGAACGCGGTCGCGGTATTGATGCTGTCCACGACCGCGTCGGGCGCATAGCGGAGCAACAGCTGAAACAACAAGCTGCGCTCCAGCACCTGCTCAGTCAGATCGCCATACAGGTCCCCGAGTACGAGCGCGCGGTGCTCAGCGCTCCCCAACACGACCGCGAGGTCCAAGCGGGCGACGGCCGCCGGCATGAACACATTCCCCCACTCGACATCGATCGTGACGCTGCCGCGATAGGGTTCGAGCGCGCGTGCCGCCGCGCGCACTTCATCCTCATATAGCGCTACGAGAACGAGCCGCCGCGGGGGCGGGTCGGCCCCGAGCACGCGCCGCGCGACGGCATGGCCCACGAGACCACTGCCGCCGAGCAGCATTACCGTCCGATCACCGAGCTCCATGGAGTCGCTCGATCGCTCCAATCTCCGGGCGGGTGAGCTCCCGCCACTGTCCTTCCGGTAATTTGCCGAGCCGCACGGGCCCGTAGGATATGCGATGCAGCCATTCGACCTTGAGCCCGAGGGCCTCGGCGATGCGGCGCACTATCCGCTGACGCCCTTCGGCGAGCGTCAACTCGATCTCCACCGATTTCCCCGCGGGACGCACACGTGACTCCACGATCCGCACCGCGCGTCCGTCGATCACGACCTTTTGCGCGAGCGCGTCGCGAATCGCGCCCGCGTCGGCCCCGTGCACACCCAGCCAGTAGGTGCGGGGAACCTCGTAGCGCGGATGCATCAGCCGATGAGCCATGGCGCCGTCGGTCGTCAGGAGCAGTAGTCCGGACGTCATGACATCCAGCCGTCCAACGTACGTGAGCCCCGGCACCTTGGGGAGAAGGCCGAAGACGGTCCGTCGCCCCTCGGGATCGGAGCGGCTGACGACGTAGCCGATGGGCTTGTTGAGCGCGATCCACGTCGTCCGCGTGGCCCCGCGCACGGAACGACCGTCTACGGTGATTCGCTGCGACTCGAGATCTACGCTCGAGCCGATGGTCGCGACTGTCCCATCGACCCGCACGCGGCCCGCGCGGATTAAATCCTCTGCTTTCCGGCGCGACGCCACGCCCGCGCGCGCCAGAGCGCGCTGCAGGCGCATGACGGTCATTCGGGTTCGTCGACGGGGGTGGGGCGTCGCAGCGCGACCGACAACTCCTCGAGCCGCGGTAGATCTTCGAGATCTTTCAGTCCGAGAATCTCCAGGAACGACGGTGTGGTCCCGTAGAGCAACGGGCGGCCGAGGCCCTCACCGCGCGTCACCACCTCGATCAGACCTCGCTCCACCAGCTTGTCCATCACCGCCCCGGAATCGACACCGCGAATCTCATCGACTTCGAGCCGGCCCACCGGCTGGCGATACGCGATGATGGCGAGTGTCTCGAGCGCCGCGGGCGACAGCCGGCGCGGTCGCAGCGCAAACTGCGCGCGCTCGAGTGTCTCGGCGTACTCACGCCGGGTGAGGAATTGCCAACCTTCTGCGATCTCGACCAGCTCGACCCCATGCGTATCACCGTATGACGCACGCAGCTCGTCCAGCGCGTTCCGGATGGCGTCCTCTCCGGCTTCCGGTTCCAGCGACGCCAGCTCCTCGAGCGTCAGCGGACGCGACGCCGCGAACAGCGCGGCCTCAAGTAGCTTCGTGAGGGGTTGCACGCTGGATCACCATGGGGCCGAACGGCTCGGGCTGCGACAGCGTGAGCGCGCTACGCTTGGCCAACTCGAGTAACGCGATAAACGTCGAAAGGACATCCACTAGCGTCGCCTGGGGGCCAACCGCCTCGCTCCAGCCGAAGGTTTCTCGCTCGCCAAGCAACGCCTCGAGTCGGGCTGTAGCGCCTTCCACGTCGAGCGGTCGCGGCACGACACGATGCAGCATCGGCTCCGGAATCAGGGCAATCACGCGCTCGGCGGCGCCGAGGAGATCGTTGAGGTCGATCTGGAGCGGCGCAGGCGGAGCGTCCACCGGTGGGGCTTCGTAGCCGCGGCCAAACCGCTCGGCATGGGCGTCGGCTGCGCGGCCCAACCAATCCACGAGCTCGCGAATCTGTTGGTACTCGAGCAAGCGCCGCACCAACCCGGCACGCGGATCCTCCCACTCGTCGTCGCCCAGCCGCCGAGGCAGAAGCATCTGCGCTTTGATCCGCAGCAGGCGCGCCGCCATCTCCAGATAGTCGGCCGCCTGATTGAGCCCCAGCTCGTTGATGATGGAGAGGAATTGGTCGGCGATCCTCGCAATCGGAAGATCGGTGATGTCGACTTCGTCTTCGCGAATTAGATGCAGCAATAGATCGAGCGGTCCGGAAAACTTCTCCAGCTCGACAACGAAGCCTGTCTGATCCGGCGGACGCATAATTGGGCTCGTCACGAAAGAATCCATGGAGGAATTCCCCCCAGCAAGTGCGTCGGGTAAACCAGCGTCAGAGCGAATTCCAGGAGCTGGATCCCGGGCCACATGAAGACGCGGATGACACCGGGCAGCAGCCACATGACCAGCAGAATCGGAAAGATGCCGAACGCATAGAGCTGCCGGAACTGCATTCCCGCTGCGGGAGGCAGCAGCTGTTTAAGCACGTGACTGCCGTCGAGCGGCGGAATTGGAATCAGATTGAAGCAGGCCAGCGTCAGATTGAGGTACATGCCCCAAAACATCATGCGTTGCAGCAACGCCAGTGTCGGTGTGAAACCAGAAACCGCCTGACCCAGCTTACCCACCACCACGAACACAATCGCGCTCGCGATGAACAATGCGAGGTTGGTTGCGATCCCCGCGAGGGAGACGATGATGTCGCCGCGCACGTAGCGGCGGTAGTTCCGCGGATTGACCGGCACTGGTTTCGCAGCGCCGAATACAAACGGCGCGTTCGTAGCGATGAGGATGGCCGGCAAGATGATGGTCATCACAGGGTCGATGTGCTTGAGCGGATTCATGGTCACCCGCCCGAGCATGTAGGCAGTCGTGTCACCTTGTCGGTAGGCAGCTTCGGCGTGCGCATATTCGTGCGCCACAATGGAAAACAACAGGACTGGGATCTGGAGGAGAATATCCTGGATTGGCACGGCCTAAGATAACGTATAGCCTTGACCTGACGCAACTTACCCCGTACTTTCCGCGCCATGCCGAAGATCAAATCCGCCAAAAAGGCAATGCGTCAGGCGCGCGCGCGTAACGAGCGCAACAGAGTTCAACGGTCGTCGCTCCGCACCGCGCTGAAGCGCGTGCGAGCCGCCGCGACGGCTGACGCCGCTGCCGCCGCGTACGCGCTGGCAGCACGTGTGCTCGACCGCGCAGCGCGCAAAGGTCTGATCCACAAAAACAACGCCGCCAGGCAGAAATCGCGCCTAGCGGCTCTCGTGAAACGGTTAAAAGAAAAGGCCTCGGCCTAAGTCACACCGCGGCCAGTTCCCCGCCGCAGTTCTCGCAGTACCACTCCGTCGCCAGATTCATCGTTCCACATTCGCGGCACCGGAGGGTTTTTTCGACCTCCGCGTCGTCCGCGTCCAGAGGCGCCTCGGGGGTCGCCCCCTCGTCGATCTGATACTGCGCGCCGCTCGCGCGCCGCGGTGACGGCGCGTTCTTCTCGTCGTCGGTGACGGACCTCAGAAACGCCAACTCGTCGACCGGCGCCTTGCGGCCGGACCGGGGCGGCTCGGCCGGAGCCGGCTTGGGCGGCGGGGAGAGGACCAGGGGGGCCAGTGGGGCCAGAGGGGCTGGCGGAGCCGAGGGGACGCCGCGCGAACTCGAGGCCCCCGAGGCCCCCCCCGGTTTCGCCTTCACCATGCCGTCCAACTCCTCGAGTCGTGTAATGTCCCGCTCCACATCCAGCAGCTCGTCGCGCACCGCCCCCAGGTCAGCCAGCGCGTCCTTGTGGATCTGCGACCACTGCGCTTCGTCGTACTCGCCCACTTCGTGGCGCAACTCGGTTTCGGCCAGTCGCTCCGCGGCGGATTTTTCCTTTTTTTGCAGCTCGCCCAATCGTTGCTTGTGCTGCGTGATGAGCTGGCGCGCGGCGTCGGCGTGCGTCCGCAGCTCGTCGGTCACCGCCTTGAGCCGCGCCTCGTAATCGGCCTTCACGCGCGTGCGCACGTGCTCGGGCGCCGAGTCGGCAGTCGCGGTGATGCGCGCGAGCCACGCCTCGTACTGGCGTCGCTCCTCGAGCAGCCGCTGGATGGTGGCGGCGCTCTTCGACGAGTTTCCGCCGCCTCCCTTAGGCATCCGACCTCAGGGGCCTCGGCTGACCGACTTTTTGGGCGGCGAGGATGATGCGCGCCGAGTGTTCCAATGATTCCATTCGGATCCAAGCCTCGTCGAGCGTTTTGCCCATGGTCACGGCACCGTGATTGGCCAGCAACAGCGCGTTGCACTGCGTGTCTTCGAGGAACGGCACCACCCGGTCGCCGAGCTCCGGTGTGCCCGATTTCCCGAAGGGCACCAGTGGGACGGGTCCAACCACGAAGATAAGCTCCGGCAACAAATTGGACGGAATCTCTTGTCCCGCAACAGCAAAGCCCGTGGCGGTGGGGGGATGCGCATGTACTATGGCTTGCACGTCGGGACGGTGACGCAGGATGCGCAAGTGTAAGTCCAACTCGCTGGTAGGCTTGCGACGGCCGGAACGGCGCGGTTGGCCAGCCGGATCGACTTCCACCATGTCCGTGGCGGTCAACAGCGCCTTGATGTGCCCACTGGGGGTGACGAGGATGCGTTTCGGTCCGAGACGCACCGAGAGGTTACCATCCCGGCCGGCGATAAGGCCCTGCGCCGCTAGCTGACGGCAGCACAGCGCCATGCGCCGGGCTACCGCGCGCGCGTTCATAGCTCGTGAACGATGGTGCCTGCGACGATGGTCAGAATCGCGCGCCCGGTCAGCGGGCGGCCGGTAAACGGCGTGTTGTGGCTCTTCGAATGGAACCCGCCAGGATCGACCGTCCATTTCGCCGTTGGGTCGAGGACGACAATGTCCGCGACGGCGCCGGGAGCGAGCGTGCCGCCCCCGCCCGGAAGGTGGAAGACGCGCGCCGGCTCGGTGCTCATACGCCTGATGAGCTCCGGCAGCGTGAACACACCACCGCACACGAGCTCGGTGTGCGCCACAGCAAACGCCGTCTCGAGACCAACGATGCCAAACGGCGCGTCGTCAAACGCGGCTTCTTTCTCGTCATAGGCATGCGGTGCATGGTCTGAGGCGATGCAATCGATCACGCCGTCTTTCAGCGCGCCCCTGAGCGCCGCGACATCGGCCGACTCGCGGAGCGGCGGGTTCATCTTGGCGTGGGTGTCGTATTCCTCGCAGGCATGGTCGGTCAAAGTCAAATGATGCGGCGTCACTTCCGCGGTGACCTGAATGCCGCGTTCCTTGGCTTCGCGGATGATCGCGACAGACCCGCGAGCCGACATGTGACAGAGATGCACGTGTCCGCCGGTCAATTCGGCGAGCAGGACATCGCGCGCGACCATGATCTCTTCCGCGGCAGACGGGATCCCTTTGAGACCGAGGCGCGTCGATACCAAACCTTCGTGCATCACGCCGCCGGCGGCGAGCGTGGGTTCTTCGCAATGATCGGCCACGGGGATCCCGAATGTGCGCGCGTACTCGAGCGCCGTGCGCATGAGGTGACTCGACACCACAGGCTTGCCGTCGTCCGAGACCGCCACTGCGCCGGCGCTCACCATCTCACCGAATTCGGCGAGCCGCTCACCTTTTTGACCGATGGAAATCGCGCCGATCGGATGAACGCGCGTGAGGCCCGCGCGCCCTGACTGCCGCACCACAAAGCCGACCGCCGCCTGATTGTCGGTGACAGGATCTGTGTTCGGCATCGCGCAGATCGCGGTAAACCCGCCGGCCGCAGCCGCCCGTGCGCCGCTCGCCACGGTCTCCTCGTCTTCATTGCCCGGCTCGCGCAGATGCACGTGCAGATCGACCAGCCCGGGAGCCACGACCTTCCCGCTGACATTGCGAACGGTCGTACCGTCCGGGGCTGAGAGTCCGCGGCCGACTGCCGCGATTTTGCCGTCCTGGATCAGGACGTCCCCCATGGCGTCGATCGCGCGGCTCGGATCGATCACCCGGCCACCTTGGAGCAACAGCGGCCGGAGGGAGGAGTCGCTCACTCGCTGCCTCGCTTGGCCGCGTCCGCGAGCTCGGCGCGGCCACCGGCGAGCAGGTAGAGGACGGCCATCCGCACCGCGACGCCGTTGGTCACCTGTTCGAGGATTATGCTGTGTGGGCCGTCGGCCACGCGTGAATCGATCTCGACGCCGCGATTCATCGGTCCCGGGTGCATGATGGTGATAGGCTTGGGCGAGCGCTCGAGGCGCTCGGGCGTTACCCCGAAGACACGGTAGTACTCGCGTAGACTGGGGATGTAGCCCTTCTCCATGCGCTCGAGCTGCAGGCGCAACACGTTGAGCACGTCCGCTCCCCACTCGATCGCTTCCTCGACGCGTCCGAACACCGTCACCCCAAGCTCGTCGATGCCGCGGGGCAGCAGCGTCCACGGTCCACAGACGGCGACTTCGGCACCGAGCTTGGTGAGCCCCCAGAGGTTCGAGCGGGCCACCCGCGAATGCAACACGTCCCCCACGAGACACACCTTCAGGCCTTCGATCTTGCCGTGCTTGTCACGAATCGTCAGCAGATCGAGAAGCGCCTGAGTGGGATGCTCGTGCTTACCGTCGCCGGCATTGATCACATTGGACGCGATGCGATTGCCCAGGAATTCTGCGGCGCCCGATGAGCCGTGGCGGATCACCACCATGTCGATCCGCATCGCCTCGAGATTCTTGGCCGTATCGACCAGCGTCTCGCCCTTGGAAACGGACGAGCCGGTCGCTGCGACGTTGACCGTGTCGGCTGAGAGACGCTTCTCGGCGAATTCGAACGAGATCCTGGTTCTGGTGGACGCTTCAAAGAAGAGGTTGACGATCGTCTTGCCCCGCAGCGCGGGGACTTTCTTGATCGGGCGTTCCGAGACTTCCTTGAACGGCTCCGCGGTATCCAGGATCAGCCGGATTTGCTCGGGCGTCATGTGCTCGAGCCCGGTGAGATCCTTGCCGAGGATCGGCGAGTTCATCGGACGATGTCCACCTGGTCGTGGCCATCCAACTCCTCGACCTGGACTTCCACCCGGTCGTCCGGATTGGTCTTGATCGCCTTGCCCACGATGTCGGCTTGAATCGGGAGCTCTCGCCCTCCGCGGTCCACCAGTACGGCCAGCGAAATCCGTTTAGGCCGGCCGAAGTCGGCCAGCTCATCGAGGGCAGCGCGCACGGTGCGGCCGGTATAGAGCACGTCGTCGACGATGACGGCGTGTTTGTCGGCGAGATCGCCCGGCAGGTGGGTTTCGCCAATCACGGGCTTCGGCCCCACGGTGCCAAGGTCGTCGCGATAGAGGGTGATGTCGAGCGCGCCGCGCGGGACGTCGACGCCTTCTTGCTCTTTGATCTGTTTCGCGATGCGGTCCGCGAGCTCGACGCCGCGTCGCTGGATGCCGATGAGCACCAAGTCGTCAGTACCCTGCGCGAGCTCGAGTATTTCCACTGCCATACGCTGCAACGCCCGCGACATCGCGCGGGCGTCGAGGAGCGTTACACGTTCTTGGGCTTGGGGTCGGGGCATCCTGAGGGTGGAAAGCTACTACGGCGGCGAGGGGCGGCAAAGGCTTATATTGAAGTCAGAGCCGCCCGGGCGGCCCACGGTCCGCGTAAAGGGTCTTTGGCCCACCCCCTGCAGATTGACGACATGACCTGACTTCCTCGCCCACACGCGGACAACGGGCGGTCAAAGGAAGGAAGGGTTGTGTCATGAATCCGCCCAAGAACCTCGAGTGGCTCCGCAAGCAGGCCAAGCGTCATCTCGCCGAGCTTCGCAAATCAAAGCCTGATGCCACACTCAGCGAGGCGCAGCTCGACATCGCGCGAGAGAACGGCTTTCCAAGCTGGCGCGCGCTCAAGGCGCACGTCGATTCACTCAGTGTCGACGGTCAGCTGTTCGATGCCGCCAAGAAAGGCGACGTCGCGACATTGACGGCGCTGCTCGATGCACATCCCGAAAAGCTCACCGCTCGCGATCAGCCGTACGAATTCACGCTGCTCCACGCCGCTGCGCGCGAAGGCCAGCTCGCCGCGGTCGACCTGCTGCTCCGGCGCGGCATCGATCCGAACGTACGCGAAAAGGGGGACAACACCTACCCGATGCATTGGGCCGCTGCCGCAGGTAAGCTGGACGTGGTGCGTCGCTTGGCGGACGCGGGCGGTGATGTCGTGGGTCATGGCGACGACCATGAGATCGAAGTGATCGGCTGGGCCTCCTGCTGGGAGGGAACGGAAGACGACGCGCACCGTGCGGTCGTCGACTTTCTGCTGAGCCGCGGCGCGCGACATCACATCTTCTCCGCGATCGCGCACAACCTCGGCGACGAGGTGCGGCGCATCGTGGCGAACAATCCCGCCACGCTCAGCAGCCGGCTCAGCCGCAACGAGAACCATCAAACGCCTCTGCACTTCGCCGTGGGACACGACCGGCCCCACATGGTGGCGCTGCTCGTCGAGCTCGGCGCCGATCCGCTGGCGGCGGACGGCTTCGGCTATCCTCCGGCGATGTATGCAGAATCACCCGACGTCGACCTGCCCGTGATGGTCGCGATTCGCGCCCTCACCGGCGCCGAGCTGCTGAGCGCCGAACGGGGACAGCGGCCGATACGCGGCGGCGTGATGGATCTGCTCGCGAGCGTCGCGCTCCGCGATTGGGCCGCAGCGGCTCGGCTAGTGCGGGACAATCCCGATCTTCTCAAAAGCGGCGGGGTGCTGCATCTCGCGACCAAACGCAACGACCTTGCGGGTATGAAATGGCTACTCGAACAGGGTGCCGATCCCAATGCGCGCTGGGCTCATTGGGACGCCGACGTGACTCCCCTGCATCTCGCGGCCCTGATGGGGAACGCCGACGCTGCGCGGCTCCTATTGCAGGCGGGCGGCGACGCGCGGATCAAGGACAGCAGACACGACAGCGATGCGTTGGGATGGGCTGAATTCTTTCACCGCGACGACATTGTCCAGCTGCTGAAGGGAGAGGTCGCGCACTAGGAGTACACCGGCGTAAGCGGCGGCCCGCCGCTCAGCACGGCCTGGACATTGGCGACCGCAATTCCCGCCATCTTGCGGCGCGTATGCTCCGTCGCGCTCCCGATATGCGGCAGTAAAACAGTCCGGGGCGCCTTGAGCAGATGCGCCGAGATGGCCGGCTCGTTGGCGTACACGTCGAGTCCTGCCCCGCCGAGTCGTCCTTCTTGCAGCGCCACAACTAGCGGGCTTTCTCGAATCAGGTCACCACGCGAGGTGTTGATGAGGATGGCCGTCGGCTTCATCAACGCCAAGCGCTCCGCATTGATGATTCCTTTGGTCTCGGGTGTGACCGGGACGTGCAAGCTGAGGATATCACTTTCCGCCAGCAACTGGTGAAGGTCGACGCGCACCGCACCGACCTGCCGCTCAAACTCCGGTTTCGGTGTGCGCGCGCTATAGATCACCCGCAAGCCAAATCCCGGTGCTCGCTTTCCGACGGCCTGTCCGATGCGACCGGCCCCGAGCAACCCCAGCGTGCGGCCGCGCAGCTCCATGCCGAGAAGTTGTTCGGGATGCCAGCCGATCCACTTCCCGCTGCGCACCAAATCGATTGCTTCGGGAAGCCTACGTGCTGTCGCGAGAATCAGCGCCCACGTGAGATCGGCCGTCGCATCCGTAAGCACATCAGGGGTGTTGGTGACAAGCACCCCTCGGATTTCGGCCGCCACGACATCGACGTTGTTGTAACCGACGGCGACGTTGGCGACAATGCGGAGCTGCGGAAGATTCTTGAGCTCAGTGCCGCCAACCCAGCGCGTGAGCAGCGGCACAATCGCCACCCAATCGCCTTTGGGCGTCGGTTCGTTAGAGTGGAGCCATGTGATCCGAAGGCCGGCAAGCTGGGATTGGTCGAGCAAACCCTGCAGCTCGCTCGCGATCAGTACGCGATGCACTCGCCGCCTTACTGCATCACTGTCTGCTGCATCAGCACGGCCAGCCAGCGACCATCGCGCTTCACGAAGACTCGCGTGTAGCGAATCTTCCCGCTGAACGGAAAGCCCCGCATCGTGCCCGTGTTGTCTGCGATCCCAGTCAAGACAGCGACATCCCCGTAGACCCGCACGTTCAAGCTGTCGTACTTGATCGACGTCAGGTGCAGCGTGCCGCTCGCGATATCGCGAAGATTGTCGACGCGAGTTCGAACCGTCCCAAGGCGCGAGATCTCCATGAAGTCCGGCGCCATCAGGTTGGCGAGGGCCGCCGTATCCGCCGCGAGCAACGCCTCCCGCCGCTTAGCCTCCGCGGCTTTGACCGAGTCCTCGACCTGGGCCGCCAGGGATGGCGCCATCCCAAGACAAAGGAAGACGACGATCAGTTTGCGCATTCGTCACCTCCCGCCTTCGACTTTGAGTCCTTTGGGCCCGATGTACTCCGACTGTGGTCGGATCAAGTGATCCTCGCGGTGCTGCTCGATGACGTGCGCGCACCAGCCCGCAATGCGCCCGCACGCGAACGTCGCTACAAACGCTTTCGGATCGAGCCCGACCGCCTGCAGCACCAGCGCAGTGAAGAACTCGACATTCGTCCGCAGATTCCGTCCGGGCTTCACTTCCTCGAGCACCTGCACCGCCGTCTGCTCGACCGAGCGCGCGAGATCGAACAATTGCCGGTTCTCGAGGCGCGCCGCTGTCATCTCGTCGGCGACCTGACTGAGCACTGCCGCCCGAGGATCGCGGACTTTGTAGACGCGGTGCCCAAAGCCCATGATGCGCCGGCCGGCGGCCAGCTCGTTGCGCACCCAGGACTCGGCGCGATCAGCGGACTTGATGTCATTGAGCATGTCCAGCACCGGCCCCGGCGCGCCGCCGTGCAACGGACCTTTGAGCGCACCGATCGCGCCGGTCACAGCGCTCACCATGTCGGAGCGCGTGCTGGCGATGACCCGTGCGGCGAATGTCGAGGCGTTCATGCCGTGGTCGATCACGGTGACCCAGTACGTATCGACCGCGCGGGCCGCGATGGGATCCGGCTCTTTCCCGTGCACCATGTACAGGAAGTTCGCGGCGCGGGACAGATCGGTACGGGGCGCGATCGGCCCCTGCCCGGCACTCAGGCGAGCATGCGCCGCCACGATGGTGGGAAACCGCGCCGTCAGCATCTTGGCGGCGTGCAGATCGGCCGCCGGCGAGATGTCGTCCGGGTTGTCCAAGTCCAACGACAGCGTCGCGCAGGCCATCCGGAGGGTATCGATCGGTGCCGCGTGCGCGGCGGCTCCGGCCCGAACGACCCGCATGGTTTCCTCAGGGAGGGCACGCATCGCCGCGACGTCTTTGCGGAGTGCCGCCTTTTCGGTGGCGGACGGCAGCGTGCCGCGCCACAGCAGCTGGGCAGCTTCCTCAAAGCTCACGCTGCCGGCCAGCTCGCTCAGCTCATAGCCGCCAATGATGAGCTGACCCGCCTGGCCGTCGACGTGGCTGAGGCGAGTCTGGGCCGCGACGACCCCGTCGAGGCCGCGCGGCTTCACCGGCGAACTGATGAGAGTTCCTTCACAAGCTGATAGATGTACTCCGCGCCATCGTAATAATCTTGCACACCGATGCGCTCGTCTCGCCCGTGCGCCCGAATGTCGTTGATATCCACGAAAACACCAGAAACCCCGTACACGGGAATGCCGGCATTACGAAAATAGAGTCCGTCGGTTGCGCCGGTTTCCATGACCGGCACGACCGGGACGTTCCAGAGTCGCTTCGTGACGCGATCGATCGGACCCATGACCTCCGGCGTCAGCGGCGACGGTGGGCTCGGAGTCGCGGGCGACGCGATGCTGATTGCCACCGCCGTGTCATTCACCACCTGAGCCAGCGCGCGCCGCACCTCGACGGTGTCGCTCCCGGGCAGCATGCGGCAATTGACCATCGCCCCCGCCATCTGCGGCAGAGCATTTTCGGCGTGACCACCGATCAGCTGGGTGGCGACGCAGGTGGTCCGCAGCTGTGCGTTATAGAACGGACTCACGTTCGACAGGCGCCGAACAGCCGCGGTATCCGCCGTACCGCTACGACCAACCGCCGCCATATCGGCAGCGAGTGCGCCCTGTTGTAATGCGGACATGCGCTGGAAATACGTCTGCGTGATCTCGTTCAGCTGCGCCGGAAACTCAAAGGCGCTGAGCCGCCCGAGCGCAGCGGCCAGCCGGTAGATCGCGTTGTCCTTGGTTGGCAAGGAGCTGTGCCCGCCGGGATTGTGGACCTCGAGCTTGAAGGTGACGTATACCTTCTCACTCGCCTGAACAGACCGCAGCGTCCGTTTACCGTTGATGATCGCGGGATCGCCGGAGTCCATGTTGATCACATACGCTGCGTCGACCAGGTCTCGGTGATTCGCCAGCAACCACTCGACCCCGTTGTAATCGGATCCCCCCTCCTCACCGGTCGTCAGCGCCAGAATGAGATCGCGGTCGGGGCGGTAGCCTTCCTGTTTCAAGCGAGCGAACGCCGCGACGAGGATCGCGTCGCCGTCCTTGATATCGAGAGTGCCTCGGCCATAGAAGTACCCGTCCCGCTCCACGAACACGAACGGATCCATCGACCAGTCTTCGCGGCGCGCTTCGACAACGTCGAGGTGCGCAAGGAACAGGATCGGCTTCTGCTTCGCCCCCCCCGTGCCCCGGTAGCGAGCCACGAGATTGTGGTTCTTTGAGCCTGCGGGCCCGATCACTTGCACATCGGCCGCCGGGAACCCCGCGTCGGTGAGTCGTTTGGCCATCGCTTGCGAAGCAAGCGTGGTGCTGCCGCTCGAGCCGGTGGTGTTGATGTTGATGAGCTGCTCGAAGATGTCGCGAGCGCGCTGATCGTTGCCGTTGCCCGCCTTCGGCGCCTGGGCTAACGCAGACGTCGCGACGAGCACGAGACCTGCAAGGATACCAAGAAGCTTTCGGGGTGCCTTGTTCCGCCATGCGATGTCCAACGCTTCACGCACCGCGTTCTTCGGCGCGTGACGGAGCACGACATTCGTCGCGCCCTTCTCCCCCCACTTCCCCTTGACCGGCACAAACGCTTTCGGATGCGTCCGGACGAACAACTCCTGCTGCTCCGGCGTCAAACTCACCATCGCCCACCCGACTCGCGGGTATCCCATGGTCGCAAAAATCTTCCCGGCGACGCGGAAATCCGGATGCGCCATGTGCGACGCTTCCGCGGTTTCCGGAAAGCTCAGGGCCAGTTTGCGAAAGTCGTTCGCCGTCACACTCTAGCTCCGTCTGTAGACGCGCACATAGTCGATCAGCATCGTCGCAGGAAAGATGGCGTCCGACGCCGGATCACCGTCGAAATTGCCCCCCACCGCGTGGTTCAGGATTACGTAGAACGTCTTGTCGAACACCCATTGCCCGCGTTGCTCGACAACGGCGCGACTGACTGTGTAATAGAGCGTGCTATCAACGAAGTATCGGATGGCGCTCGCATCCCACTCGACGGCAAACGTGTGGAAGTCGGATGCGTACGTGCCGCTGGTGAGCGTGTTGATTTGGACGAACGGCGTGTTGCCCGAATAGCCAGGGCCGTGGACCGCCGAGCTGGTTTTTGCTGGCGTGCTTCCGCGGTATTCCATGATGTCGAGCTCGCCGCACTTCGGCCACCCTTGGGTATCGATATCCGTGCCGAGCATCCAGAATGCCGGCCATAGCCCTTGTCCAACCGCCAATCGAATGCGTGCCTCAACCTTGCCAGGCGGCAGCACTTCTTTCTTGGCCTTAGTCGTAATCTTCGCGGACGTGTACTTGCAGGGGCCGTAATAGCAAGTCAATCCTGCGGGCGCCACCCGCGCAACAATCGCGAGCTGTCCCAGACCGTTCAACGCGATGTTGGAAGTATCCGAGGTGTAGTACTCCTGTTCCTTGTTGCCCCATCCACAAATGCCCGGACACCCATCGCCGAGGTCGTAGCGCCAACGCGTGGTGTCGATCTGTGTCCCCGCCGGGCCATCGAATTCATCGCTCCAGACCAAATTCCACGTCGGTGGCGGTGGTGGGGGCGGCGGCGGAGGTGGCGGCGGCGTGACGCCATTCCCGGAACTTCCGGACGCACATGCGAGGAGCCCGCAGAGCGCGAAGCCCGTGACCATGACTCGCCTAAACATGCGCGGCTCGGCGCCACTGTTCGGCAATGACACCATGTCCGGCCGGTGTGGGATGGACGCCATCTGCGGCCCAATACTCGGGTGGCGTCGATTTGACTCGGGCATCGAACACCGATTGCAACGGAACGAACGTCGCCTTCGCTTGCGCAGCGACCCGCGCCGCAGCCGCGCGACGCTGGTCGAATTCCGGGAACCAGCGGTCGCCCACCGCGCCCGTGCGCAACACAAAGGGCTCGAGCACGATGAGACGCACTCGTGGCAAGGCGCGGCGTGTGGCAGCGAGTAGCGCCGCGTATTGCTGCTCATAATCCTGCACCGTGCCGGTGTAGCCGTGGTCCAGCTTGTGCCAAAAGTCGTTCACACCGATGAGAATGCTCAACACATCGGGCTTGAAGGTGAGCGTGTCCCGTTCCCAGCGCTGCTCGAGATCCGGCACCTTGTTGCCGCTGATCCCGCGATTGAAGAACTGCAGTCCGTCCGCTGATTTCGCCGCCAACACTGCGGCGGCGACGAGGAGCGGGTACCCGTTTCCCAGCGCACCCGCCTGATTGGGCGCGGGAGAGTTGCGGTCGCGCCCGCAATCAGTGATCGAGTCACCCTGAAAGAGCACGATGGTCCCTTTGGGTGGCGGCGGATTTGCAATCGTGCCGATCGGATTCTGCGCGGCAGCGGCGATCGCTGCGGTCGCCACCAGAAATTCGCGGCGGTTGAGCTCTGTGCTCACGTGACCTCCGTGGCTTTCGTTTCGAAAGGCCAGGTCTTTCGTCTCCAGGACCACACACCAAAACAAAGCATTCCCAACGCCAACGCTATCAGACTGAAGACAATCACGTTCGGCTTCGTGGTGACAAAGATGAACACCCATCCAAGCAGCGCAATCAAGCTCGGCACCGGATAGAGCCACATGCGGTAGGGCCGGGGCATGTCGGGCGCTCGGCGGCGGAGTAGCGTCACGGCGCCGATCTGTCCGACGAACTGCACGAGAATGCGCATCGTGACGAGAGCCGCGATGACCGTTCCGAGCGACCAGAAGCTGGCGAGAATCGCGAGTCCGCCCAGCACCACGAGCGAGACGTATGGGAAGCCGCCGCTTGGGTGCAGCCGTCCAAAAACCTTGAAGAAATAGCCGTCTTTCGCCGCTGCATACGGCACGCGCGAGTAGCCGAGCAACAGGGCAAACACCGACCCAAACGCCGTCCACAAGATCATCGCGGTCAGGACGGTGGCGATTCCGGGTCCATAGATCCGTTCCATGACGATCGACACGACGAAATTAGCGTACGGATTATTCTCGGCTGGCACGAAATCGCGCCACGAGACGACGCCGATGATCGAGAAGTTGATCGCGACGTAGATAATCGCGACGGCCACGGTGCTGAGCAGAATGGAGCGCGGAATTACCCGGCCGGGCTGCTCCACTTCATCGCCGATGTAACAGACGTCGTAATAGCCCAAATAATCGTAGACGCCGATTGCGGACGCCGCGCCCAGTCCCAACCAAAAATCTCCTGTGAGATGGAAGGCGTTTGGCGGGAAGTCAAACGCCACGCGCGGATCAAAGTGCAGCGCGCCGGTGACGATGACCACGACGACGGTGAGGAGGGTTCCAATCCACAGGGTTAACGTAATCGTTGCGATCGACGTGATCCGCCGGTAGAGCAGCACAATGTTGATGAGGCCGATCACGGTCACGACGAGCAGCGTTTGCCGGCTCGTGATGCCCTTCCAGATGTAGCCCAAATACTGCGAGAAGCCTATGTAGCCGGACGCAATCTCGAGGGGCCCGCTCAACACGAACTGCCAGACAAACAGGAATCCCATGAAGCGACCGAATGTCACCGGTCCGTATCCGCGGCGCAGATATCCGAACGAGCCACCCGATTCGGGCAGCGCCGCACCGAGCTCGCTCCAGACCATGCCGTCGCACAGCACCACGATCAGCGCCACCAGCCAGCCCAGCATCGCCTGGGGTCCGCCGAGCGCCGACATCAGCAGCGGAATCGTAATGAACGGCCCGATGCCGATCATGTTCGACATGTTGAGCGCCGTGGCGTGCAACAGGCCGAACCGGCGTGTCATCGCGGGACTGGATGTCGTCGAAGCCATCTAGGTGGCGTCCTCGCCGCGATGGCGCTGCAACCGCAGCTCGAGATGGCGTCGTACGTCGGGCCACTCGGTCGCGAGAATACTGTACATCACTGAGTCGCGCACGGTGCCGTCGCGACGCGCGGCGTGGTGGCGAATCACTCCATCCTTCTTCGCCCCGAGCGCCTCGATGGCGCGCTGCGACCGAAAATTGAAGTTGTCGGTCCGGAGGCCGACACACTTGCAGCCAAGCTTTTCGAACGCGTGCGTCAGAAGCAGCAGCTTGCAGGCGGTATTGACGTGGCTGCGCCAGCGGCTCTCCGAATACCAGGTATACCCGATCTCCACGCGATCGACGGCCGGGACGATATCGTGATAGCGCGTTGACCCGATCACCGCGTCGCTCGCTTGGTCGCGCACGACCCAGGGAAGCATGTGACCGTCACGTTGCCCCTTGAGCGCGTCGGCGATGTAGTCACGCATCTTCTCGGGCACCGGGACCGCCGTGAACCACAGCTCCCACAGCCGTCCGTCGCTCGCGGCCGTGATGAGCGCCTGAGCGTGCTCCTCGGTCAGCGGGTCGAGGCGAATCCCGCGGCCCACGAGGACGAGCGGCTTCGGGGTAATCACTTCTTGGCTTTCACATCGGCGATGCGGGACTTGACGAAGCGCCGCACCAGCGCCGCCGGTGGCTTCTTGTCGAGCGGAAATCGAATAGTACCCCGGCCGGAGATCTCATAGCCCCCCGCCTTGATCGCCGCTGCGTTCGCGCGTTCGAATGCCTTGCTCATCGGGTAGAGACTCATGTGATTCTTGAATCCGGCATACCACACCACCATGCGACGCTCAAGCCGTAGCCCGACGATTCCGTAGCTGATGACCTCCTCGGCGCCCGGAGCCGCCGCACGCGCGACCTCGCGCAGTTGCTTTAGTGCCTTGCGCGTCTGCGGTGTCAGCGCGTCGAAATACTTCTTAACCTTCGGGTCCATCGAGGTCTCACTTTGGAGGATTCTTCCACAGATCGATCGGTTTCGTGACTCCCTTTGGCCGGAACGGGAGTGCCACCTTCCTGCCGAGTCCCGCCGAGGCGTACGCCGCGTACAACACCTCCTGGACGACGCGGCCGGTTTCGCCATCCGAGATCGGTGTCTCTTTGCCCCGGACGCACCGTGCGAAATGTCGCATCTCCTGCGGGAACCCGTAATTCCAGTGTTCTTCGAATACGGGATACGTCCAGCCTTTGGTGGTCGCCGCCTTTTCGACGGCATACCCAAAGCCGACTTCGGAATAGGTCGGGAGCGCATTGCCCATCAGCATGTCGGCGTAGGTTTGGCCCTTGTCCCCGAACACCTCGATGCTGTCGTCCATGCCGCCGGGCCGGTTCCAGCTGTTCTCGACAATGCCCGTGGCGCCGTTGTCGAATTCGATGATCGTAATCGCCTCGTCTTCGCCCTGCGTCCGATCGCCGTGCACCTGGGTGGACATCTGAGAGTAGACGCTCTTGACCTTCGGCTTTCCGAGAAACCACCAGCAGAACGCGATGCCGTGACACCCCAAATCCATCACCGCCCCGCCCCCCGACTGCGTCACGTCCCAGAACCAGTCTGCGTGTGGGCCCGAGTGCTTCTCCCCCTGCTTGACGAGATGTACGCGACCGAAGGCGCCTTCGTCCGCCATCTGCTTGGCCTTCACATACTTTGGCGCGAAGAATAGCTCCTCCGCGTAGAGCAGCAGCACGCCCGCAGTGCGACAGGCATCGATCATCGCGTCGGCTTCTTCGAGTGTAATGCAGAGGGGCTTTTCGCAGACGACATGCTTACCAGCGTGCGCGGCATCGATTGTCATCTGCGCGTGCAGACGATTGGGTGCGGTGATGGAGACCAGCTCGACTGCCGGATTGCGCAACAGCTCGCGATAGTCAGTGTACGCGTTCGCGATGCCGTGTCGCTTCGCAAAGCCAGCTGCTTGCCCCTTGGTCGGAGAAGCAACGGCAATTACCTCACCTTCCTCAGGGCTGGCCTTCACCGAGTTGGCGATGCAGTCCGCCTGGAAGCGCGAGCCGATAATCCCGATCTTGACCTTCGACATGTCAGACAAGGTGCTGTCTGACCGGAGACCTGAGAAGAGGGACTAGCGGCGTGCCTTGGGTCGGTCGGGTATCCGCGGGGCCCGCTCTGGCGGGGGCGGCATGGGATCGGGGCTCGGAGGCTCGGGGATCTCTGGGGGGCCGGGCTTTTTCTCAGGCGGGTGTTCCACGCCAGTTCGACACCACGGTGAAACCGGGGTTCCCGATCTCGTCGCTCGGTTGCGCACGCAAAGATTTGAAATCCGGAAGCACAAAGTCTGCCTCCCCCAACTGCTCGGCGGCATGCGTCGTGGTGAGTCCCACGACTCGGCACCCAGCCGCGCGCCCCGCAGCGACGCCCGGCGGGGCGTCCTCGAAGACCAGGCAGGCGCTCGGATCCACGCCGAGTCGCTGTGCAGCCAGTCGATAGCCATCCGGCGCAGGTTTTCCGTTGGCGACGTCGTCTGCCGTGACCATCAGGGCTGGAACGGGTACGGTGGCGGCGGTGAGGCGTTCTACTGCTAGCGCCCTACTGCATGATGTCACGATTGCGCGAGCATGCTCCGGCAGTGACGACAGGAATTCTACAGCACCTGGCACAGGCCTTAGGCCAGCGACATCGACCAGCTCGGCGGCGTCGAGCCAGTCCACTTCTTCATCGCGCGCCAGGGCGGGATTGATGGCCTGAAGCGTGTCACGCGCGCGCCGGCCATGGGCGATGCGCAGAAACGGGCGATGGTCAATGCCGTGCCGCTCTGCCCAGCGCTGCCAGGTGCGTTCGACGACGGCTCGAGAATCGACGAGCACGCCGTCGAGATCAAAGAGGAATGCACTGCAGGTAGTTCTAACGAGAAGGCTTGGCGAGAAGGCGTTCGGCGAAGTCCAGCCGCTCTTCTACCTCTGTCAATCGGGCTTGTAAGGCATCGACGGTCTGGCGCAGCTCGACAACCTCTGGATCGGTCGTATTGGCGCCAAGCCGGCGCCGCAGTGATGCCGGACTACCGAGAAACCGCCCAGTCACGGCCCTGGCGATCGAGACGGCAACGATGATGAAACCAACACCCAAGGCCCATTCGGGAATGAAGCCCATTAGGCCCAATCTACAACGGACGCGCGCAATCCATTAGAACTCGGGGTTGGGCGGTTTGGGCGGCTCGGGATCCCGCGGGAGCTTCGCCGGCTCCCACGGCTCGGGCGGATGAGGCTTGGGTGGGAGCGGAATCTTAGGCGGTTTTGGAACAGGGGTGTCGAACATATGGCCTCCGTCAATGCATGGGGACTCCTGGCCATATCGTGTCTGCTAGCGCGGAAGTTTCGAAGCATCCACGACCTTCCGGAAACAGCGGATCTGCACCGTCTCCCTGAACCCGAGTGCCGTGTGGGCGGCAGCACTGACAAGATTGTCCACCAGGGCATCGGACGCGAATTCGGCGCACCCCTGCGCGCGCGCCCAGTCCTCCGCGGCCAGGACGAGCGCCCGCCCGACTCCTTGCCGGCGACTATTCGGAATCACGTACCAACCCTCCAGGTAGGCAACGCGGTCGGTCACGCAATCCTCGGCATAGTTCCGAATCGACAACTCGGCAAATCCGATCGGCGCCCCAGTACCGTCCACGGCGATGAGCGTCTGCAGCGGCTCGCGCAATTCCCCGGCAAAGAAGCGCGTGACCTCGGCGCGATGTTCACTCTCGGAATGGTCGGGCCACAGTGCGCGACGCATGCGCACCCAGGCGTCGCGGTCAGCCCGCGCGACCGGTCGAACTTGAATCAAGAGCAGCTTTGCGGCGCAGGTCCCACCACATCGCGATCGGCCCGACGATGGCCAGCGCGAGAATCGGCGGAGACACGTAGAAAGGACGGAGGAGCGGTAGCTGGAAGTCGCCAGCGAGTCGAATGACGGCTTCGAACAGCGCCACCAGTGCCACGACGATCATGCGCCCGCGCCGGGTGCTCACGGTGGTACGGGGATCGGTCACCATGAAAAACACGAACAACTGGTACATCGGTCCGGTAATGGGCGCGAGCTCGGCAAGTAGTGGTCCCCCGATGATCAGATTGCGCACGATCGCCAGTCCAAGGAAGCACGCGACGTATGTCAACGTCACGTGCAGCACCCGCGCCCGCGCGGCGATGATCAGGCCAAAGGCCCAGATCACGAGATTGATGCGAAGGTCATTGCCCCATTGGTGACTGAGAATCGCGACGCTATTTGCCGCAGCCAGTACCATGAAGGCGATGGCGAAATTGCTCGGGTTCCAGAGATGCCGGTTGCGATAGACCAGC
>DATFVZ010000249.1:0-7253 GCA_035259785.1 Gemmatimonadales bacterium
GAACGCGATCTCGGTATCCGCATGCTGGCGGAAATTGACGAGCCGCAGGCGTTGCAGCTTCACACCGAAGGCCCCGCCGCCGCAGACTCCTCGGCACGGCCGGCCGCTTCGAGGTACTCGACGCCGAGTTTGACGAAGGTCTCGCGATTCAGCTCGGCGTCGAGCGGCCGGCGCCCGAGGAACTCGCGCAGGGTCTCGGGAAGCGTCTGCCGGCGTGCACCGGGCCCCGCGACCGTCGTCGTGCCACGCGCGACCTGAGGTCGACGCAGATCGAGCTGGAAGTTGAGCGCGCGCGCCTTGTAGCCGCGGATCACCGCGTGATCGAGATCGCGCGCGACCGCGCGGTCCACATCCCAGACCACCAGGCGTACGATTTGGTCGTCGATCTTCGCCGCCGCCACGCGCTCGGCGATCTGCGTATCCAGCTCTTTGGCATTGAGTCCGGCGCCATGGATGAACGGGAGATCGATGTGACGCCGTACGGGCTCGATGGCCCGGAACGTCACCTGCGCTCCCGGCAGATCCGCGAGGAGATATCCTTTCCCGGCGCGGCGCTTTCGGCCCTTCGCCGCGTCCTGATCGTCCTGAATTTGACCCCACGGGTTCGGCGGCAGATACTCGAGGCTGCCGGCATACCACGCGTTGGCCGCGATGGACTGTGCGGTGTGATAATGGCCGAGCGCGATGTAGTCCCACTTCTCCGGTGCAAGCAGCTCGCGCGTGAGCTCGGCGCCGCCGTATTCCATCGTGCCGCGCTCTTCACCCAGCCCACCATAGACGCCGTGCGTGACGAGCACGTTGAGCGTCGGTCCGCCGGGTTCCGGTCGCAGCGCCGGCCGGTCGGCTTTGGCGAGCGCTTGCTGCGGCACCGCGAGCACGGCGCAATCGAGCTTCGGCAGCACGATGCGGCGCGCCTCCTCGACCGCGGTCTCGACGCCGAGCGCCTCATAGAGTCGGAGAATTGAGCCGGTCTCGATCGAGCGCGGCGTGTCGTGCTCGCCCGCGATCACCACGATCGGAGTGTTGGGCAAGCCTGTCCGTAAACGATGCAGCTGGCGGAAACAGTATAGAATCGCCGCATTGGTGGGGCGCACCGAGTGAAACAGGTCCCCCGCGATCACCATGAGGTCGGGCTTCTGCTCGAGGATGTCGTCTACCGCGCGTTTGAACGCTTCGGCGACGTCGACCTCGCGCTGATTCGCGCCCTTGGGCGTCTGCCGATCGAACTGCCGAAAACCGAGGTGCAGGTCGGCGAGGTGCGCGAGCTTCACGGCATTCCAACCAGGCGTATCGTGGTTCGACTATCGGCTTTCACCGCATCGTCACGGAGCGAGAGTGTTGGCACTGTGACGAGAATCGTCGTCGCGTTATGAACCTCCGCGGCGATCACCGTGCCTCGCGTAATGGAAAACTCCTGGTACCCTCCGTTATCGCCGGAAAACTTGATTGATGCTCGTAATCCCGCGAGCAGCACACGAAGTGGAGTCGTCGGGTAGGCGGTCTTGACGTCCAGCACCACCACCGTGTCGCCACCATGAATGCGAATCTCTCGCACGGTCAGAGTCGTCTCCGCCGAGTCGGGACCGGAAACTGCATTGGCGAGAAACTCCCTGAACGGAAGCACCGCCTTGATTGTCCACGAGTCACCACGACCCAGCGGCTGCTCTGGGAATGAGAAACTTGCAGCCTGCAAGGTGTAGGCGAGCTGGCTCGCCAGGCCCGGAGCGGGATCCGACGTGAGGGCACTGCGTACAACTTGTGACCGATCGTCGAATACGATCGTATTTCGCAGGCCGCGCACTTCCGAGAGATATCGTGAAAGGGTGTCGGCGGACACAGTCGGCTGTGTCATGCTCGCCGAATCGGCAACGATCTCGAGCTCCACCCCGTCGGCCACCGGCCCCTTCACCGTCTGGGTGGAGTACATACGCATGTTCGTTTCCTGGCTGCGACCGGTGCGCCCACCGAACAGGCCCGGCGGAGCCGTAACCCGCCCATGAAGCTCGAAGGTGTGGTGATATACCGCGCCCGTAGGCGGGTGGTAACGCAGCGCGATTTTTCTTTCACCGCTCCGCTGACAACCGGCGACGATCAATAACAGCAACGCAGCGCGCCTCAATAGGGCTCATCCGAAATCGGATTGAGCGGCGGGACAACGTGATGCTCGCGCTGGACGCGCGCTTCAGCCGTGACGCGGCTTCCGAGCGCCTTTCGGAAGTACGTGATCACGTCGTCGGGCCGAGTGCGCCGCACGGCTGCGAGCGCGCGCCGAACGTCCTCCGGCTCGCGATCGGCAATGAGATCCTTCACCTGATTGGGCCGAACGCGCCGGTCCAGCTGAACGAGCTGGCGCACCACCGCGTCTTCGAACGGCACGTCGGCGGCGGGTGGGAAGCGCTCCACTCCATCGCGGCCGCGCAGCACGGGCGGCTTCGGGAATCGCACGAAAATCGGCTGGGTGAAGTGTGGATGCCGCACCATGAGCTCACCAATCGGGAGCGTCGCGAGCTTGCTTTTGGTGGCAGGGCTGAGCACCTGATACCCGGCCGTCGCGAGCTCGTCCATGTCCATCCGGCCAAAGAGCTGCGTTCCCGCGTTGCCAACGACGCGGCGGTGTACCTGGGATCGAAACTGCTCGGCGCCGAACAGCACGAGTCCGAGGTAGCGCCCGCGCTCGGAGATATCGAGCAGCATTTTCTTGACGTAGGTCTCCGAGCCGTCGCCCGGCGCGTACTTGTTGAGCTCATCGACGAACACGACCACCGCGTCGACGCCCAACTCGCGGCGCTCGAGCTGCTCGCGCAGCTTCGAAACGACGCGGGCGAACACCAGATCCTGACCCAGTGGATCGACGTTCGCGATATCGATCACGTAGACGGTGCGATCCGTGAACGCGCTCCACGGCAGATCGCTGGACGGCCCGTCGTCGGTCACGAGTCCCTTGCAGCGCGTCGAAATGTTCATCAGGCGGTTGCGGACCTTGCGCATCGTGGCGATGTGATGCGTGCGCCAGGTGTCGCTGCGCCCGCCGGCGGTGATTTCCAGGCCGTCGAAGATCGAGCGAAACAACCGATCGAGGTCCGCAAAGGTCTGCACGCGATGCGTACCGCCGAACCCGTCGTCGAACGTTCTGTCGAGCACACGATCTCTGAGGAAATCGATAAAGGCGTCGGCTTTGGCGTCGATGTCGTCGCGATTCAGCAGGACTTCCGCGAAGTCGACGACCTCCTGCAGGCCCCAGGTGAGCGGCTCGACCGACCCGATGAGATCGGCGTGGGTGCGCAGCGTGTTCAGATTGACGCCGTCCGCTTTGAGCGGCGCGAAGTAGCGCACGCGCTCGAACGGCGTGGCCGGAACACCTAATCGCTGATACCGGTGTTGATCTTCGTCGCTCAAATCGCCGGCCTGATCGAGAAAGCAGAGATCAGGCCCTTTCACATTGAAGCAGACGGCAGCGATGCGGCCTTTGTGCGACGGGAAATGCGCGAAGATCGACCCGAGCAGGAATTCGACCGCGCTCGTTTTCGTCGCGAGCCCTGAAACCCCCGAGATATTCAGATGTGCAGCTTCCGGGCCGAGCAGGAAATCGGCGTCGAGGTAGACCGGCGCTTCCCGGCCTGCGGACGTATACAACCCGACTGGGATAGCGGTCGGTGTCGCTGAATAGAGGAAAGCATCCATGCGCAGCGCCAGCGCCACATCGGCGTCGTCGGCGACGTACACCTCGCCGAGCGGGACCGGCTGTAATGGCTCTTCCGGTGTCTGTCGCAACACGGCGGCTGTCCAGTAGCGGATCTCTTGCCGCGTTGTCGGCGTCTCGGCCGCACGCGTGGGATCGCCTTCCGCGCCCACGACGTCATGCAGCGGGGTAGCGAGATCGGAGTAGGCGAACCCATCGGTCACCACTCCGTAGACCACCCTTCCCTCTTCCTCCGTCCCTCTTCCCCCGACCTTCACGATGGCACCAATGCCGATCGAAGTGTGGGTCGCCGTCCAGAAATGGAATTGATGGGGAGTCGAGGGTTTCAGTTCGGTCGCGACGACGCGACCAATCGGCGCGGGTTCCTTGTCGGAGCGCGCGATCATGTCCCCGTCTTCGGCAGTCGTGACACTCGGCGCAGCTGGGGCTCGCGGGGGGCGAGGGCTTTCAGGTATTCCTCCACGTTGTGTAAAGGATACAACAGCCGGTCCCAGCGTGTCGTCGGTGTCGCGAGGGGCGCACGCTCCGCCCAGAGCCAGCCGCTAACCTCAGTCGCGCGCGCGACGGTCTCGGCGTCGGCGCGCGCCTCGACGCGCAGCAGCCCGTACAGCAGATCGTTGCCTTCCCACGGCCAAAGCCGCACGTACCACGAGTACACTTCGATGCGCGTGTGACCGCCGCGCACCGCAAAAACGCTTGTACGATTACCAGCCGGGAGCGTCAACGCGCGCTCAAGTCCGCGCCCCTCCAGAAACTGCGCGCCATGGCCTTTGATTACGCCGAGCGCGCGCGGATGCCGCGCGACCGCCGGCGAGCGCGACAGCAGGCCGTCCACGACGAGCCATTCGTCCGCCGGCATCGCCGTGATCCATAACTCGGCGAGATCGCGCTCGATCGCAGCGCGCACCCGACGGACGGTACTCTCGACTTGTTCCAGATAGCGCACTGGGTGCTCCACCAGGTCACCGGCCACGGGCTCGAGATCGGGCGCCGTCTGTTCCAGCCGCCGTCGCAGATTGGCGTGCATTCGGTCAAGCGGAGCAATCGTGAACGCACGACTTCGCTCGGCAGTCGTGTGGAGCACGCCGCGTGCGGTGCGGCGCCGGATCGCCGCGGCGACGTACGCACTGACGATCGGTGCGACGCCGTCGTAGGCGACCACACTCCAGCGTTCGATCCCGGCGAGGAACGCGACTGTCGCAGGAACGTTTGCGGCAGCCCGATCGGGCAGCGGGTGCGCCTGAAGCTCCGCATCCTCGACGAGATTCGCGCGATCGGCACCGGCCTCCAGCTCCCCCCCCGCTCCCGCTCCCGTGGTGGGAGAAGGAACGAAGGCTGCCGGAACCGCGCCCGCCGCAATCAGATCGTGCCACCAGGTCATCTCAGTTCCCCACCTTGATGCCCACGACCAGGCCATCGCGCACAGGGACGATCGTCGCCACAAGGCGCGGATCGCGGGATGCCAATTCGTTGAATCGGCGCACTCCGGCGCCGTCGGCGGACTTGTCCTCGGGATCGACGGCGGCGCCGTGGAAGAACGCGTTGTCACATAACAGCAGACCGCCCTGCCGCAGCAACCGCATGCCCCAATCGAAGTATCGGGGCAGCGGCGCCTTGTCGGCATCGATGAACACCGCGTCAAACCCCGGCGACAACGTGGGCAGGATGTCGAGCGCCGCTCCTTCGATCAGCCGAATGCGGTCCTGCAGACCCGCTGCAGCGAAGGCCTCGCGAGCGATCGCGGCGTGTTTCGATTCTCGCTCGATGGTCGTGAGCGTGCCGCCGGGAGCGAGCGCGCGGGCCAGCCAGACGCCGCTGTAGCCCCCCAAGGTGCCGATTTCAAGCACGTGTTTCGCCTGGATGAGCCGTAGCAGGAGGTACAGCAGCTTTCCCTCTTCGGGCGAAACGTTGATGGCAGGAAGCTTTTCCGACTGATGGCGCGCGCGGATCTTCGCGAGAACAGGGTCTTCAGCGGCGAACAGCTCGGTGACGTAGCGCTCGAATCTCTCGTCCACTACGCCGTAGCTTCGACGTTCGGGAAGGGGGGGACGTCCAGAAGCCACAGCCCCGCGATGCGTGATTGCTTATCGATCTCCACCAACAGATGATCACCGACGCGAACGACCGTCGCCGGGCGCTGCCGGCCGACGCGGATGTGGAACACGGATTCGGCCGGATTCTTGTCGACCGTCAGCGCCGTTTCGAGCTCGACGGCCTCGACGCCCGTCTTCGACCGGCGGTCTGGGAAAGTCACTTGTCCTTCCTTGGTCGTATTCGGCGGAGCGAGCGACGCCACGGTGCGCACGTCCTCCGGCCAGTTCACGACGTCGAGGCCGCGCAGGGTGCCGCCCGCGACGTCGATCACGACGAACGAGCCGTCACCGCCCTCGAGATCGACCGTACCGTTCATCCCGTCGCCTTTCGGGCCGCCCTTGCAGGCAACGGTCAGAATGTCAGTCTCGGGGTCCCAGCGGTACGTCACCTTTGGAAGTTTGCCGTTGAGAGGTGCGACGCGTGCTTCGAAATGCACGGTAACGTGCTTCCTGTGCGAGATGAGGCTGCGTAATATAGCTGCACCATGGAACGACGCGAGTTTCTCACCACGGCGGGACTAGTGGCACTGCCGATCGTTGGACGTGCGGCGTGGGGCGTGGGGCGCAACGAACGTGACGTGCCGCAAGGCCCCACACTCGGTCCCGAAGTTTTCGCGCGCCGCATCGAGCGCCTTCAAGAAGAACTCAAGACGCGCAAGCTCGATCTCCTCGTGACCGAGCCGAGCACGAACTTCCAGTATTTCGTCGGCTACAATCCGGGGCGAAGTGAACGGCTCATTCTGCTGATGATTCCCGCGACGGGGACGGCGGCGCTCATTTGTCCGTCGTTCGAAGTCGAGCGGATCAAGCGTAACAGCGCGATCAGCGATGTCCGCGGGTGGGAAGAACACGAGGATCCGTGGAAACTCGTTGGCCGAGCGGGCGCTGAGATGAAACCGCCCCGGCGCCCCGGCGTGGCCGCGGTCGAGCCCACGACCTCGTACCAGAGCTACTTGCGGCTGGACGATAAGCTGGACGGCTGGCGGTTCACCAACGGTGGACCGGTGACCGAGCGGCTGCGGATCATCAAGAGGCCCGAGGAAATCGAGCTGATTCGCCGCGCAATCGCCGCGACGGAAGCGGCGATGGCCGCAACGTTTTCGCAACTCGCCGTCGGAGTGACCGAGCGCGAAGTCGCACAGCTTTTGTCGCGCGAGATGGCGAGTCGCGGCTCGCCAGGCGGCGGGCTCGTCCAATTCGGACCATCGAGCGCCCTGCCGCACGGCGGCCCTTCAGCGGGACGCCTCGAGCGCGAGACCGTCGTACTGATCGATTCCGGTTCGCGCGTCGAGGGCTATACTTCCGACATCACGCGCACAATCTGGTTCGGCGATGCGCCATCAGAGGAATTCAGGAAGGTCTTCAACACCGTGCACGACGCGCAGACGGCGGCGCTGGAAGTCGGCAAGCCCTTCACGACCCAGTGCCAGGAGCTGGACCGCGCCGCCCGGAAAGTGATC
>DATFVZ010000250.1:0-6012 GCA_035259785.1 Gemmatimonadales bacterium
CAACCGCCGTGATCTGCGGCAACGGATATGGGCCCAGTGCGCCCGAGAAATGGCGCAGGGGAAACCGGAGCATGGTGTTCGCCTCCTCCCACGGCGTTGCGTCCGGGTGGTAGAAGGTCTGCACGACAATGCCGTTCCATACACTCACATCCCAACGCAAGTCGGGCCCCGCCGCCCACGCAAAGTCTCTCACGTTGCTTGCGGAGAACCGCCAGGTGCGCGTGCCGGGGACTTTTTTTGTGGCGTTCGCGATGGCCTCCTGACGCGTGATGACCGACACCACCTGGCCCGGTGCGTCGAAAGCGCGCTTCAGCCGCGCCAGCTCGGGAGGCGCCCGAACCACTGATGGATTCTGGAGCCATCCCGTGGCAGCGACCTGAAATCCAGCCGGCAGCGTCAGACTCACGTCGAAGTCGCCGAACTCGAGGTAGAACTCGCCGGCGCCGAGGTAGGGGAGCGTGTTCCAGCCATGCACGTCGTCGTATACCGCCATGCGCGGGTACCACTGACCGAGCTCGTAAAATCGTGAGCCGACGCGGCCCATGCGGCCGGCGCCGTAGGGCGGGATGGGCAAACGCCACGCGACGTCGAACGTGATCTTGCCGTTCGGGGCCAGGGGACGCGGCAGCTCGACGCGCATCATCGTGCGTTGGACGCTCGTCTTGAGCCGCCGGCCGCCGACGGCGAAGCGATCGATCCTGATGCCACCGACAAAACCCCTGCCAGTGAAGTCGAACACCACCCCGCCCGCGAATTTGAGCGGCGGCGGGGGGGGCGGGGGGGCGTTGGACGACGGGGGCGCGAAGAGGTTTTGATCGAGCTGGACCCAGACGTAGGACAGCGTCTCCGGCGAGCGATTGACGTAGTAGATGCGGCCGCGGCCCTTCAGCGTGTTGGTCGCGGTGTCCAACGTGGCCTCGAGCACGTAGTCGGCGCGTTGCTGCCAGTAGCGTGGGCCCGGCGCTCCCGATGCGCTCCGGGCCGGCGTCGGCGGCGGTAATGGGAGCGGGCGAAACGGGGAAGAGTCCGCGACCGGTTGTTGAAGCGCGATGACCAACGCAAGCATGCAGTTCTCCTAGTCAGCCGCGATGATGCCCGCGGCGCGGTGTGCAATCGCCATCACGGTAAGCATGGGATTCACGCCAGACGCGCTAGGGAAGGTGCTCGCGTCGGCAACGAACAAATTTCGCATACCCCACACCCGGTTTTCGGCATCCACCACAGAGGTGCGCGCGCTGGACCCCATGCGGCATGACGCCATCTGGTGGAATGTGACGAGCAGCAGCTCGTTCGGTCCCCAACCAGCGGCGTCCACCCGCGCGAGCCAGTCCTGACGCGCACGACTGCCACTTGGCCGGTAGCTGACGAACCGCGCCAGCGGTGCCCAGATTGCTCTAGCTCCAGCGGCTTCCAAGAGCTCCGCTGCCGTCTCGAGTCCACGCCGCAAATGGCGCGCATCATACCGAGAGACTCGGTAATCGACAATGGGATTCCCATCACGATCGACCGTGACGCGCCCCCCAAACCGGTCGCGCAGCAATATCCCGACGAGCGCGGTGTTGGGCAGCCGTGCCATGCTCGCCTGGTGCTGGGCGGCGGATTCCCAGGGCGCCGCCAGCGCTTGCAGAGACGGATGCAGCGGGGCGGTCTCGAATTTAAAGCCGTACCCGTCATTCAGGTTGGCGAATTGATCGGAGTAGTGCGCCTGAACGGTCCCCGTCCACGGCAGGACGGCTTCGTCCATCTCGGCGAGCACGGCGGTAGCTGGATGCAGGGCCAGGTGCCGGCCCAGGGCAGGGAGCGCGATACCCGAGCGCAAGAGCAGCGCCGGTGAATGAATCGAGCCGCCGGCCACGACGACGGCTCTCGCGCGAACCGTCACATTGTGGATCACTCCGTCCTGGGTGACGCGCGCGACGACCCCCGTCGCGCGGCCACGCTCCAGCACGATCCGCTGGGCATCGCAGTTCACGACGATGCGCGCGCCGCGTGAGGCGGCGTCCTGGAGATAGGTGATCAGGGTCGATTGCTTGGCGGCGCGGCGACAGCCAAAACCGCAGTAGCCGCACTCATCGTCCTGCGAGCAGCCGCGCACATCTCGCGGGAGCAGTCCGTGGTGCCACCCCAGCCGCTCGAGCCCCCTGATCAACACTCGGTCGCGTCCCGACGGTGCGGCGTGAGCCGTGTTGACCCCGGCGCGTTGTGCCACGGCGTCGAGTGAGGCCGTGAACTCCGGTCCGGCGAAGTGGGGCAGGTCGTGCCGACGTGCCCATTCGTCTCGCACGGTGTCGGGAGTACGAAAGCTTGTGGTATAGTTGATCACGGTCCCGCCGCCCAGGGTGGACCCTTGCAGCACGATGAATCCGAGGTCGCGGGACGTAAGTAGTCCGCCCGCATCGTACATCGTCTCCAACGCCTCTCCCTCGACGTGCGTGAAGTCCGCCTCGTTGCGATAGCCGCCTTTCTCGAGAACGATGACGTCCTTCCCGCGCGTCGCGAGCTCACCGGCGACGACGCCGCCTCCCGCGCCAGACCCGATGATGACGACGTCGCAGTCGAGTGTCGTATCGCGGGTGATGGCTAGGGGACGAATCGGTTTCGGTGTCGAGGGCGGTGGTCCGAGAGGACCGGGGTAGCCGATCGCGCGTCCCGTTCCGGCGGTCGAGTAGTGCGTCACTGTCGTCAGGCGCTTCAGCGCCTGAAAGGCTTTCCGTCGCTGTGGAATGCGGCTGGTGGCCCAATCCCGCAGGTAGCGCTCGCGGCGCTCGAGGGACATACCGGTGAACGGTTGAGGAATTCCGGCGAGCAGAACGTTGATGACCCGGCTCTCGAAGAGCCGCAGCAACAGATCGAGCTCAGCGCGATCGGCGGCGCGGGGGAGGCTCGCAATCTTGCCGGCGACCCGCACGCTCAGGTCGGCCGGGGCATCTTTCACCAACGTGGCGGCCACGACGCGCAGCACGTCCTGCGCGCGTGACGAGAGGGTCACCGCGCCTGAACGAACGACAGTTTGAAGCCGTCCGGATCGGAGACCATGAAGATTCGCTCGCCCCAAGGCATGTCCTGCGGCTCCTGATCGAGCACGCCGCCGCGCGCCTTGATCTCCGTCGCCAGCTTGTCGATGTCCTGGGCGGTGACACACCGTAGCCGCGAGCCGACACCCTTCAGGCGGTCGCGTCCCTTGGCGAAATCATCCTGACCCAGCATGAACGTCACGGCGCCCGCGCGGATTTCGCATCCCGCCAACTCGCCGTTCTCTCGCCACTCCTCGCCGATCACGAACCCCAGCACGTCGCGGTAAAACGCGATGCTGCGTTGCAGGTCCGTCGCGGTGAAGGAGGGACTGATGCTGCGGATCCGGAGTGTTTCCGGTTGGCGTCGCGCCGGCGGGCGTACCCGCGCAGCCCGCGCGGCCCGGGGGGCCCGGGAGGAGCCGCGTTTCGCCTTTTTCGTTGCCATCGGTGTACTCCGAATCGGGACAATAAAGCGTAGCGCACACGCGTGTGCATCGCCAGATTCTACAGACTCCAGCAACCACTAGAGGAAACTCAACATGGCGACCAGCAATGCTGTCGCGACGTGGGAAGGCACACTCAAAGAGGGAAAGGGGACGTTCAAGGCGCAAAGCGGTGTATTCAACGGCGCGTTCAGCTTCGGGACCCGGTTTGAAGGAAAGAGAGGGAGCAACCCCGAGGAGCTGCTCGCCGCCTCGCACGCAGGATGCTTCAGCATGGCGCTCTCCGCCGCGCTCGAGAAGGCGGGCCATCCGGTCACGCGCGTCGAAACGCGCGCCGCGGTCACGATCGAGAAGGTGGACGGCATTCCCAAGGTGACGAAGAGCGAGCTCGACGTGCGCGGCAAAGTCGAGGGCATCGATCAGGCGGCGTTCCTCGAGGCTGCCCGGGGGGCGGCGAAGAACTGCCCGATCTCGAAGGCAATTGAGAACAACGTCGCCATTACGGTGCAGGCGAAGCTTGTCTGATGCCGCGCTGTTCGTCCACGCGCAACAACAACGCTCCACCCGCGATAAAGAACAGCAGAACGGTCGCAACGCCGGCGCGCTGGCTGTGGAAAATTTGAGTCGCCACGCCCAGTAGCGCTGGCCCGGCGAATGCCGTCAACCGTCCCGAGAACGCGAAGAAGCCGAAGAATTCGTTTTCATTGCCGCGTGGCGCGAATCGCGCCATGAGGGAGCGGCTCGCGGACTGGTTCGGACCCGCGAAGATGCCGATCAGCATTCCCGCGACCCAGAACCACGCGCGCGTCGGCGCCCAGACGGCGAGCGCCGTCGCGGCAGCCAGCGCGCCACAGCTCACCAGCACAGTCCGCTTTCCGCCGATCTTGTCGTCCACATACCCGAACAGAAAGGCACCAGCCCCCGCGGCCACATTGATTACGATCCCGAACTGGATGACTTCCGCGAGGGTCATGCCGAACGTGCCGGCAGCATAAATCCCACCGAACGCGAACACCGTCACCAACCCATCGTTGAAGATCAACCGGGCCAGCAAAAACAGCGCAGCGTCCTGAAACTGCCGCACGTTGCGAAACGTCTGTGCCAACTCCGCGAAGGTCGCGCGGATCTCAATGCGAACGGGCGCGCGCCGCTCCTCTCGGAGCGTCATGAATAGCGGCAGTGCGAAGACGGCCAGCCATATCGCGACCAGCATGCAAGTCGCCCGAATGTTGAACCCGGCGTCTCGCGATACGCCGAACCAGGGACGCTCGGTCTGCACGAATCCCACGAGCGCTGCGAGGAGCGCGAACAACCCGCCGGCATAGCCCAGCGCCCAGCCATACCCGGATACTCGGCCCAACTTGTCAGGCGAAGCCACTGTGGGCAGCAGGGCATTGTAGAACAGCATCCCCAGCTCGAATCCGATGTCCGCCAGCACGAACAACGTGAGTGCGAGGAGGGCGTCACTCCAGTCGCCGGGAGCCACGAAGGTCAGCGTTCCGGTCGCAAGCACACAGACGGCAGTGGTCACCAAGAGAAACCGCAGCCGCCGCCCGCTCTCGTCGGCCATCGCGCCGAGCAGCGGTGCGAGCAGTGCCACGATGACGCCCGCGATCGCGACGCCGCGCGACCACCACGCGGTGCCCGTGACTACGTCGGGAGCGAACTTTTGCGCGAAGTAAGCGGAGTAGACGAACGTGACGACAAGCGTGGTGTACGGCGAATTCGCCCAATCGAAGAGACACCACGCGAGGATCCGGCGTCGCTCGAGCGTCACGCGCGTCAAAATGGCGCCGCCCCGGAGGGCCCGCTAGCTTGGACGCGTGCCCTGGATGGTCTATCTCTTACGCTGCCGCGACGGCTCACTGTACACCGGGATCACCAACGATCTGGATCGTCGCTTGATGCTGCACAAGACCGGCAAAGCGAGCGCCTACACCCGATCCCGCCGGCCGCTCACTTTGGCTTATCGCGAGTCGCAGCCCGACCACGGCGCCGCACTGAAACGCGAGGCCGCGATCCGTCGACTGTCCCGCGCCGAGAAACTTGCTCTGTGCAGCGACGCGATCTGATGCTCGCCGTCGCGGCGGTCCTTGCCGCGACGGTGTGCGTGGGGGCTGGTATCTGGCAGCTCAGACGGCTCGACCAACGTCGGGCGCGCAACGCACTCATTGCCGCGCGGCGAGCGCTTCCTCCGCTGGAATTGGGGAGCGCGGGCGGGGGGGGCAGGGGGGGCGTCGCCGTGGATTCGGTCGGCCAGCGGCGCGTCACCGCCCACGGTGCCTACGATTTTTCGGCCGAGCAAACGTGGCCGGGGCGGAGCTTCCAGGGCACACCCGGCGTCGCTCTCGTCACCCCACTGCGTCTGGCGGATGGCTCTGCAGTACTGGTCGACCGGGGCTGGGTCCCATCGCCGGATGCCTATCACGTGGATCGGACGTTATATCGCGAGCCCGATAGCGCGGCGGTTGTCGGCCTGGCGCTGATCCCTCCGCGTGGTCGGGGCGACGTGAATACGACGGGATATTTGCCGTTCGTGATCCAGCTCGAGGCGC
>DATFVZ010000251.1:0-2709 GCA_035259785.1 Gemmatimonadales bacterium
GCGAGCTTCTCCTCGATCGCCTTCGTCACAAACTCCATCACGGACGTCTCCGTGCTCACGCAGTGCAGCTTCAGCGCGCGGTGCAGCGCCTTCGGAATCCGCGTCGCAAGCTCCACCCACACCACGGCTTCGCCTCTCGGCATCCCGCGCCCTTCACTCTCACTCCCCAGGCAGTCCTCATAGGACTAGGCTCCCAACCGATCCAGCGCAACCATCGGCGACGAGTTGGCGGCGGCCGTCCTACTCGTGCAGGGCGTCCGCCGCCGCGCGCCACATCGTCAAGAGGTCGTTTGCCGCCGGGGCGGCACCTGCCAGGGGAAAGACGCGCACGCCCAGGACTGTCCGACGTGCAGGCCGAGCTACGACGCCTTGAGACCGCGCGACAGGCTGGTGCTTGCTGCCCGCAAGACGCGGGTCAAGGCGTGCATGGGCGACAAGCGCGACCGAGCCCGCTGAAGGTCCGCAGACGTCTGCCCCGTTCTGTACGCTGCGCTCTGCCCGTTGTCCTCGACCTCGGGACAGCCGTCCCAGCGACAGAAAAAGGCGGCGTTTGGGTGTTCGCGCGCTCAGGGTGTTTCGCGGGTGTTCGCGGATGACGCGAAGCGCTCTAGCTGCAGCTCGTCACGCACGTCGGCGCTCATGCCGAGGAGCATCGGGTCGAGCGGGATGCCGGTGGCGTCGGCGACGCGATCGACGACGTTGAAGGCCGCAATGATAGCGGCCACCGCGACGTACGCTTCGGGGGACAGGACGGCGCGCAGCGCGGCGCGCGTCCGCGCCACCCATGCGTCGTCGCCGCGCATGACCGCCTCGGTGAACGCGAGCAGCTCGGCGGCATGCGCGACCCCGACGTCGCTGATGGCCTCTCCGTTCACCGCCGCGAGGGCGACGGCCGTGCCGGTGGTCTGACTGCTCGCACGGAGCAGTGTCGCGTGGGCGGTCGTTCAGTAGAAGCACTCGTTGAGGGCGGATACGCGTGCGGCGATCAGCTCCGTTTGCATCCGGTCGAGGGCAGCGGGGCGCGCGGCCGGGTTGCCGATCTCCGCAACCGGCAAGTAGTGGGCGTCGGATGAGCGCCACAGGGTGCGGACCGCATCCGGCACCAAGCTCAGCGCCCTGACGATGTTGGGAATGAACGGCGCAGGCGGATACATGTCCGCCTCCGCCCCCGTGGCGTCCTCCGGCGCGATCATCGGCACCCACGCCGTGCCGGGCCTGGCCGAGGCCGGCAAATGGCACGACGGTGTACCCGGCAACGGGTCCGGCAAGGGAAAGGACGCGAGCCCCAACGAGCGGCAGAAGAAGTCGACGCCGGTCACCAAGGTGACAACCGCGACCAACTCGACGTAGTGCGGCGCGTCCAAGCCTGCGGCGACAACCCCCTCGAACCAGGCATGCGAGAGACGTCCCGGATCGGTGCGGATTCGGTGAACGACGTCAACCACGTTCGGCGGCAGCGCTCCCGTGTCGACGTGCTCGCCGCTGACCGCACTCGGCGACAGCCCCTCCTTGCGAGCGCGGCAGAGGGGACAACTCGTCGCGCGGCGCGCCTCCGCGGCGATGGCGACCCGTTGCACACCCGTCCACCAGTTGCCCGGTGCGCGGACATGCTCGAAGATGAGCCGGTGCGCCGCGCGCAACTCGTGGCGCACCGGCATCCCCACCGCCGAATAGTCAAGATCGTCCATCGACAGGACTCCTTTGCCCGTGGCGAACCGATAGCCCGGCGGCCATGCGCGTGGGAAGCCGCGCGGGTGTCCATCTTCCCCCGACGACCGAGAGCGCAACGTGATGTCCCACGCCAGCGGCCGCTTCTGCGGGAAGGAGGTGTCGCGCTGAGGTTTGGAAGAAATCCAACACTGCCGCGTCCTCAAAGGAAGGCGAGTTCGCTACATCGACGACAACCTGGGCGCCCTCCAAGACTTCGGCCAGTCCCACACCGGTGAGTGTGTCGACGCCTGAGGCGGGTGGTGCCGCCACCGCGTCATGACCGCCTTCGCGAAGCTTGTTCACGAGTTTTTTCCCGATGAGCCCGCTGCCGCCAATAACCACGATCTTCATGTTTGACCTTTCGTTCGTCGCCCGAAGCACCCACGGTGCCAAGCGGTTGCACGGACTAGCTATGACCGGGCACTGGACTGTCTTGTGCCACGGTTCCCCGAACGCGGAAATGAGTAGTCGGGCCGACGTGCTGCTGTCGCCGGCACGCCCGCACAACGGGCCGCCGTGGCAAGCGCGCCGACATGCCGACGAGAGCGACGATCTGCGCACTCAACTCGGGAGTCAGGGTGCTCGGGCGCCCGCCGAGCCGTCGAACGCGTCGGCCGCCATTGCAATCACCCTGCGTCTCCGGGCGTTCGGGCACCGCCCCCTCCTTGCGCGCTCGCTATAGCACGACCCCGGATGGTTCGGCATCGCTCCCGACCTGGATGTCCGGCGCCGCCGAAGCCGACGAAGGGCGGGAGCATCCCCGATCGAGGGAAGCTGAGGCGTCAGTCAGCGGCAGGCGCGATCAGATCCGGCGGCAGGGCCCACCGCACCGCCCACGCTCCCGCGGCGTCGCGCTCAAGCCGCACCACGCCGCCCATCCCGAACTGCACGGCGGTCCGGTCTTCGCCGACGCCGAGGAGGCGAGAGACGAGCCGGCTCAGGTGCGGGAGGTGACCGACCAGCATGAGCGATCGGCTCTCCTCGCCGAGCCGCGCGTGC
>DATFVZ010000252.1:0-4269 GCA_035259785.1 Gemmatimonadales bacterium
CGTGAATAGGACGGCCATGCCCTCACGCCGGGCGTTCCTCTATTCGTCCGTTGCGGCAGCCGCCGTCGGAGCGAGCTGGCTGACCGATCGCTTCATGCCCTCGGGTTCCTCGACTGCCGAACCCATCTTCGATATCCACCAGCACCTGCCGTTTAGCGGCCGAACGGGTGACGAACTGCTCGCGCACCAGCAGCGGATGGGCGTCACCCACACCGTTCTTTTGCCGCTGCCCGAGCGGGTCGTTCGCCCTTCCACCTTCATGGGAAAGGCGGCCTGGTACGACATCGGACCCAATCCCACGGCGCTCGAGTTCGCGCGTCAGCATCCCGGAAAGGTGTGGTTCTTTGCCAACGAGGTTCCCGACTTGCCGGAGGCACGGCAGGAGCTGGAGCGGTATCTCAAGCAGGGGGCGAAGGGAATAGGGGAACTGAAATTCAACCTCGAATGCGACGCGGAGCCGATCCAGCGGCTCGCCGAGCTGGCCGGGGAGTACCAGGTTCCCTTGCTGATGCACTTTTCGCGCGAAGGGTACAACGTCCCCTTCACCCGTTTTTACAAGATGCTGGATAAATACCCGCACGTGACGTTCATCGGACACGCCCGTCTTTTTTGGGCCAACATCGACAAGAACTGCGACCAGGTGACCGACTATCCAACGACGCCCGTTACGCCAGGTGGGCTTACGGACCGATATCTGAGCGACTACCCCAATCTATATGCGGACATTTCCGCCGGCTCCGGGCTCAACGCCCTGACGCGCGACAAAGGGCATGCCCGCTGGTTTCTTGAGAAGCACCAGGACAAGATCGTGTTTGGCAGCGATTGCCCCGACAAGGCGGCCCGGGGAGCCCCATGCGACGGGGCCAACATCCTCGCGGCTTTGCGACGGCTGTGCCCGACGAAAGCCGCTGAACGCAAGATCCTTTTCGAGAACGCAAACCGTCTGCTCCGCATCGAGATGGACTGATGTTCCTGGCACAATCCATCGAAATTCTTGCCCGGCGACGTCAATTCTGGAACCCGAAGAGCCGCCAGACCGCATCATAGTCCGGCACTCTTGGGCATGTTCCGACACGCTGACGTCAACGGCGAACCGCCTCGACAGTGAGCTGCATCTCGCCGCGGTCGTGTGGAGAGCACCAGTGTGGGGCGAAGGAAGCGTTGGTGCGCCTGGCAGGAGTCGAACCTGCGACCCTCGGATTAGAAGTCACAAAATCGTGCTGTGGAACCAATCGTAATCTCAGCTTGCAAGGCCCTGATTTTGCTATTTCGAGGGCCCACTTTGCTACGTCGCACTGATCACCCTGGGCGAGTGCGGCCCGAGCGAGGCCGTCCGGATGCTGAAGCATCACGCCCAAGACACGGTTGATGCGGAGCCACGGGCGCCAGAGGCGAGTATCGTTCACTTCAAGCGGGTGAAAGCGATGTATGACACCGTCCCGCCGGTCTACCGTCTTGGAGCGCCGTAGACCGGCGCATTGGGGCTATTCGAGTGCCTGCAGACCTGCGGGGCCACGTAATCGATGCCCGTGAACTTGAAGAAGTTCTCGCCCAACGCGATGGCGCGGAATGCGTCGTCGTTGAGTAGACGCAACACGCGACTCGTGATTTCCAGTTCATTCTCGTATTTCGAATAGTCCTTGGTGCCGGCGGCGACGAAATCCGAGCCCGGCAGGATCCGCGTCGGGTTTTCGTTGAAGAACTTGACGAACACCTCGCCCCACGCCCGGTATGCGTTGTAGAGCACGTCCCACGAGATGTCGAGCATCAGGTTGGGATACTTGTCCAGGAGCGATTTCATCGTGGCGACGTGCTGGTTCGCGTTCATGGTGGTCAGTTCCTTGGACAAGCCCATGTGCGCCCAGACGATCTTGTTGTCCGGGTAGGTCTTGAGCACGTGCTCCATCAGGAAGAGGTACTGGGTTGGATTCGCATTGTTGCCCAGGTCGGAATGCAGCGTGATGGGGATGTTGCGCTCCCGCAGGACCTGCATGAATGGGGCCCAGGCGTCGATGTTTGCGAGTGACGCGGGCTCATGCAGGTTACCGATCAGCGCCTGCTTCATCACGTTGACTTCGCCAGCCCAGCGGAACATTCCCGGATACTCGCGATCGTAGAGCTTGATGCGGTCGACGATGTCCTCAGGGTGTGCCAGGTCCATGAAAGTCATCGAAGGTATAATTAAGACTTTCTTCGGCGCGTAGGCGTTTAAGTCCATGCCATTGACGAAATCGTTCTTGACGCCCGGCTTCGCCGCCGTGCCGATGCAGCTCAAGTAGTACGTGCAGCCGGATCCCAGTTCGAGGACCTGGCCGATCCCCATGTAGACGACGAACCGTACACCCAGTTTGTCGAAGTACTTCAGCAAGTCCGGCATCGGGATCGCCGGTCCCCCGAAGGGCCGCGGGTGAAAATGCGTGTCGACGACGGCGGTGTACGGCTCAGTGTCCCGGTTGTAGCACGGAGCATTGCCGCTCGATTTCGCGAACGAGGCAAGGTCGTGCTTTGAAACTCCGAGCGGGCGCGGGCGCGGCGGCACCGGAGGCAGCGCGGGGGCCGCTGGCGCCGCGGCAGGGGCCTCCGGTGGACGCGTCTCCGCGGATACCGACATGCTGAGAAGAATCGGTAGCAGGCTTGCTACGGCCACCCAAAGGTTGCGTGACCACATCCTTGGTCGTCTCCCTGTTGTTGGTTGCCCGCGCTGCGGTTCGATCCGTGATCCAGCCCCGTCAATCGACGCCGCCTAGATTTTTGTTGGGCGCATGGACATCTCAAGAGAGGATGGCGAGAGGATCGCGGGCGCGAGTCTAGCAGAGATCAGAACAGAACTGAACCTGGGCGGTGTATCCGGTCCAACGCCTCCCACGCCGTCTTCACGCGATTAGCGTCTCAACCTCTTCGAGCGCCGCCAAGGCTGGGTATCGACGAGGGGCGCCACGAATTTCCGCATGATGCCGAAAGTGAGGATGGCGCCAAGAATGGACAGGAGCCAAGCTCGTCGTCCTTCTCGGCGGGCCCAGTAGTAGGAAGCGACTCCGCCGATCAGGGCGGCGACAATCGCCACCTCCAAGCTCCCGATGGCGCTTTCGACCGGCTCGCCGTCCCACTCGTCCCGATGCGTCACGTTCCGGTCACCGTTATGGCCCCTCTATGTGAAGAACCGCCGCCCATGCCGCAACCTGCACGGCTCGCCAGGGCGTCGACTCCCAGCCCGTGCCCGTCGCACTCGTCGGCGAGTGCTCCATTCCGGTCGTGTAGAAGGTCGCCCGCCAGCCGCGCTCGTCGTAGCGGGTGAGTTGGAGGTCGAAGCCCTGGTGCGCCATGCCGACAGCGATGCGCCCGATGCCAGACCAGGAGTCGAGCCACGTGCGGAGCGCCCAGAGCGAGCGGTCATACGAGGGCCGGGGAAGCCCGGCGAAGCCTAGTGCTGCGCGGAGGAGTTGGCCGCGTTGGTCGAGCACGGGTTATTGAAGACCTCGTCGGCGACGCATCAGCATCGATTGCGGAATCGTCAACCGCCAATCTGTGACGGGGTCATGTCAGCTTCAAGACCATCTTCAGGAAGTCCTTAACTGACTGTATCGCCGCCTGCGTGGCGGCCGGGTCGTGTCCGACGTGTGGGTCCCGTTCGACACAGGGGTCTTTGTAGGAAAAGGCTGACTTCGTTGTCGCGTTGATCAACAGCCCCATCGGTTCCTCGCGAATCACACACCGGCGTACCGTTTGATTCTCTTTTGCCGTCGTTGGCGCTAGAGGCAAGAGAGGCACGTCGAAGGCATGTTGCGCGTTCGGGTATTCAGTAAGCTGTACGTCCCGCCCCGATCCCCGGAGTCGGGCGACGTACGATTTGCAGGGTGCGACCGGATTGTAGTCGTCGGGCGTTCCATGGAATACACGGATAGGGCGATCGACAACGTCTGTGTCTGAGACGTACGTGGTCATACAATCCGGATAGAAGGGTATGTAAGCGGCGAAGTCAGCCCCCGATTTGTTCCAGGCGCTATGAAATCGCTTGAGGCTCGCGAAGAGCGTGGCCTGCCCCCCTCGTGAGAATCCCATCAGTACGATCCGTCCTGAATCAATCCGTGGATGCCGGGCAAGAATCTCAAGCGCGCGATAGGCATCCACGATGAGGTTCAACCGCCCGAGGAGTGCCTGGTCAGTGCCGACTGACGTGAGGCCTCTTCCGGTGAATCCGTCGATGGCGAAAGTGGAGACGCCCATCTGAAGCAAATCTCGCGACCAGAGATCGATGTTGGACCCCATACC
>DATFVZ010000253.1:0-17833 GCA_035259785.1 Gemmatimonadales bacterium
CCCGACAGAATCCACATCGGCAGCATCACCAGGTTCATCAGCCCCGACACACCCTCGATCGTCTTCGCCCGACTCGCCACGAGCAGCCCCAAACCGGCGAACGCGAACGCCCCGAGGATCGTCACGCCGGCGAGCGTGAGGAATGATCCACGCACCGCGACGCCGAACAGCAGCCATCCGAACCCGACCAGCGCCACCACCTCGAGGATGAGGAAGACGAGGCGGGAGAGAATGAAGCTCAACAGGTAGTGACTGCGACGCATCGGTGTCGCCATGTAGCGCTTCAGCAATTTCTTCTGACGTGCCTGCACCACCGAGAACCCGACGCCCCAGATCCCGCTGCCCAGCAGATTCATGCCGAGCAATCCTGGGATCAGGAAATCGATGTAGCGCGATCCCGGCGCGGTGGCGCGGTCGTCGCGGATCGCGACCAGATCCTTCCGGCCGCGCGCCCGCTGAAGTACGTCGTCGACCTCTAGCCGCGCGAGACCACTTTCCGTGCGGGTCGAGTCGTAGCGATAGACGATCGGATCACCGGGGACAACCAGCAGCGCGATTCGACCGGTGCGCAGCCGCAGCCGGCCGGTCGCGGTATCCAGCACGGTCGCGACGAGCCGTGGCGATGAGTCGAGTGTGGCCGCGAGCGCACTGTCCCCCGCCCCCGCATCCACCCCGACCTGCAGCTCCCCTGGGCCCGTGTTACGGAACGCGAGGCCGAGCGCGAACGCGAGCACGATCGGGAATCCAAATACCCAGAACACCGCTTCGGGCTCGCGATAGAACTCGCGCATGCGCGCGAGTGCCAGCTGGAACATCGGATGCTCACGTATCACGGAGCTGCCGTCCCGTGAGCGCGACGAAGACGTCGTCGAGCGTCGCATGATGGGTCGTAAGCGAAGAAAGCTCGAGACTCCGGCGTTGCAGCTCCGACAGGAGGGCCGGCAGCGTGCGGTGCAGCTCGGTCACCGTCAGCGACAGGCCGCTGGTCCCCCCTCCCGAACGGGCCGCAGTGACGCCGATCAATCCCCGTAAGGCGTCCATCAGGCCGTCGGGGACGGCATCGACGAGAGCGAACTCCACCACGTGCTCGGCACCCAGCGTCGCGATTAGCTCGCGCGGCGAGCCGAGGGCGATAACCTTGCCGTGATCCATGATCGCGACGCGGTCGCACAGTCGCTCGGCTTCCTCCATGTAGTGCGTCGTCAACAGCACCGTCCCACCGGCGGCGCGGAAGCGCCGGATGATCTCCCACAGCTGACGCCGCGACTGCGGGTCGAGCCCCGTCGTCGGCTCGTCGAGAAACAGCAGGTCGGGCTTGCTGACGAGCGCGCACGCGACGGCCAGCCGCTGCTTCTGACCGCCCGAAAGCGTATTCACCCGTGCCCGGCGCTTTTCGTCCAATTCGACCAAGGCAAGGACTTCCTCGACCGTATGCGACTCCCGGTAGAACGAGCGAAACAGCGCGAGCGTCTCGCTCACCGTGAGCTTGTCCGCGAGCTGGGTTTCCTGCAGCTGAATGCCGAGCCGCTCGCGCAACGCTCGTCCTTCCGCACCCTCGCGCCACGGGGTCCCGAGGATCTCGACGTCGCCGCTGTCGGGTGCCGTGAGTCCCTCGAGGATCTCGATGGTCGTGGTCTTCCCCGCTCCGTTGGGACCGAGCAGGCCAAAGCACTCGCCGGCGCCGACTGTGAGATCCAGTCCGGCGACAGCGATGACGTCTCCGAAGCGCTTGGTGAGGGCGCGACAGCTGATTGCTACGATGGGTTTTTCTCTTTGTCTGGCTCGGCGGGCATTTCGCGGGCAGCCTTGAGCGCCTGTTCGAGTTGCATGACCATGCTGTTCAACCCATCCCCCAACGCGCGAATCTTCATGTTCAGCCCCGTTCCACCCCGCCCCGCCACTACCGCCAGATTGCCGGCGACGTCGGGAAGCGTCCCGAGGTTGGCGGTCAGCGCGCGCTGGCGCATGTGCGAGAGCTCGCGGCCGATGTTGCCGCAAATGTTGTTGATGATGCTCGCCTTCGCGGCGCGATTCGATTCGAGCTCCGCCACGAGCTTCTTCACTTTATCGACCGTGCGCACGTACTGCTGCAGTTCTTCAATGCGACGGATCTGACTGGCTCCCAGCTTCTGCGGAGGGGCCACCCTAATTCCGGGGCATGAGGGCGTCGGTACGCGCGCGGCCATCCACGAGCGACAGCGGCGATATCCCGAGCAGCGCGGCAAGGGTCGGGGCGATGTCGACCGTGTTCATACGGGTGGCGTAGGTGCCTTTGCGAATCCCCGATCCCCAAAAGATGATCGGCACGTGCGAGTCGTCCTCGGAAGGCTGGCCGTGCATTGCAATCGGCAGGTTGGGAATATCCCAGATGGATCCCTGCTGTAGGCTCACGGTGAGGACGACTGGCGCGTCGGGCGGGAGATGATGCAACCAGCGCCGGGCGACCGGGTCGGACGCGGTATCGGCGCGCGCCAGGTCCGCAGGCTTGATGACGCGCGCGACGCCCGGCACGCGCAGCATCCGCGCGGTCACCGCCTCGAATAGGCTGTCGGTCTTGATGCCCATGGCCGCGAAGCGGCCGTTGTCCCGCAGGAACACCATTCCGCCCTCGATGCTGAGCCAGTCACGTCCCGTCCCAGTCAAACGGTCGAGTTCCCGGTTGACCGCCGTGATCAACGTATCGAGCTGCACGCGATAAGCGGTCCCGCCGTTGGCGCGAGTTCGCTCCGGGAGTGAGGTCACACCGTGATCGGCGGTCAGCACGACGACGACGTTATCGCGGCCGACGCGGTCCGTCACACGCTTGAGGAACCACGCGAGATACCGATCGAGCCGCAGTACCTGATCGTGGACCTCGCGCGAGTCGGGCCCGAACGTGTGTCCCACCGCATCCGTCGCCGACATACTGACGGCGAGGATGTCGGTTCCCTTCCGCCCGAGCTTCAGCGCGTCGAAACCCTCGAGCGCAAACACCAACGTGAGCGAATCCATCGCGGGCGTGCCGGGAAGCGCGAGGGCGGCGCGCAGACTATCCGCGGGCAGGCGGTGAGGGAAGACGACATTGCTGCCGCCGTTTTCCCATGCTTCGCTGTCTGGCTCCTTATATGCGCTGTCGCCAAGGAGCAGTGTCCAGGCCGTGTTCGCGGCCTTGAACGGCAACCGGCGCGCGTTGAAAGCCTGTACCCACGCGGGCAGCGTATCGCTGTAATACCTGCTCGTCGTAAACATCCCGGACTGGTACCAGTACACCTGCTCCTTGGCGTGCCCTATCGGGAGAATCGCGCCACGATCTTTGCGGCTGACCGACAGCGCCCTGGCCGTGGGGTCGGCGGCCCTCAGCCAGTCGAACAACGTCGTACCGCGCATGCGGCGCGGGGAGGCACCGGGGCCGGCGATTCCGATTAACGGCGCCAGGGTGTCCAGCACGCCCTCGGAATTGCTGATGATGCCATTGTGTGCCGGCCACATCCCGGAGAGGATCGTCGCATGGCCCGGCGCGGTTTCAGTCAGCGCGTGATCCTGATGGCCCTCGGTGAAGAACGCGCCTTCGTTCGCGAGCTGCCCCAGACCACCGGTGAGCTGACCTTTCCAGCGGGTGAAGTAATCGGGGCGGAGCTGATCCACGGTGATGACAACGACCAGCTTGGGACGTGGAGGCGGGGCACCCGCTCCGCCAAGGAGCAGACTCGCGACGAACGAGACCGCGACGGCGACGTTCATGGGAGTCCCAAAGTAGCGACGCTCAGGTACTCACCGCCACCGGGGTGGGCGTATCTTCGCGGATCCGCAGCGTGAGATACAGAACGAACACGATGATGCCCGCCGAGATAAAGAAGGGCACGTGCTGGCCGAGGACCTGATACGAGCCGCCGGCGTAAATCGGTCCGAGAATCGCTGCAACACCGCGATACGTCTGCTGCACACCCATCGTGACGCCGATCTCGTCATGATGGGCGCGATGACTGACGAGTGCCGAGTTCGCCGGAAAGAGCAAAGCAGTGCCGAGCGGCAGGAGGATCTGTGCCGCGATGAAGACCGACAGCGACTGCGCTAGCGGCACGAGCACGAATCCCGCGAGCAACAGAAATAGACCAACCTGCATCGTGCGCACTTCGCCCAGTCTGGCGTTGAACCATCCGACTGGTCCGATCCGCATGAGGACCCCTACGGCACCAAAGACCATGAAGAAGTAGCCAATCTGATCCGCCGTGACGCCGAACCGGTCGTGCAGGTACAGCGAGAATACCGGCGGAAGCGCGTTGAACGCGAGCATGGCGAGGGCGTAGATCCAGATCAGCAGCGAAATGGGCCTCGTGGGATCCACGAGCACTCGCACCGCCGGTTCCACGATGTTGCGCACGGCCTCGGCGATGGTGATCGCGCGCCGCGGTGCGTCGGTCGCGGTTCGCGTCACTCCGGCCTGAGCCCAGCGTGACTCCGGCAGCCACTTCCAGGCAAAGCCCACGTTGATCAGTACCAGCGCACTCGCGAACAAACCGGGCGCCGCCTCGCCGAAGCGATGCATGAACGAACCGATCGCCGGGCCGATGATGACGCCGGCGCTGGTTGCGGCCGACAACCAGCCCAGCGCTTTCGCGCGCTCGCGTGGCAGCATCGAGTCTGCGACGTACGCCTGCACCACGCCGGTTGTGCCGCCGCCCAGACCCTGCACGAACCGCGAGAGAAACAACAGCCACACGCTGTGCGCAAAGCCGAACACGATGTACGCGAACGCGGACGCCCCGAGGCCCACGAGGAGCGCGGGCCGCCGCCCATAACGGTCCGAGACGTATCCCCAGATCGGCGACGACACGAGCTGCGCGACGGGGAACGACGCCGCGAGCAGTCCGACGACCGTGGCGCTCGCCCCCAGCTTGTCCGCGTAGAGCGGCAGCAGGGGCCAGATGATCATCAGCCCCATCATGTCCACGAATGCCACGAGCATCAGGACAGACAGGCGCTTCATCGCCTTGCACCTACTCCCAGGACCAGCGCACTGACGATCATCAGCACCACCCCAAACGCCGCCGCGACGCCGGTCTCGGCGAGCCGCAGGCTCGACAGGATTTCGATGGAGATAGGACGCGTCTCATAGGTGTACAGCACGATTGAGGCCACGATGTCTCCCAGCCCGGCGACGAAGGCCAGGCTGGCCCCGGCGGCAAGACCGGGACGGAGCTGTGGAAGCGTCACGCGGGTGAGCGTGCGCGCGCGACCGGCTCCGAGGCTCGCGGCCGCTTCTTCCAGTGAGGGATCGAGCTGGCGAAAGGCGGCCAGCAGGCCGCGGCCCGTGAGCGGTAATCCGCGCACGAGATACGCGAGCGGCAGAATGACCGCGCTTCCGACCAGCACGAATCGCAGCTGGAGCGGCGCGTGGGTGCTGAAGGCAATTGCGAGCGCGATGGCGAACACGGTTCCCGGCAGCGCCCAGGGCAACACCAGCAGACCTTCGATCACCCGGCGCAACACCACGCGACGGCGGACGACGAGCCAGCCGGCAACGAGCGCGAGCACGACTGCGGCAGCGGTGCTCGCCGTCGCCATCCACAGCGAGTTCAGGAGCGGCCGGAGTCTCTCGGGCTCCGAAAACAGGCGACGGTAGTTCTCCAGGTTGATCACCGGCGGCAGGATCTCCGTCGTCCACGCGCCGTAGGGCACGAGCGAGACGAGTCCGAGCGTGAAGTGCGGCAGCAGCAGCAGCACAGCGAGACCCCAGCCCGCAAAGGTGGTCAGGCGGCGGATGCCGACGCTGCGAATCGGGCGCGCGCGCGGCGCGATCCCTTTCCCCAGCGCGACCAAAATGTCGTTCCCTTCCGTACGTCGCAGGATCAAGAGCGCGACGACAGCGACGACTGTGAGCACCACGGTCTCGACCATCGCCAGCGGCAAGTCGCCGTTCAGCTTCGTCGCGACAATCTGGGTGGTCATCACGCGGAAACCGCCGCCAAAGATGTACGGGGCACTGAACGACCCGAGCGCCGTCATGAAGGTGAGCATCGCAGCGCCGACCAGCGATGGCCGCAGCAGGGGCACGACCACCCGCCACAACGTGCGCCACCGGTCGGCGCCCAATGCCTGCGCTGCTTCCAGCATCGAGACATCGAGTCGCGCGAGGCCGGCGCGCGTGAACACGTAGAAGTAGACGTACATCGAGTAGGCGTGCACCAGCAGAATCGCGAGGGGACCCTGAAGCCGCCATGGCGCCTGCTCGAGTCCGAACAGCGCCTGAATCGTGCGTGCGACGAACCCTGATTCGCCGTACAGGAACAGGAACGCGATCACCCCGACGAGCGGGGGCAGCACGACGGGAAGCGCGATGATCGCGCCCAGCGTCTTGCGCCCCGGGAAATCGAACCACTCGAACAGAAACGCGAGTGGAATGCCGATCCCGGCGGCCAGCACCACGCTCGCCAGCGATATCCAGATGCTCGCCCAGAGCGCCGCCCATTCGCCCCGCCGCGTCAGGAAATCGCGCCACGCGGGGCCGTTGGCCGCCTCGGCACCCACGACGATGATCGGGTACAGGACGAGCCACGCCAGTACCAGGGTGACGACGACGGCGGCGACGGTCGTCCCGCGCCGGCTCATCGCGGGGCTCATGGCTCCGGCAGCTCGATGACGCGCGTCGCTCCCACGTACACACGCTCATCGATGCGGGCAGCCTCCGGCTCGGCGAGCACCTCGAACCGTTCACCGCGCTCACCCTCGACGAGAAAAAACGCCACGGGCCCGGTGTAGCGCAGCTCCCGCACCACGCCGGGCAGGCCGGCGGCGCCGAATTGCAGCCGCTCGGGCCGCACGACAAGGACCTTGCCATCGCCCGTCCCGCCGAGCGCGCGTGCGGCCGGGCCTCGGAAGACATTGGCGCGCCCGACGAACGTCGCGACGAAGAGGTTGACGGGATGCTCGTAGAGCTCGAGGGGCACGCCCACCTGTTCCAAGCGGCCGCCATTGAGCACTGCGATGCGATCACCGAGGTCGAACGCTTCTTCCTGCTCGTGCGTCACGAAGACAGTCGTGATGCCGATCCGCTTGATGACGTGGCGGAGCTCGCGTCGCGTCCGCTCGCGCAGCGCCGGGTCGAGATTCGATAATGGCTCGTCGAGCAATAGCACGCGCGGCTCCGGCGCTAGGGCGCGCGCCAAGGCGACGCGTTGCTGCTGACCACCCGAGAGCTCGTGCACCTTCCTCCGCTCGAAACCGGCGAGGTCCACGAGCGCCAACGCCCCCGAGACCCTCGCCGCCTTCTGCTCCGTGCTCCCCCCCCCTGCTCCGTGCAGTCCAAATCCGACATTCTCGCCCACATCGAGATGCGGAAACAGCGCATAGTGTTGGAAGACCATCCCGAAGCGGCGCCGCGCAGGTGTCGCGGCCGTGACGTCTTCGTTCAAGACCGCGATCTGGCCCGCATCCGCGGTCTCAAACCCCGCCAGCAGCCGCAGCATGGTCGTCTTGCCGCTGCCTGACGGTCCGAGTAGCGCGAGGATCTCACCGCGGGCGATGTCGAGCGTAATCGGCCCGACCGTGACGTCGGTGGACCAGCGTCTTTCAATTGCCCGGATTCCGAGAAAGGCGCTCAACGAGGACCCGTGCCCCGCACGTGTTGGTCCCACCAACGCATCCACTCGGAACCGCGCGCGGCGAGCAGGTTCCAATCCACGTCTGCCACGACCATGCGGCGCCGCACGTCCCGCACCCAGTCTGGCAGCGAGTCAGCGGGAAGATCGAGCCGCGCGGGCAGCCGGTAGACCTCGCGCGCGGCAGCGAGCTGCATCTCGGGCGTACCCACGAAATCGACGAACGCCCGCGCGGCGGCTTGATGCTTGGCGCCACGCACGACGGCGATGCCGTCTTCGATCACGACCGTGCCGCCCTTGGGGAAGAGATAGCCGACCGGCATCCCGCGGCGCCGACTGATCAGCACATCGGGGAGATCCCACACCGTGACGAGCGCTTCCTGCCGGGCGACCTTCTCGCTGATCAGTGCCGGGTTCTGCTCGTATGCCTTGGTCTGACCGTCGAGCCGACGCAGCCACGCAAACCCAGCGGCCGTATCGCCGCGCGCGTTGAGGCTGCGCTCCATGATGAGTCCGTAGACCGCCCGCATCGTTCCACTCGCGAGTGGATCACGGATGATCAGCTTCCCCTTCCATTTGGGATCCAGCAGATCGTCCCAGTCCTGCGGCGCATCGGCCGTCGATACGACACGTTCCGCATAGAGAAAGACGACCGGCGTCTCATAGGCCGCGAAATAGCAGTCACCGTCACCGCGCGCACGTGGCGCAATCGCTTCTGCCCAGTTGGGCCGATGGCAATCGAGCAGCGAGTCGCGAGCGGCGGGTGCGAGAATCAGGGATGGACCGCCAAACCAGACATCGGCCTGTGGGTTGGCACGCTCGGATCGCACTCGATCGTAGACGTCCTGCGAGCCCATATCGAGCCACCGCACATCGACATCTGGGTGCGCGGCCTCGAAGCGAGTCTCGAACAGGGTGAGCAGGTCGCGGCCGTGGGGACTGTAGATGACGAGGGGAGTGCGGTTATCACCGGAACAGGAAATCAGGCCAATTAGCAGGAGTGTTCCCACCCTAAAAGGGTGGGCCCAATGAGACACTGCGCTTAAGCGCAGTGATGCAAAGGGCCCATGCTTCAGCATGGGAACCGCATCACGGGACCGTCTTCCTCTTCAGCCCCAGAAGATTGACGAACAACCGATAAGCACCAGGCACACCGGCGGGCAGTTGTCGGAAAAAGCTCAGCCCCGTGTACACGTACGTCCCGCGTCCCACGGGCGCGACGAGCAGGCCTCCCTTCAATTCCTGCGGGGGACTCGGCGGCGGGTCGTGCGTCTCGAGCAAGGGAGTGTAGGTCGTGTCCCAATCGTGGGCAAAGTACAGCCCGCGCTCCTGCACCCAGCCGCGCCAATCGTCTGCGGCGATCTCGTTGGGATAATGAAAGGCGGGGTGGTCGGGGGCGAGCAGCGTCAGCGGGGCGTTCTCATCAGTCACGCGATCGTGTGGTCTCGCCATGTGCAGCGGGTACGGAGCGAATCCCCCATCGACAAACGGATACTGCTGGTACTGCACGATCAGCAGTCCACCATTCTTCGCGTAGTCGAGCACGCGGCCGTTGTTCGCGACCAGCGCGGGTTCGGTCTCATACGCGCGACTGCCGATGACAATGGCGTCGTAGCGTGACAGATCGCCGCGCGCGAGTGAATCGGGACCGATCAGCTCGAGCGGGAGACCGACTGCAATCAGCGCTTCAGGGACTCGGTCGGAAGCGCCGCGCACATAACCCACCAACGAAAGACCTGGCATTTCCAGATCAGCAATCCGGATCTGCGCGACTGACGGTTTCGTAATGGCTCGAGGTCGAATGTGTGGATAGTCGATTATCTCGAGTGCCCCCTCCATGCGACGCCCGTCTGCCCCTATCGCTGCCACCGTCATCCCGTAAAGCCCGCTCTTTACATCGTCCGGTGGTCTGACGAGAGGAATCATTGAGCGTTTGGTCTCGTCCTCTCGAACGAAGGCTAGACTCTCAGCCTGCACTCCGGACGACCAACCACGCGGCTGCGTTACGGAGATACGACCAATCGCCGAGCCGCGTGTGCGGTTTGTTACCGTCCCGGTGAATCCCAATCCAACATGAGTCCCACCGCGCAGAAAGTCCTTCAGTCCGAACAGTCGCTCATCGGGCTGAACGACCACGTCGAAAGCCTGCGTGACAAAGATGGGGCGCCGCACTTCGCCTATCGCCTGATCGCGATAGCGATACACGATTTCACGCCTGAGCGTGATCGGCTCACCGCCGATCGACAGCCGCACGCGTGCCGTGACAGGCGGCGGCTCGAATGGAAGTCCGCGCACATCGGCCGGCGCCCCCGACCAGTCATATAACCCGCCCCGATTGATCAGCGGCCGGCGCAGGAAATACGGCTGCGTGCGCTCGGCGTCGCGTGCCACCGTCAGCACGAAGCGGCGCGAGAGCACGGCGCCGGGGGCCAGTGCCGGCGCGCCCTGCTCGAGTCGCTCGAGCGACCAGCCGCCCGGCGCGTCGATCGCCACACTGTCGATTCGGACGTCGCTGTCACCTCCGTTCCAGATACCGACTTCGATCTGCAGACGCTGTCCCGGCGTGACAATCCCGTCGTCTGCAGTGCCATCGATGGTGACTCCGGCGGCCGTCGCGATCGCCTGCTCGAGCAAAGTCCGCTGCTCCACGTCCGCCGAGCCAAGCAGCCGCAGGGCGCGAGTCAAGTACGACACGGTGGCCGCGGGTCGCCAGGGCGTGAGCACGGCACGCGCGGAATCGATGAGCGCGGCGTAGCCGGCGACATGTACCGTGGTGTCGATGCCGCTGAAGAGCGACGATTCGCCCCCTGCCTCTCCATTCGCTGCAGCTCCACCCGTCCCGCCCGCCAGTTTCGATGCCATGAGAGCGACGCGGACCGTGGCGGGACCCATCCGTTGCAGCGCCCCCATGTCCTGCGAGCGGTGCCGGCTGCGGCTCGCCATGGCGACTTGGAAGTACGACTGGCCAAGGAGCGGATCGAGCCGGCCGACGGAGAATGCGAGCGTCGTCGCGGTGGTATCAAAGCGCGACGAGCGGTAGAACTTGACCGGACCACCCGCGGAGTCGCGCATCAGGTCGTAGGCCTGGCGCGCAATTATCCCCGATACCTGATGCTGGCCATGGCCGTCCGCGGGCGTGCCGGAGAACACCGCGATAATGATTTGCGGCCGGAAGCGGCGCATGATCGCGACGACGTCTTTGAGAATCGAGTCCCTGGGCCAAAAGCGGAATGTCTCTTCGGCGGTCCTGGAAAAGCCGAAGTCGTACGCGCGGGTGAAGTATTGCCTGGCGCCGTCGAGCTCGCGCGCCGCGAGCAGCTCCTCGGTGCGAATAACGCCGAGCTCGGGGCCGAGCTCGGGGCCGATCAGGTTCTGCCCGCCCTCGCCACGGCTGAGCGAGAGATAGGCGGCCTGCGCGCCCATCCCCCGGGCCAGAAGTACGAGCAACTGTGTGTCCTCATCGTCCGGATGCGCACCAATCATCAAGACCCGTTTGTTGCTGCCGAGCTGGCGGAGTGTGCTGGCCAAGGCAGCGACGCCGCCGGTGCCGGCCGGCGCAAGCTGCGCAAAGCCGGCACCGGCGGCGCCGATACTAAGGAAGAGCGCGAGCCCGAACGATCTCACTATTGGGAAAGGTAAACGACGCCGCCCTTCATAACGAATTTGACACGTTGGAGTTCCGTGATATCGCGCGTGGGATCGCCGGCAACGGCGATGATATCCGCAAACAATCCTGGGGCAAGCGCGCCGATGTTCTGTTCCTGTCCGAGCAGCGCCGCCGCCACCGAAGTTCCCGACTGAATGGCCTGCATCGGCGTCATGCCGTACTGCACGTAGTACTCGAGCTCCTTCGCCTGATTGATTTCGGTCCAGGGGAAGCCACCGACGTCCGTTCCCATCGCGATCTTCACGCCCTTGCGTAGCGCGCGCCCGAATGCACGCCGCTCGAGAGCCACGAGAGCGGGCCATACTCCGCCCCGCGGCATGACGTGCACGCCGACGGTTACTGTCGGCACCCAGTAGACGTTGTTCTTGACCATCGCATCCATCAGGGAATCGGTCAGCCCATCGCCGTGTTCGATCGAGTTGACGCCGGCGCGCAGCGCCGCCGCGATCCCATCAGACCCGATCGCATGCGCGGCGACGCCGCGGCCCAAACGGTGCGCTTCATCGACGATTGCTTTCGCTTCGGCGTCGGTGAAGTTGATCCAGCTGCGCAGCACACTATCGGGCGTAAAGAAGTAGCGGCGGTCGCTGTAGTACTTGATCCAGTCCGCGCCATGCTGCACCTGCTCGCGCACCGCAAGGCGGGCATTCTCCACCCCATCCACGACCTGCACACCATGCGGCAGCTCGATCTCCCAGTTCGGCGTACCGATCGGGTACATACCGGTCGGCGCCATCGCACGAGTCGAGGCGTAGATGCGCGGCCCGGGGATCTCGCCACGGTTTACGGCCAACTTCACATCCACGTCGGCGTACATCGCACCCTCGGTCTCGACATCGCGGATCGCAGTGAACCCGTGCTCGAGCGAGAGACGCGCGTTGCGGGCTGCGAGGATCGCTCTGTAGGGGATCGATTGCTTGAGCAGCTGATCCTCATACTCTTGCGAAGTGATGTCGCCCTGCAGCAGGAGGTGGGTGTGCGTGTCGATTAGACCCGGCAGGACGGTCATCGATGTGAGATCGATCACCTCCGCATTACCGGCTTGCGCCTGCACCTGCGCTAGGGGCCCTAGTGCTTTGATCCTTTCGCCTTCAATGAGAATTCCTACATTGGGTGCCGCCTGGTTCGACCGGCCGTCTATCAGCCGCCCGGCTTTGATGAGTCGTTTGGCGACTGAAGCAGGCGTCTGAGCAGGTGTCGCTGAGGTGAGGAGCGTCGCACACAGCGAGAGCAGCAAGCCGCGCATCAACTGATCTCCAGTGAAGGGCGCGGAGAATGTACGTCCAATTCCGTCTTCCAGCATGGAGGGCTCTGTATGTCGGTCCTCATGACGTGTGAGTGTGGGACGTCATACGATTTGAAAGACGAGTTCGCCGGCAAACTGGTGAAGTGTCCCCACTGCGGCCGGCAAATCCGCGCGCCCAACGTCCAAACGGCTGTCGCAGAAGGCGATTCCGCATTCGACCGCGACATCTTCCTACTCCGCCAGCAGCTGCTGCGAATCTCTGAGAAGTACGACGTGGGTGACGAGCAAGGCAACAAAATCATCTTTGTCGAGCGACCCGCGCACCTTCTCCGCAATCTGCTCGCGGTGATTGCCGCCCTCGGCGTTCTGATGGCTGCGATCACGCTCCTCGGATCTGTCGCCGACACCGCACCGGCCGGAAGCCCAATCCGCATGGTGATCGGCCTCGCCGCCATGCTCCTGATTTTTGTGGGTGCGCCGGCCGCCGGCATTGCCCTGTCGGTCAAACGCCACGTCACGTTCTATCGCGACGAGTCCAAGCGCGAGCGGCTCCTCAGCATCCTGCAGGACAAGAAATTCCAGCCGATCACCATGACGTACACCGTGCGGGATGCCCGCGGCCGCCCTATCGCCCGCCTCGGCAAGAACTGGTTGTTCAATGTCATCCGGAAACGGTGGTACGTGTGGGCTCCTGGGCCCGACCGGCGCCTGCTGTTTGTGGCGAAAGAGGACTCGATTATTCTGTCGTTGCTGCGCCGCTTCCTCGGGCCGCTATTCGGACTGCTGCGCACAAACTTCATCTTCTTGCCGGCCGGCACCGAGGATGTGATCGGCGAATTCAAACGCAAGTTCACGATCCTCGACCGCTACGTGCTGGACATGAGCGCCGATCCGCAGCGGGTCATGGACCGCCGCATCGCGATCGCACTCGGCGTGATGCTCGATACCGGAGAGCGCCGGTGACAGCTGGTCCTCCGGACACCTCCGGAAACGCTGAAGAGCCAATCCTCATCACCGCGGAGATGCTGGCGCCGCGCCGCCCCCGAGTCGTACTGCCCAGCGACGGACGGATCGACTTCGAGCGCCACATGCGGAAATTGCCCCCGCTCGTCATCGCGGTGGTGGCCGCGAATGTGGCCGTGTTCGCATGGGAAGTCGCGGCGGGGTCGTTTCTCGAGAGCAAGGAGCTGATCGAGTCGGGAGTGGCGATGACCAACCACGTCAACCCGCTCGAGGCGGGCGCTCTGGTACGAGCGAACGTCCTGGCGGGAGAGTGGTGGCGTATGTTCACGGCCATGTTCCTGCACGCGGGCCCCGAACATCTCATCGGCAACTTGATCGCTTTCTACATCGTCGGCATGGCCTGCGAGCACGCGTTCGGCACGGTGCGGACCGCGATCGTCTATTTGTGGAGCGGCGTGACCGGCGCGGCGCTGAGCCTGGCCGCCGGCCCTGGTCCGTCCGTCGGCGCATCCGGCGCAATCTTCGGCGTGCTCGGCGCAGTTATCGTCACGCTGTATCGCCATCAGCGGCAGTTCTACGTTCGCGACAAGCGCATCGGCGTCGTGCTTGCCGCGTGGGCCGCGTGGCAACTGGTGACGGGCTTCATGACACCGTTCATCGACAACTTCGCGCATCTTGGGGGTTTGTTCGGCGGAGCGTTGGCCGCGCTGGTGCTCTCGCCGACTCTGACCGCGTCGACGCGCCTCATGAAGGCCCGCGGTAACTCTCCCATGCCGTCGGGTATTAGATTGAGACCATGACGACCGGCCTGGCTGAACCGAAGCGCAAAGTCACTGCGGAAGAGTCGCGCGAGGTCGCGGAGGCGGCGCGCGAGCAGGCATGGGCGGCGCCCAGCTTTGTCCGTGAGCTGTTCCTCGGCAAGCTGCGGATGGATTTGATTCACCCCTACCCCGAGCAGGACCCCGAAGAAGTCGCCCGCGCCAAGCCGTTTCTCGATAAGCTCGAACGTTTTCTCCGCGAAGAAGTCGATTCCGACCGCATCGACCGCGAAGGCGAGATCCCCGAACAGGTCATCGAAGGCCTCAAGAAGTTGGGTGCGTTCGGCATAAAGATCCCGCGCGAATACGGCGGCCTCGGTCTGTCGCAACTCTCTTACATGAAGGCAATCGAGCTCGTCTCGTCAGTCGACGGCTCGATCACCGCCCTGCTCTCGGCCCACCAGTCGATTGGCGTCCCACAGCCGCTGAAGATGTTCGGGACCGAGGCGCAGAAAAAGCGATACTTCCCGCGGCTCGCCAAGGGTGCGATTTCCGCGTTTGCGCTTACCGAGCATGGCGTCGGGTCCGACCCGGCGGCGATGGAGACCAACGCCATCCCGAGCGACGATGGCGCTGCGTGGATTCTGAACGGCGAGAAGCTGTGGTGCACCAACGGCACGAAGGCCGAGCTGCTCGTCGTGATGGCCCGGACGCCGTCGCAGATCGTCAAGGGAAGTGAGAAGAAGCAGATCACCGCGTTCATCGTCGAGACGGACTGGCCCGGTGTGGAGATCGTGCATCGCTGCCACTTCATGGGACTGAAAGCCCTCTACAACGGCGTCATCCGCTTCACCAATGTGCGCGTGCCCAAGGAGAATGTGCTCTGGGGTGAGGGGAAGGGCCTGAAGCTTGCGCTGATCACCCTCAACACCGGCCGGCTGACGTTGCCGATTTCCTCCGTCGCCGCCGGCAAACGGTGCCTGGAGATCTCGCGGCGCTGGGCGGCTGAGCGCGTTCAGTGGGGCCGTCCCATCGGCCAGCACGACGCGATGGCGCAGAAGATCGGTACAATGGCAGCGAATACGCTCGCCATGGAAGCAATCGCCGAGCTCTGCGGCGCGATGGCGGAGCGCGGCGGCGCCGATATCCGGCTCGAGGCCGCGATTGCGAAGCTCTACAACTCCGAGGCCGGGTGGCGGATCATCGACGATACCGTCCAGATCCGCGGCGGCCGGGGGTACGAGACGGCGGATTCGCTGCGCGAGCGTGGCGAGCAGCCTGTGCCGGTCGAGCGCATCATGCGCGACTTCCGCATCAACCTGATTTTCGAAGGCTCTTCGGAGATCATGCATCTCTTTATTGCGCGCGAAGCGGTCGACAAGCACCTGCACGTCGCGGGCGACCTGGTCATGCCGCGCAAAACACCGGCGGAGCGCCTCGCCGGCCTGGTCCGTGCGGCGGCGTTCTATAGCTGGTGGTACCCGACGCGGTGGCTCGGCTGGGGTCGCTGGCCGCGCTATTCGGAGTTCGGCGCGCTCGCCAAGCATTTGCGCTTCGTCGAGCGGAGTTGCCGCCGGCTCGCGCGCGGCGTCTTCCATTCAATGGTCCGCTTCGGCCCGAAGCTCGAGTTGCGCCAAGCGGTGCTGTTTCGGCTGGTGGACGTGGCAGCTGAGCTGTTCGCCATGGCCGCGACGTGCTCTCGGGCGCAGCGACTGTATGAGCACGATCGGGCCACCGGTGCACGCGCCGTGCGACTGGCGGATTTGTTTTGCCGGCAAGCGCGCCGCCGCGTGCGCTCAAAGTTCAACGGGCTGCGGCGGAACGAGGACGTGCCGACCTACAAGTTTGCCCAGGAGATCCTGGCGGGCGAGCATCGCTGGCTTGAAAACGACATTGTAGAGCTGGAGCAGTAACACGTCGGCACGAGTGGCGCGTCGGCACGAAATCGTGCAGACGTGCCGACATGCCGTCGTGCCGACCCGCTACGCCGCCTGATGTGCAATCACGATGCTCTTGAGCCGTTCCGGGGAATCGTCTCCGGGGTCCCCATACGGATGGGGATGGCCTTGGGGCTCCATCGTCACGCTCGGACAGACGAGTGTGTATTGGCGGGCTCTGATGCGCTCCACCGCTGGTTGTGCCGCCACGGGCGCCGCGATCACCACTTCTCTCGCGTGCTGCCGCTCCACCGCCTTCGCCGCCGCGAGCACCTTCCAGGGATAGACGATCTGTCCATCAACGATGACCGCAGTGCGTCCCTCGAGCTTCTTCGCCGGCCCCTCCGTGCGAAACAGCACTAGGTCCTGCTTGACGCGCGCGCGCGATTCATCGATCGCCGCCTGGAGCTTTTCCAGCAGATTCATTCCTGGCTGGAAATCGGGATCCATTTCGGCCGGTACGGACTCCGCCATCGCCCCCACCGGCGCCAGGTTCGAACCGAGCTTGATGAATGACGCGATTACGACGTCGAACTGCGCTCCCATCGCCTTCGCCGCGTACGACGCAATCTCGACGCCTTCTGGCGTGATGCCGAGCAGAACAGCGGTCTGATAGCCGCGCCCGGCGAGCTGTTGTCCGAGGAGCGCTCCCGCGGCCGAGCGCGTCGGGTAGAGACTTGATCGGGGTGGCGCCACGGCTTGCGAAGATAGGACGGCGGTAGGAGACGGTAAAGGACGGTAGAAGACGGTAGAAGAAAGCCATAACCTGTACCGTCCTCTACCGTCCATTACCGTCGCTTTTTCGGGTTATCTTTTCGCGGCACCCAATCCAGGACGGCGTAGTGCCGAAGGAAACGCTCACCGTCGTCGACAATCGCACGGGCAAGAGCTACGAACTCCCCATCCAGGATGGGACGGTTCGCGCGGCTGATTTGCGGCAGATCAAGAGCGGCGGTGACGATTTCGGGCTGATGCTCTACGACCCCGCCTTCATGAACACGGCGGCGTGTCGCAGCGCGATCACGTTCATCGACGGCGACCAGGGGATCCTACGCTACCGCGGCTATCCGATCGAGCAGCTCGCCGAGCAGAGCACGTTCCTGGAAACAGCCTACCTGTTGCTCAACGGGGAGCTCCCCTCGGCCGCCGAGCTGGACGCATGGGTTTACCAGGTTACGCATCACACGATCATCCACGAGAACATCAAGAAGTTCATCGACGGCTTCCATCACGACGCGCATCCCATGGGGATCCTGGTGGGCACCGTGGGCGCCTTCTCCACGTTCTACCCGGGGGCGAAGGAGATCCACGATCCCGAGTCCCGGAACCTCCAGCGGGTGCGGCTGATCGCCAAGATGCCGACCATCGCGGCGTTCGCCTACCGGCACGCCGTGGGCCAGTTCTACGCCTACCCGGACAACGACCTGTCCTACGCGGGCAACTTCCTGAACATGATGTGGAAGGCCACCGAGCTCACCTTCCGGCCGAACCCGGCGCTGGAGCGGGCGCTCGACGTGCTGTTCATCCTCCACGCCGACCACGAGCAGAACTGCTCGGCCCACGCCATGCGCACCGTGGGGAGCTCCCACGCCGATCCGTACTCGGCCACCGCCGCCGCGGCGGCGGGGCTGTACGGGCCGCTGCACGGCGGGGCGAACGAGGAGGTCCTCAAGATGCTCCGGGAG
>DATFVZ010000254.1:0-3703 GCA_035259785.1 Gemmatimonadales bacterium
CCTCTATTTTCTGTCTCTCGCCATCGGCAACGTCGCGATCGCGATCTCCGCCGTGGGCTACCTCTCGGCGTTCGTTCCATGGCTTTCGTCAGCGCCGATTGCTACCTGCCTCGGCGTAATCGTGCTGCTCTGGCTGACGACGTTCGCCAACTTCGGCGGCCCATCGGTCACCGGGCGAATCGGCTCCATCACCGTCTGGGGGGTCATTCTGCCTGTTGGCATGCTCTCCGTCATCGGCTGGTTCTGGTTCAGCGGCGCCACATTCTCGTCGGCGTGGAATCCGCAGGGGATGACCGTGGGAGCGGGGATCGGATCGAGCATTTCGCTCACCTTGTGGGCATTCCTCGGCATGGAGTCGGCGGCGCAGAACTCGGACGCCGTGGAGAACCCCAAGAAGAACGTGCCGCTCGCGTGCCTGTTCGGCACGCTGGGCGCCGGCGTCATCTACATCCTCTCGACGGCCGTGATCCAGGGCATCGTCCCCAACGACGAGCTGGCCAAGTCGACCGGCCCGTTCGGCACGGCGTATGAGCACATGTTCAACCCGACCGTCGGCCGTATCGTCATGGCGCTGGCGGTCCTGGCCTGCCTGGGCTCACTGTTGGGCTGGCAGTTCACCATCGCGTCGACGGGCAAGGCGGCCGCCGACGAGCGCATGTTCCCGAAGCTGTTCTCGAAAGTGAACGCCAGCGGGGCGCCGATTGCCGGCATGCTCGTGCTCGGCGTCGTCCAGACGGGACTCGCCCTGTCCACAATCTCACCCAACCTGAGCAAGCAGTTCGGCAAGCTCGTGAGTCTCGCCGTGGTAACCAACGTGATTCCCTACATCATCGCGCTGTCCGCCCTCGGCGTGATGATGAAAATGGCCAATGCTCCCCAGAACGTGTATCGGCGCAACTCCATCATCGCCGTCATCGCGATGCTGTACAGCACGTACGCGCTCTACGCCTCAGGCTTCGAGGCGGTCATGGGCGGTATGCTCGTGGCGTCGCTTACCTACCTGCTCTGGGGCTTCATTGCATACCGCTTCACCGAACGGCGCACGAGTGCGCGCGGTATTCCGGAGCCGTCGCCCAGCGCGTCGGTCCGAGCCTGAAAGGAGACAGGATAATGCTACGCCTCATGACCAGCACGACCTGCGCCATTCTCAGTCTCGCGATCGTCTCGCCGGCTCTCGCCCAGAAGGGGGCGATCGCGTCCCCTACACTCACGCGGATCAAGCAGGCCGGCCGGATCAAGTTCGGCTATCAAGCCGACGCACGGCCCTTTTCGTACCGCGATCAGTCCGGCAACCCGGCAGGATTCACCATCGCGCTCTGCAAGAAAGTGGCTGACGCGGTGAAGAGTGAGCTCGGACTGCAGACGTTGAGTATCGAGTGGGTCGCGGTCGGTGCCGCCGATCGGTTCACGGCCGTCAGCACGGGGAAAGTCGATGCGTTCTGTGGTGCCGACAGCGATACGTGGAGCCGAAGAGCGGAAGTCGCCTTTTCGCTCCCGGTGTTCCCGGGCGGCATCGGCGCGTTGCTGCGCAAGGACGCGCCCGAGCGGCTGACCGAAATCCTGAACCAGCGCCCTCCATCCAGTCCCACATGGCGGGCGTCGGCGGGCCAGCTGCTGCAGACCCAGACGTTCGCAGTCATCCAGGGGACTACCGCCGAGACGTGGTTGGGCGCGAAGGTGAATGAGTTCAAGCTCGCGTCCAAGGTCGCTCCGGTGACCACCTACGATGCGGGGCTCACCGCGGTGCTGGATCGGCGCGCGAGCGTCTTCTTCGGCGACCGCTCGGTCCTGCTCGACGCCATCGCCCACAACCCCTCGGGATCAAAGCTCGAAGTGTTGGACCGGCTGTTCACCTACGAGGCATTCGCCCTGCCGCTCCCGCGCGGCGATGAGGCTTTTCGCACGCTCGTGGACCAGACGCTCAGCCGACTCTATCCCACGTCCGAGTTTCGGGCCCTGTTCGTACAGTCGTTCGGTGAGCCGACTGCGGACATCGTGACCTTCTATCGGTGGAACACACGGCCGGAGTGACCAGGAATCAGGAATTAGGAGCCAGGAGCTAGGAACATGATTGAGCGAAGAATGAAGCGCATCCAGCTGCGGGCGCTCATGGTGGACGATGAGCTCCCGACCGCCACCGCCGAAGGGCATGCGGCCAGGACGCTCGTAAAGGAGCTCAACGAGCGGGCGATCGACGTGGTGGAAACAGCCTCCGCCCAGGACGGCATGTCCGTCGTCGTATCGGACACGGCCATCCACGCCCTGTTACTCGATTGGGCGCTCGGATCGAATGGCGAGCGCGACCACGACAAGGCGCGCGCGTTGCTCAGGTTTGTGCGCTCGCGCAACGACAAGATTCCCATCTTCCTCATGGCGGAACGGGGCGAGGCGTCGTCGATCCCCATCGATGTGATGGAAATGGTCGATGAGTACATCTGGACGCTCGAGGATACGGCCGCGTTCGTCGGCGGCCGCGTGGCCGCGGCAATCCGACGCTACCTCGAGGTGATGATGCCGCCCCTGGCGGCCGCCACCATGAAGTTCAGTCAGGTCTACGAATACTCATGGCACACGCCCGGCCATACGGGGGGCACCGCGTTTCTCAAGTCGCCCGTCGGCCGGGTGTTCTTCGACTATTTCGGCGAAAACCTGCTGAGGTCCGATCTCTCGATCAGCGTGGGCGCGCTGGGCTCGCTGCTCGACCATTCCGGAGCGATGGGAGCACACGAGCGCTACGCGGCCCGCGTGTTTGGCGCGCACCGGACGTATTCGGTCACGAACGGCACGTCGATGTCGAACCGGGTCATTTTCATGGCCGCCGTGGCCCGCGATCAGATCGCGTTGTGCGACCGCAACTGCCACAAATCGATCGAGCACAGCCTGGTGATGACGGGGGCGATTCCCACCTACCTCGTTCCCGTGCGGAATCGCTACGGCATCATCGGTCCCATTCTGCCCGACCGCCTCACGCCGGCCGCGATCAAGGCCGCGATCAAGGCGAACCCGCTCGTCAAAGCGGGGATCGAGACACGGCCCGTGCATTCAATCATTACGAATTCGACGTACGATGGGCTATGCTACAACGCCAAGCGCGTGCAGGAGCTGCTCGACCCGAGCGTGGACCGCATACACTTCGATGAGGCGTGGTACGCCTACGCACGCTTCAATCCGCTGTATCGCGACCGCCACGCAATGCACGGCGACCCGAAGGACCACAAGGGACCGACGATTTTCGCGACGCACTCGACGCACAAGCTGCTCGCGGCGCTGTCGCAAGCGTCATTCCTGCACATCCGCGACGGCCGCAGGCCCATCCCGCACGCGCGCTTCAACGAGTCATACATGTTGCACGCATCCACGTCGCCGCTCTATCCCATCGTCGTTTCCAACGACGTCACGGCGGCGATGATGGATGGTCCTGGGGGCATCGCGATCACCGCCGAGTCGATCGAGGAAGCAGTGGCATTCCGGCAAACGATGGGGCGCGTGCATCGCGAGTTTGCTCAGAAAAAGGAATGGTTCTTCAACACCTGGAACCCCGACACAGTAAAGCAGGGGAAAGGCGGCAAGGCCATTCCTTTCGCCGACGCGTCGCCGGAGCTTCTCGCGAGCGATCCCGACGTCTGGGTACTCCATCCCGGAGATGCCTGGCACGGATTCGGCGATATCGAAGACGGCTACTGCATGTTGGACCCGATCAAAG
>DATFVZ010000255.1:0-10621 GCA_035259785.1 Gemmatimonadales bacterium
GGCGAGATGCACCGTGAGCGATCCCGCTCCTCGGGTCGGGCGGCCGGAGGACCCCCCTCCGCGTGAGCCGAACGAACTGCTATCAGCCATGCGCTAAGATAACTCACGGCGCAATAACAGCTATTTCAAATACTTGGTCCAGATGATCAGCACCCCGCACCCGGTCGAGATCGACTGAAATTGGATCGGGGCGAGGCTCGCCCGGGGATACATCTCGATGCCCACGAGGTCTTCGGGACGGTAGTTCTGCAGCTGATCGTAATCTGACAGGAAACCATCGACGTAGAGGGTTGCAACACAGTAGCCGCGCGCGTCCACCCCCGGACGAGGCAGCATAACCACGAAGTCTTTGATACCCGACCCGCGCCCGATGCGAACCGTCGGGAGTGCGCCGACGACGCCCCGCAGCGACCCGGCACCCTTGATCTCCGCCTCCCCCAGGCTGTAGCCCAGCCCGGCGCGGCGGCGTTCTTCGAACTCCTGGAGCATACGCGAAGGCTGCCCCACGACGCGGATGGGTGACAGCGAAACAGGCAATGGCCCCAGCGCCACATCAAGCCAAGTCGTGTCGCCGGCGCGGAAGTCCACAGCCCGCCCGACGGGGGCTCGGCCGATGGCCTGAACCGTCACCCACTGTGTGCCGGGCGCCACCCCTGTCACCGTGTAGCCGCCGCTGGCCTCGACGACAGTGCTCCGCCCTTCACGCACCGACACCCGGCCGCTGTACAGCGGCGTTTGTTCATCGGTCTGCGCGTTGCCGCGCAACACGGCGGGTCGACGCGCCGGGCCCAGCGCGATCTTGAGATCCTGTCGACCGACGCCGCGGCGGCCCAGCTGCAGATCGAGCATGCCGGTCGAATCGTGAGCGGCGTAACCGCGCAAAGCAATCTTCATGTCACGCGAGACGCCGCAGGCATAGTACGTCCCGGTCGAATCGGTGCGCGCGGTGAGATTGCGCTCTTGCGTCGTGACGTTGATCGGGTCCGTCTGCGTAATACGCAGCCAGCGAAGCAAGACGCCCGCCCCTTCCAGGCGCGCTCCCGTCGCAGCATCCTGAACGACGCCAAAGACGAGCCCGCTGTCGGCGCGAGGGGTCAGCTCCTGCCCGCAGCGTCGCGCCCACAGCGTCCCGAGCGACGGGATCGCCAACCGTGCAAGGCCCGTGTCGCCGGCACGGACGGTCAACGGTAACGGCAGAGTGTACAGTCCAGCGGAATCGAGACCGCGGTGTGAGAGGAGTACGGTGTACTCGCCCGGAGCGACGCTGTCGAAGGCAAAGAGTCCGATCGAGTCGGTCCGCGCGCGCCAATTGGTGCCACGCAGCCACAGATCCGCGCTCGACAACGGGACGCCCAGCAGGCTGTCGAACACTGTTCCTCGGACGACCTGCTGGCACGGGGCCGTGCCGGCCAGCATCGCGAGCAGCCCCCCCCCGACGAGCGCCGCCCCCCCCCTCCCCCCTCGCATCACTCGCGCGAGGTCTCCGCCCATGGTGGGCTGAAGGCCGGCGGCGCCATCCCGTCGCCAGTCGGCTTGCGAATGGAGAGCTCCTCGAACAGCAGCGACGGCACAACATAGGTGGCTGTCTGGCCGAACCCGCCAAACGATGATCGCCGCATCGAGAACATCGTGAACATGCCTCGCAAGCCGGCTCGGGCCGGGAGCGTAAGCGCGGTACGCGAGCGCGACGCCCCGGCGATATCCTTGAAGGACGCGTCACTGATGCCCGCGAGCAGCGCGCCGCGGATCGGCTCCTCCCGACCATCGGGATAGAGTTTTACCGCTTCGGCGACCGGTATGGCGCCCGCCCCCGCTCCCCCGACGCCGGCAGCGCGCATCGCAGCCATGATCCCGCCAACGCCACGCCCGCCACTGCCCGAGCCGATGCGTCGGATCACGATCGCGTAGCCATTACTCCCCTGTTCGGCGGCGAGCGCGAGTGCGCGCTTCTTGAGCTGCGCGTCGGAAAGTCCACTGTCGCTGGTCACAAACAGGTTCGTGACGCCGGCGCCGCCACCCCGCCGGCTGCCCGAGCTGCGCGGGATGCCCGTCACCGGGACGCGCGTCGTCAGCAGCGTCTTCAGTACGCCGCGCTCGACCAGTCGCGTTTCCCGTGTCCGGACACCCTCATCGTCTACGAGCGTGCCCCCGATGAATCGTCCTTCGAATTGGCGGATTGTGGGATTCTCGATGACCGTGAATGGACGCGGCAGCACGCGCGTGCCAATCTGATCGACTAGTCCCTCGCCGCCACTGAGACGGCTGAACATCCCGTTTTCGGAAATCGGCGCACGTTCGGCCGAGAATTGCGAGCCCCAGGCCAAGGCGAACAGCTCAGCCGCAGCGGTCCCTTCGAAGAGGACGGGCCCGTTGTAGGTCTCAGACGGCCGCGTCTCCCGCAGCTTCGTGAATCGGGTCGCGAACTGCTGCACCTGGCGAGTCAGCGCCTCGCGGTCGGGAAGGTCGTCGGGCGTGTTCCGATACTCGGCGAGGCCGTCTTCCAGCGGCAGCCCATCAGTTCCCTGCGTCCTGGCGTTCGCGTGGACCGAGCCCCACGGCACGATGCGTGTGTAAGACGTCCCCTCACTATTGACGTACCACGTGCGGACAAAGCCGCCCGACCATGTGACCTCCGACTGGTAGACATCCGGGGTCGCCTGGAATACGGCGGACGCGCTACGCACCACGCCTTCGACCGCGCTCCGATCGAGGCGCGGCGCGGGAACCGTATCGATTGTCGTCACGGGATCTTCGCGACTGAAGTCGGGGAGATCGGTGCGCCGAGTTCGGTTCGCGAGTACCGCACGTTTTTGCGCGAGATCCGACACCGCTGCTTTGTAGGATCCGTCGGTCGCGAGCCAGAGCTCGCGACGCAACACCGCGTAGTCATCGTCGAGCGGCAGCTCGCCCATGCCGCCGCCGAACTCTCCAAGAAAGTCGAACATGCTCGACGGTGAGCCGAGGAAGTTTGTGTTGTCGAACGCGTAGTCCCCGATGCGCAGCTCGACGGTCAGCCGGCGGCTGCGGCTGTCGGTGCTCCCGATCAGACTGCCGCGCGACGCCTCCGCGCTCAGGCGCGTGACGTCGTCGATTCGGTATGAGAGGAAATAGGGCCGCGGCATCGTGTCGAGCCGCAGCTCGGCCATCGACCGAGCCAGCTCGTCACGCATGGCGCGCAGCACCGCGCTGCCGGTGTCACGCTCGGGGGCCAGCGGCGGCGGCGGCAGGATCGGCGGCCGTTCCGATGACTTCGGTTTTTTCTGAATCTCGATCTGCGAAATCAGCACACCGGGCGACACGGCGGACACCGGCACGAATCCCGACTCCGCGCCGCACATTCCGTTGAACACGGCGACCTGGTCGTCACCGGCGGTGACCTTGCTGAAGACCGTGAGCGGAGTGCCGATCAGATCGACGCCACGCACCAGCTCTTCACGCCCGTCGGGAAAGACGCGATAGACCATGACGGGCAGGACTTCGAAGGCATTGGGAATGCCGCGTTGCGTGATGGTGAAGCCGCCTTCGATGTCGTCGAAGAACATCCCGTATGGTTTGCGCTGGCGGCGGATCTGCTCGATGAGCTGCTGCTTCAGCTGCGCGCGTGTGCGGGGCGCCGCGACCTGCACGATCAGATTCGATTGTCGCGCCACGGGCGCAAACCCCACCTGTCGCCGGCCGTGCCCGTTCGAATTCGCGAATCCTTCGATCGGCATGCGCGACATCAAAAACGTCTTGAGCATGCCCCGCTCGATGGCGCCGACGCGACGCGCCTTCACGCCTTCGTCATCGTAGCGGTAGTACCCCGCGAGATCGGTGTTGCCCAGTTTCCGCAGCGTCGGATCGAAGTACACGGAGAAACCGGTCGGCAGCACTGCATCGCTCACCTTCCGCGTGAAGGTCTGTCCCTCGTCTTCACTCTTTTGCCGGTGTCCCTCCAAACGGTGGCCGAGGATTTCGTGGAAGAAGACGGCGCTGGCGCGGCCCGAGAGAATCGCCGGTCCGGTGTAGGGGTCGATAGCGGGGGCGCGCCGCAGCGCCTGCAAGTCCGCGATCATGCGATCGACGGCGCGTAGCACTGTCGCATCGTCGGGCAGGCCCTCCGGTGTCGCGGCGAAGAAGGACTCATACCGGGGCAGCTCCATGCCGTCGTCGGCCTTGCTGAACGCCGCAATGTAGAGGCGGTAGCCCGGCTGCGACGTCTGGATCGTCGTCCCCTCGCTGTTCACGTACCAATGCGTTTCGACGGTTGCGCTGAAATGCGCATTCGCGCCGTAGATATCGCGTTCGCGCGCAAAGCCGGCCGTGTAGCGGCGCAGCTTGGCTTCCCACGCGGCGCGATCGACGACGAGCGATTCCGCGGCTTCGATGTAGTGCTCCGGTGACTCACGCGAGAAGTCGGGCGAGGAATCTTCGGGCGCCACCCGCAGCCCGGCATTGGTACGCGCGTGACTGAGCGCTTCAACCGCGTCGCGATAGCGCTGCTGGGTCTCGTACCACAGCGCCGCCCGAATCGCCATGGGATCGTTGTCGATCGGAATGTCGACGGGGGCGTTGAAGAACATCGCAAAATCGGGGAACTCGCCGCGGACCGCGTGCGTGTTGTCGAACGAGTACGATCCCACGCGCAGCTGCACGTCGAGCGCCCGGCGGCGTTCATCACTGCGATCCGTGATCGCCCCGAACGACGCGGTGACGCTGACTTCACGCTGCTCGGTGATGTCGTAGCCGAGAAAGTACGGCGGCGTGGGGCCCGTGCGCAGCGCGGCAAGCGCGCGCGCCAGCTCGACCTTCATGGCCTCGAGAACCGGACTGGACGTGTCCTGAGTGGCTTGAGCGGCAGTCTGGGACGAAACGGATAGCAGGACGACGGACAGGAGAGGCGAAAGTCTCATACAAGAAGAAACTAGATGGTCTCGATGTTTTTTCACACCCTGAAGGGTGTGCTGCCTTTCCTAACCGATAATCTGCGTCCTCCAGTGAACGGTCACCGCCGAGCCGTCCGCGACGAGGGCGGAGATCGGGGCCCTCAGCTCGCGCGCCAGCTCGACGCCGCAGAGGGGAGCGGCATCGTAGACGACCGTAGCGTTGCGCGCTTGCCACAGTCGCCAGGGCGGGTGGTGAACATAGTACTCGAGCGTGTCCTTGCCCGGCTCACCGTTGTAGCCCCAGAGGCGGTGCGTCACGAACTCCTCGAGCGACCCGCGAGCGGCGATCGCGCCCTCGCCCTCGCCCCCTCCCGCGATCACACATTTCCGGTCGTCGAGGTTCCACTCGTACGCGACGCTCGGCGGCGGCCCGGGCTCCACCGTGCTCTTCATCTGGACGACGAGGTATGGCTCTCGGTAGAGGAGTCGCGCCATCCCACCGACCAGGGGACGCGGCACGAGCTCACGAATGAACACGACACCGGGGCGGACCTCGTCACCGACGACGCGCCGCACGTAGAAACGCAGGTTGACCTCTTCGAAATCCTGATGGAACGGAATCGGCGCGCCGAGCACCTTCGTGTCCTGGAACTGAAAGCCGAGCAGACTGACGAACGTCTTGCCGCGCCAGGAGTCCAGCGTGGTGCCGGCGGGTACCCGATCGATGAGCTGCGTCGGGTCCACGGCGTAGGTCAGGATGATCAGGTTGCGCCATTGCGCAGTGAGAAAGGGACGACTACGCTCGGTCATGCAAAATCCCCACCCCGCTCCCAACGTGGAGCGCCCCGCGTTGCGGAAGGTCGTCACGGCCGCCGCAGTGGGCAATATCATCGAATGGTACGATTTCTACGTGTTCGGTCTGCTCGGTCCCAGCATACTCTCGGTCAAATTCTTCGACAAGACGGATCCGGCGGCGGCGCTCCTCAGTACCATCGCGCTCTTCACAATCGGATTCCTGATCCGCCCGCTCGGAGCATTCGTGTTCGGCCGAGTGGGCGACCTCGTCGGCCGGAAATACACGTTTCTCGTCACGCTGACCGGGATCGGCCTTTCCACCGCGCTGATCGGCGTCGTGCCGACGTACGTGACGATCGGCCTGGCCGCGCCGCTCATTCTGTTCGTCCTCCGTCTGGTGCAGGGGCTGTGCCTGGGGGGGGAATACGGGGGCGCCATTACCTACGTTGCCGAACACGTTTCCGACGAACGGCGCGGCTACTACACAGGATGGCTCCAGACTTCCCCGACGCTCGGCATCGTGCTCGCGCTGGCGGTGATCACGGGGACGCAGCTCGCTCTGGGAAAAGACGCGTTCACCGCGTGGGGATGGCGCATTCCATTTCTCGTCTCGCTCCTGCTCGTTCTGGTCGCGCTGTACATCCGGTGGCGACTGCAGGAGACGCCGATCTTTCAGCAGATCAAGGCCAAGGGCCAGACCGCGGTCAATCCCTGGCGAGAAGCGTTCACGGGACAAAATCTCCGCTACGTCGCCATCGCCACGATCGTCGTGCTCGGCGAAGGGTGCGTGTGGTACTCGAGCCAGTTTTGGGCGATCTATTTCCTTCAGACGGTCAACAAGCTCGACCTGCTTACATCGAACCTGATCGTCGGCGTTGCCCTCCTCATTGCCACGCCGACCCTCGTGCTGTGCGGCGCGCTCTCGGATCGCATCGGCCGCAAACCGGTGATCCTCACCGGATTCCTCCTCGCCGCGGTGAGCTACTATCCGCTGTTCGCGTTGCTCAGCAAGGTGGCGCGGCCGGACGCCCTGAACTATCTGCTCGCGATTCTGATCGTCACGGTGCTCGTGTCGTTTGTGGGGATGGTGTACGGCCCCATCGCCGCGTTTCTCGCGGAGTTCTTCCCGAGCCGCATCCGCTATACGTCGGTGTCCGTGCCCTACCACATCGGCAACGGCTGGGGCGGCGGTCTGGTGCCGTTCATCACGGCGTGGGCGTGGAGACAATCGGGCGGCAGCCTCCTCGCGGCGCTCGCCTACCCGATTGCGCTGCCCGCGCTTGCCTTGTTTCTCTCGCTGCTGTGGATGCCTGAAACTCGACAGAACAAGATCTGGGAGAGCTGAGCGGACACGTCTTCCTCCGCCACAATATTCCGCGCAACCCATCAGTGCCGGCGCAGGGCAAATTCGATGCCTTGGCAACGGCGCGCGCACAGCGTAGGATAGCGCCATGCGATACCTCTCAACTTTTTGTGTGCTGTTAACGCTCACCGTCGCGTGCAAGAAGTCGGCGGACAAACCCGCGGGTGAGGGCAGCGGCGTCGGCGTCGGCGCTGGCGCAGGCGCGGGCGCCGCACCCGACTTTCACGATCCCACGAATCCGGCGTTCGCGACGCAGGCGCCCGACAGTTTTCGCGCACGCTTCACGACGACGAAGGGCGACTTCGTCATCTCCGTGCATCGCGCCTGGGCGCCACTCGGCGCGGACCGCTTTTACAACCTCGTGCGATCAGGCTACTACGATGGCGTGCGATTCTTCCGTGTAATTTCCGGCTTCATGGCGCAGTTCGGGATTCACGGCGACTCCGCCGTCACCACCGCTTGGCGCGAGCGCCGCATTACCGATGATCCGGTGCGTCGCACAAACGGGCGCGGCATGGTGTCGTTCGCGACGGCGGGGCCCGGCACCCGCACCACGCAGGTGTTCATCAACTACCGCAACAACGACCAGCTCGACGCCATGGGCTTCGCGCCGTTCGGGCAGGTGGTGTCGGGAATGGAAGTCGTCGACAATCTGTACAACGGATACGGCGAAGGCGCGCCGCGCGGGCGCGGGCCCGAGCAATACCGGCTGACCGTCGAAGGCGAGCGCTATCTCGCCCGGCAGTTCCCTCGCCTGGACAAGGTGATCAAGGCGACGATCGAGTAAGCTGCCGCAGCCGACCCCGCGCTTCGCCGTTCGTCGAGTCGCGCTGGACCGCTTCGCGGAACGACGCGATCGCAGCGGCGGTATCTCCCTTCATCAAGTTGATGTTCCCCCGGAACGTCGAGAGGTTCGACGAGTTCGGGAACTGCTCCTCGTTGAGCTTCAGGAGCGCGAACGCCGCGTCGAACTTTCCGGCGCGTGCAGTCCGGAACGCCGCGATATTGAGCGTCGGCTCCCCGAAATCGTACGCCGCCCGGCCGTAATAGCGCTCGCGCAGCGCTCGATACGCGCGCGTCGCAGAATCGACTCCCCCCCCCGATAGTTGCGCGGCCTCCGCGATGAGCTGCTCGAGGGGTACGGGCCGGCTGACCCCGCGATGGCAGGTCATGCATGTGACGCGCAGGCTGTCATGCGGCTGGGCGTGATCGTGGGGGAGCGTGTCGATGCGCCGGTTGATCTCCTCGACCATGCGCATCATCTGCCGCGCGGTGAGTTTGGTGCGCTTTTCGTCTTTGGCGAAATCGAACGTGGAGAGCGGCTGCCCTTCCTCGCCGATGTGACAGAACTGGCACCGCACCCCCAGCGAGCCCGCGAAGTTGCGCATCATCCCGACCACTTGTATCACGGGCGTACTCTTCGGGATGACCTTGACGTTGATGAGCGAGTCGGGCGGGAACTTGCCGGGGGCTTGCGCGGAGAGCGGGCCCGAGAACGCAAGCGCGAGAATGATGAGCGATTTGGTCATAGGCTCAAGTTTTAAGGCAGATTGCGGAAGTCGCTATAGGCGCCGGAAATCCCTTATCCGTTCCTGACAGGGTTTGACCCAGAGTTCACTCATCGGGGTTCAGATGATCAGCTCAATGCGTCTCATGCCCCGCCGCATGATGCGCGCTCCGCTGAAACCCGAGAAACTCGTGAATGCCCGCGACCGCTGCGGGATCCGAGCTCCGGATGCGCACTTCCCCACCCTTCGGCCGATCGATCACCTCGTACTTGATGGCGTCGCGGCGCGCTGACATGACGGCGGTGCCGGGAACCGTTTGGGCGTGGACCTGGAACGGCTTCGTGAAGTCGCCCGAGCGGAACGCGGTCGCGATGTCGCGCATATGCGCGCGGATGGCTGTGATGGCGGCCGTGTCGGCGGAATCGGCGCGATCGAGCACCACACGCCCGCCGTCCGGCAGGTCCTCGAAGACGTGCGCGGAGGTGTATTGGTTCACGCCCATCACCTGCTCGCCGCGCCCCTGCATCGCCGCGAACTCCCGCTCGTCTTTGCCCTTCGCGCACCCAACGAGCGCCAGGAGCACGAGAACCCACGGCGCCAGGACTAGAGATGCTGCCGATACGCGAGTCGAATCCATAAGGCCCATAGCGACACGTTGAGCAGGAGCCCGAGCCAGGGCTGGACGAACGCTAGGGCCGTGGCGACGAGATATACGATGAGTCCCAGGCGATTGGCCTTTCGCCCCTCCGCGATCGTCGATGCCTTGATATCGGAGCGCAGCAACCCCGTGCGTGTAATGGTTTCGGACAGCAGGTTCCAGACGAGGCCGTTCACCACGAACGTCGCGCAATAGAACGCAACCGCGGGTTTCGCCTCCGGCGTGCTCAAATGTTCCGCCAGCACGGCGGTCGGAAACGGCACGAACGTTACCGTGAGCAGCAGCAGTCCATTGACGAAGAGCAGCCGATAATTGACGCGATTGATCAGGCCGAGCATCTGGTGATGACTCACCCACATGATCAACACTACCACGAAACTCATGACGAACGCGATGTATGAAGGCCAGAGCGCGATGATGCCCGCCCAGAGGCCGTGGTCCGCGTGCGGGACTTTGATTTCGAGAATCAGCAAGGTGATAGCGATCGCGAATACGCCGTCGCTGAACGCTTCGAGGCGACTTTTGCTCTCGGTCATGCCCTAGGGTACCTCACTTCTTGCAGCGCCGCGAGTCGCGTAGATTGGCGGAAACTCTCAAGGTCGACTGATGCAGCGTTTTGTTCTTGGTCTTGGACTCACATGCATTGCGGCCGCATGCGGCGGCGATTCCTCCAGTCCCGACGCGGCGTTCGCATGTCTCGGCGCCGCGCTGCCGACGACGGCGCCGGCTTCGATCACCATCGGCGGTCAGGTCCTCGGCAACGCCCTCGCGCCGACGGCGCTCGCCGGTGCCGAAGTACTTGGCCTGCGCACGGACATCGACACGCTCGACCGCGATACGTCGACCACGCCCGGCTTTTACAGCCTCACATTCGCGACGGGAGGCACGCCCGTAAGCGGCTTCCTGCGCGTGACAAAAAGCGGCCACCTGCCGACATACGCCTATCCGGCGCGACCGATCGCCGCCAACGACACGACCAATGTGCTCGCCATTACGAGTCTCGAGTTCGGAATCCTCGGCACGGCGGTCGGCGAGTCGCAACAGGCAGGCAACGGCTTTATCGGCGTCGTCGTGCGGGACTGCACCGGCACCCCCCTCGCGAACGCCACGGTCCAAACGAATCCGGCCGGGACCGCGAAGTACAACGCCGCCGGCGCGCCGAGCTCGACGGCGACGGTGACGGCGGCCGACGGCGTCGCGTACGTGTTCAATGTGGCAGCGGGGACTGTGACCGTGATGGCGACCGCGAACGGGCATACCTTGCGCCAGCACGCGGTCAATGCGCGCGCCGACGTCATCACGCTGACGGAGATCCAGCCCTAACGCGCTAACGGCGCGCGGGCGGTGCGGTCGGCGGGGGCGCCGGAAGTGCGTTCAGCATGTACCGAATGATGCGCCATTCGCTGCCCTCCTTCCGCCAGATCGTCATGAA
>DATFVZ010000256.1:0-3056 GCA_035259785.1 Gemmatimonadales bacterium
TTTCGTGATGCTCTGGTCGTAGCGCTCGTGCTTGGTGTCTTCGCCGCGACAGCGTCTCCTACTATTACCTGGGCGGTGATTCGAGACGTCGATGCCGGCTCTCGTGGGCCGTTGTCACAGACCGTGCTGGACGTTTCGATCGTGCAAACCCTCGGAGCCGCGGCGTTGCTCATTGTCGTCCTGGCATTCGCGAGCGTGGTGGCCAGTGAGGGTGCAGTCGTGCCGGGAAGTGCCGTGCGGGCGCTGATACATCTGATCGGATCCGTCGGAACTGGCGTTGCACTCGGTATCGCGCTTGCCCAGTATCTCCGCCCCGCGTCGGGGCCGGGCTCGTGGTTGGCGGGGGGGATGCGGGGTGCGTGGCTGCTTGTTGGGCTTGCTTTCATTATAGCTCAGATCGTCCGGTTGACCGGATTCGGGGCCGTGGTGATCGGTCTCACGGCCGGGTTTACACTGCGGAGCGCGGCTCCCGCCGCGCACGAACGTCTCAATGGTGAGCTTGAACGGTGCGCGGTGGGGGTCAATGTCGTATTTTTTGCACTCGCGGGGGCAGCGCTCAGTTTCAATCCGCTCGATGAGCTGAAGCTGTGGCCCTGGGCAATTCTGCTTGTTGCCCTGCGGGTCAATGGACTGCGCTGGGGGCTGCAACTGGCTGGACGAAGCTGGCGGGGCGAGTCCCCCGTCAGCGCCGATGTAAGTAGATACGGCTGGCTCGGCTTGGTATCCCAGGGCGGGATGGCCATCACACTCGCCGCCGTGCTACGCAGTGCGTTTCCGGAATGGAATGTTTCGTTGGAAGCGCTGCTCGTGGCCATGATCGGATGTCATGCGTTGGTCGGTCCGATCTGCTTCCAATGGGCGTTGCGGCGCACTGGTGAAGTCACGGAACGACGGGGGGAATTGGATGCTCCGCAAACCGCTCTGGTCGCTGACCGCGACAGTCTCGTTACTCGCGTGTAGCGGGGGCACCGACCCCGGCATCAAGCCGTGTCCCGGAGGGGGCGGGATGCCCGTCACTCTCGCCCTCTTTGAATACGTGTCGCTCGATGTCGGCGCCAACGAGGGCTGCGCCGTGTTCCCAGCCACCGGTTCGGCCGCGGAATACCTCGTCGTCCCGCAACTCGCGACGGGAACGCCAGGTCAGAAGACGGCCTTTCAGCTCGGCGGCGATACCATTCGGCCGGTCGCCCTGGCGCCTCCGGTTGGACGAACTGGCATCGCGACACCGAGCGCCGAGCGTTTTCACACCTTCCTGAGGCTGGGCGACGAGCGGCGTTCCTGGGGATTCATGCCGGAGCGTGGCGCCACACCTCGAGCAAGCCCCTCCCCGGCGGTGCGGGCGGCGCCACCGCTGCCGAATAGCCTTCGCACGTTCAATGTCTGCGCCAAAATCGATTGCTCGCGATTTGATCGCGTGGGCGCACGAGTGCGCGTGCTCAAGACCAAGGTTGCGATCTATGTCGATACACTGGCACCCGCCGGCGGGGTCGACTCGATTGCGTTGGACAGCATTGCCAAGGTGTTCGATCAGCGTCTCTACGGAGTCGACACGGCGGCCTTTGGCGCCGAATCGGACATCGACGCCAATTCGGTAGTGCTCGTGCTCATGACCAACGTCGTGAACAAGTTGGTCACAACCAGCGAGTGCCAACAAAACGGATTCGTCGCGGGATTCTTTTTTGGCGCTGACCTGGATCCCGCCTTCCAGAACGACCCTCGCTCCAACAAGGGCGAGATCTTCTATTCCGTGGTGGCAGACCCGACCGGAACGCTCAGCTGTCAGCATACGGTTCAGGAGATTCAAGCGTTCCTTCCGATCACGTTCGCGCACGAGTTCCAGCACATGATCAGCTTCAACCAGCATGTGCTGGTCCGTGGCGGGAGCGGCGAGGTGCTCTGGCTGAACGAGGGATTCTCACACTACGCCGAGGAGCTCGCGGGCCGCAGTTACGCAGCGACGCCCGACGCCAGAACGGCGGACTGCACGATAGGTACGAGCGAATGCCGGTTCTATGTCGGCAACCTGTTCAACGCCTATAAGTATCTCGACTCGACCCAGGGCCATTTCCTGCTGCCGACCGCGGGCCTCGGGACCCTCGCGGAGCGTGGAGCCGCGTGGCTGTTCGTCCGCTACTTGGTGGACCGCCACGCGTCGGCCGCCACGAGCACCGCGTGGAACGCTCTCACCAAGTCGCTCGTTGGCACGGCAAACACCGGTGCGCAAAACATCGCCGCCGTCACCGGTACACCGTTCGCCACCACAGTGAGTCGGTGGGCACTGGCGAATTGGATGACCGACAACGGCGCCGCGCCGGCCGAGCTGCAATACAGTTCCTGGGCCTTACATGCCGTGTTCTCGTCGCTGCACACGCAACGGCCGAGTCTGTTCCTGAATACCTATCCGCTCATTCCCGAGGCGAGCGTGGGCCGGGACATGGATGTCAGCGACACGCTGCGTGCAGGTTCGGGCGTCTACGTCATCGCAACGCAACCCGGCGGCGACCCCGGGTTCACGCTGCACCTGACGACACCGAGCGGTGCGCTGATCAACCCTTCGTTTGTGCCGCGGCTGAATGTGATTCGACTGCAATGAAATGGGCGGTCACGACGGTCACCGTGATGCTTCTGATCGCGTGGCCGGGGGCCGCTATGCTCGCCCAGAGCGAAGGCTCGATTCTCACCGCACTCCCCGGATCGACGCGAGCTGCGGCGATGGGCGGCGCGGGCGCCGCTATCGTGGGTGACGCCGGTGCCCTGTTCGCCAATCCCGCAGGCATCGCGACGATTCGCCACCTCGGTCTCGAAGGCTCGTACGAGCCGTATCTCGAAGGAACGGCCATTTCCACCGCGGCGATGGCGCTGCGGGTCTCGCGGTTCATCTGGGGCGTGGGAGCGCAGGCATTCGATTACGGGACCGAGGCGGAGATCGTGCCGGACCCCGCGACCGGTGGTCGCCGGGGAATGGCCACCGGCGCGTCGTTTCACCCGTACGAGGCGCTCGCGGTCACGTCCCTCGTGTACCGCCGCGGATTCGCCGCGCTGGGCGTGACGGGCAA
>DATFVZ010000257.1:0-7940 GCA_035259785.1 Gemmatimonadales bacterium
TCTACAGGATTCGCCCGCGTCTCACCCGGAAGTCGACGATTTCCGACATCCAGCTCCACAGCGAGTCCTGTCGCTCGGGCGCCCTGCCTGCCACGACGTGGCGTTGCCAGCCTTGCATGACCTGCCAGTCCTGGGTCCAGAGACGCACCCGCTTGCGCGGAACCTGCTGCTCCCAGAGCTGGGCGACGCGCGGCGTCGCGTAGAGCAACCGCACCGTCACACTGCGGGAGAGGTACTCGAGCGGTGTGAGATCGATTCGCCGAAACCGGTCTTCGGGTGAAATGCGACCGGCGCCGGGGAAATCGGGCTCGCCGTCGGAGAACATGACGATGCTGAGTGGGGAGAGCACCAGGTTCTGCCGTCTGACGTGGACCGACACCCGGTGAAAGAACGTGTTGAAATCGGTGAGCGGGTCGGTCTCGGGGAACCACTCCCTGAGGGACTGCTCGATCTCCGGTATCGACTTACCGCTGAGATCCTGGATGGGATGAAACGCCTTGGGTTGGTTGAGCTGCTGCCCACCCATCGACCCGATGAATATGTCCGTCGGCTGGCGTAGCCCCCCCAGGCCGTTGAGATGGCCGTAGATGTAGAGCGCCGCGAATTCGACACTCCGATCGAAATGCCCGCTCTGGCGGAACGAGCCGCTCACGTCCAGCCCCACAACGAGCGTCGAGCGCGGCGGTCCGGCGTCTTTCGGAGGCGCGCAGCCGAGCAGCCCGAGCGCCAGCAGCCCAGCGACCGCGCGCCTCATGGCTGGGCCACCTGTCCGCTCACACGGGCCGGGAAGTGCGTCGCCGCCATCACGTCGTCGATCGACTTAAAGGGCAGCGTGAAGTGGCCGCGCCCGGTGAATACGACGAACAGGAAGTTGAGCGCCGACGCGACGACCTGCAACACGGGCAGCGAGACCAGCTCGAACAGCTCACGAGCTTCCTTGCGGAACCAATCGCGCTCGGCCTTGAGCGCAGCAATTGGGCCTTTCCAGTAGTCGGCCATGCCGGATCCCGCCTGGGTTCCCGGATCGACGCCCAATGGTTGCCGGCTGATCACCGCGATCATCGCGGGCGCGCCGAAGCGGCCGAACAGGAACCAAGTCATACCTCGCACGCCGACCCACGCGAAGAACGCGAGCCCGAGGGTTCCGATCACACCCAGTGTGACACCCTGTTGCGCGAGCCACGGCGTCATCGCATCCACCATTTCGCGATAGAGGAAGAGCACTTCAAACATCGCGACGGCGATTTCGACCAGGATCATGAAGACGATATTGCCGGTCTCTTTCGCCAGGATGGCATCGTTCAGCACTTGAATACACGCGAAGCTGCCTGCGATGATGATTCCCAGGAATACCCAGAGGAGCAAGACGAGCGCGACGGCGTTGACCTCGTATCCGGTCAGGTCGGCGAGCAACTCGGCCATCGTAGGCCGCAGCGTGAACGTGAAGATCGTTGCTTCGACCGATGACCAGACGAGCAGCAGGATGAAAGCCGCCCAGGGAACGCCCGGACGCCGCGACGTCGCGTCGAGCATTGCCAGCGGTGACGTAATCGCGCCCTTGAGTGTGCCCCAGACGAGCTGCACGCTCAGCTTCATGAGTCCCCACACCCAACCGACGAGGACGATGGCAAACTTCACGAGCCCCGCCCAGTAGAACCACACCATGCGCAGAGCATCCCACCAGGCGAGGGCTATCGATTGCAGCAGTATGACGGAGCGGCCGAGGCGGAAGGGAATCGTGTAAAGCGAAACCATCGTGCCCCAGACGCCGGCGATGAACGCACCTGCGGGCAGCACCAGCAGGACAGACACGCCGGCGAGGGTCCAAAAGGAGTCACTCTGAAGCAGACCAGTGAAAACTCGGGACTGAAAAGGAACAATCCACGCGAGCCCGGCCATCACCCAATCGAACAACTGCGACAGGATGAAGGCCCACTGCTGGGTCTGCGCGGCGGTGGCGACGTCTGGCATCAGGCGCTCCGGAGAGGGGATTCGACCGGACATTCTTTAGCCGGGACATTGTTATAGATGTGACGAGTCCAAGGCGTGATGGGCGTCACGCCCATGGTACGACTTGCGCAAAGTGCTGAAACGGCACAATCATCCCGTGTGACCGATGAACACAAGCGGTTGATTGTCGTCGGCGACCGCGTGCTCATCTCTCCTGAGGAAGGAGAGGAGCGCACCAACGTCGGTCTCTATCTACCCCCCTCAGCAATCGAAGGTCGCCAGGTACAAGGTGGTCGCATCGTCGCGACCGGTCCCGGCACACCGATGGCCGAACCCGCAAGCATGGACGAGGAGCCGTGGAAGATTCATGGCCCCGACGTGAAGTACCTCCCGATGCAGGCTGAGATGGGAGACTACGCGTTGTTCTTCCGCAAAGCCGCCGTCGAAATCACGTTCGAAGGGAAGACGTATCTCGTCGTGCCACAGGCTGCCATACTCGTGCTCGTGCGGGGGAAGCATGGCTGACATCGGCTGGGCGCGCAGTCTCGGCAATCTGGCGGAAGGGCAAGGCCTGCGTCGCGGCGCGTGGTACCGCATCGTCGAAGACCCCAAGAAGGATTGGGTCGTGGTCGATGTGGCGGCCGTCGAGATTCGCGTCCCGAAAGAGGATCTCGAGATTCGCGGCCAGCGTCCCACGTCCTGGAGCGTGGTGCGCCAACCGCATTTGGTGTGTCCCGGTTGCTGCACGCGCACAATCATTCCAGAAGGCATGAAAGACGCGAAGTGCAATGAGTGTGGCCGCGTCTACCCGATCGACTGGAAGGATTCCGCCTAGCGTCTCCTAAGGCTGTGGCGCTGGCAGGGACATTCCCAGGTTGTGTACAAGAAAAGCCCACCGATCCGTTTGCTCTTCAATAATCTTGGCCGTCGGTTTGCCCGCCCCATGGCCGGCCTTCGTCTCGATCCGGATCAGCACGGGCGCCGGCCCCGCCTGCGTCGCCTGCAGCGCGGCCGCGTATTTGAATGAATGGCCCGGTACGACGCGGTCGTCATGATCGGCGGTTGTGATCAGCGTGGGAGGATACTGCGTCCCGGGCTTCATGTTGTGCAGCGGCGAGTAGCGATAGAGAAACGGAAACTGCGCAACGCTGTCGGCCGAGCCGTACTCCGTGACCCACGCCCATCCGATCGTGAACTTGTGAAACCGCAGCATGTCCATCACGCCTACCGCAGGCAGCGCCGCCCCAAACAGCTCGGGTCGCTGATTCAGCACCGCGCCGACCAGCAGGCCGCCGTTGGATCCTCCCCCAATCGCGAGCTTGCGCGGGGACGTGTAGCCCTCGGCAGTCAGGTACTCCGCCGCCGCAATGAAGTCGTCGAAGACGTTTTGCTTGCGCTCGAGCATCCCCGCCTGATGCCAATCCTCCCCATATTCCGCACCACCCCGCAGCACCGCCTGCGCGAACACCCCCCCCATCTCGAGCCATGCCAGCACTCCGATCGAGAATGCCGGCGTCATGTTGACGTTGAATCCGCCGTAGCCGTAGAGATACGTCGCATTCGACCCGTCCTTCTTGAGTCCCTTCTTGCTCGTGAGGAACATTGGCGCGCGGGTGCCGTCCTTGCTGCGATAGAAAACCTGGATCGTTTCATAGCCTGAAGGATCGAAGGCGATCTCCGGCGCTTTGAACACGGTCGACTTTCCGGACTTGAAATCGTGGCGGAAGATCGTCGTCGGGTACAGAAACGACGTGAAGGCGTAGAACATTTCGTCGTCGCGCCGCTCGCCGGTGACTTGCGCGATGGAGCCGATGGTCGGGAGCGCGACATCGCCTAGCGCTTTGCCGTCGAGACGGTACAACCGCAGCTGCGACGCCGCATCGTGGAGATAGCGCAGCACGAAGGTGTCATGCACGATCTGCGAGCCTTCCAACACGTCGGGAGCCTGCGGGACGACTTCCCGCCACGAGGCTTGCTCCGGACGACGCGTATCGACCGCAAGCACGCGCCCACGCGGCGCCGTATGATCCGTCTGGAAGTAGAAGAGCGGCCCATCATTCCCGATGAATCCGTACGCCGCATCGAACGCGTCGAGCAGGCGCACGACCGGCGCATCGAGCTTGGGCCGCCGCGCGTCGCCCAAATCCTGGTAGTAGACGCGATTCCGGCGATCGGTGCCGAGCCACACCGTGTAGACGGCGTAGCGCCCATCGGCGCTCACCTCGACTGAAAAACCCCAGTCGGGATGATCCGGCCGTTCGTAGATGAGCCGATCGGCGGACTGATCGGCGCCGAGCCGGTGATAATAGACCTTTTGGTTACGATTCACGTCGAGCAGCGGATCAGCGCCGGCGGCCGGCTCGGGATACCGACTGTAGAAGAACCCTCCGCCGTCGTGGGTCCACGCGGCGCCGGAGAACTTGATCCATTTCAGATGATCGCTGCGATCCTGCGCTGTCGCGACGTCGCGCACGCGGAACTCCTGCCAGTCCGACCCGCTTCCCGATGTGCCGTACACCATCGTGCGACCGTCCTCCGCCAGCGCGATCGTCGAAAGCGCGACCGTCCCATCCGATGACAGCGTGTTGGGATCGAGCAGCACCTCGGGCTCGGCGGTGAGCGAGCTCTGCTTGTAGAGCACGGCCTGATTCTGGAGACCCGAGTTCTTGAAGAAGAAGTAGTGACCGCCCTTCTTGAAGGGCGACCCGTATTTCGGATAGTCCCACAGCTGCGTCAATCTGGCCCGGATGCGCTCCCGCTCGGGGATCTGCTCGAGGTACGCAAAGGTGACTCGGTTCTCAGCCTCCACCCAGCCCCTGGTCTCGGGCGAATCCACATCCTCCAGCCAGCGGTAAGGATCGGCGACTTTGGTGCCGTGATAGTCGTCCACCACGTCGCCCTTGTGAGCCGGCGGATAGCTAATCGTCTGCGCATTGAGCGTTGAAGTCATCAGGAACGCCACTGGAGTGAGGATCTTGAGCGAGGTCATGCGCGTAAACGTGACCACCCTCGCGCGTTTGGGGTAGGGGTCCCGGCCGCGAGTACGGTAATTCGTGAGACATGTCGACGTTCTCCGGACATCTCGACGGCGCGCGACGCGTCCTCACCGAGCGATTCGGATACCCTCGCTTCCGCGTCCATCAGCTCAGAGTCCTCGGCCCCCTGCTTGCGGGGCGAAACGTGCTCGCCGTGCTGCCGACGGGGGCAGGGAAGTCGCTCTGTTATCAGGTGCCCGCGCTGATGAGCAACGGGCTCACGATCGTCGTCTCGCCGCTGATCTCGCTCATGCAAGACCAGGTTGGTGCGCTGCGACGGCGGGGTATATCGGCGGCATACGTGAACAGCCAGCTCGACGCCGATCAGCGGCGCGTGGTCCTCGAAGCCGCCACGAGCGGACGGCTCGCACTGCTGTACTGCGCTCCGGAACGCCTTGCCTCGCTGACGCGCCGACTCTGCGAGCGACGAACCGCGGTCTCGTTGCTCGCAATCGACGAGGCGCATTGCATCACCGAGTGGGGCAACGAATTCCGCCCCCACTATCGGCACATCGGCGTCTACCGCTCCCGTCTTGGGTCTCCACCGACGATCGCGCTCACGGGCAGCGCGACACCAACCGCTCGTGCGGACATCCTTCGTGTTCTCAGGATGCGAGATGCGGACGTCGTCGTCACGTCGTTCGACCGGCCAAATCTGATGTTTTCGACGCGCCGGATCCGCGACGATCGCGAGCGCTTCGCCATCATACGGCAGCGTGTCAAGGACGGATCTGGCGCTTCGCTCATCTACACGCCCACGCGACGGCTCACGGAGCTCGTCACTCGGGCACTCCTCCGCACCAGCATTCGAGCCGCTCCTTACCATGCCGGGCTGACCACCGCTGTCCGCCGGCGAGTACTGCAGGCCTTTCTCTCCGGGCAAGTCGGCGTCATCGTCGCCACGAGTGCATTCGGCATGGGCATCGACAAACCCGATGTGCGCCAGGTGCTGCACTGGGGGCCGCCGCCCACCATAGAGGCCTACTATCAGGAGGCAGGGCGCGCTGGCCGCGACGGCCAAGGCTCAGAGTGTCTCATTCTGTGGCGTCCGGAGGACCTGCGCTGGGGCAGCATTGCGCCCGCAATGCTCCAGTACGTCGAGTCGCGGGGCAATCATCGCCGACTGATCCTCGGGTATTTCGGGGAACAGATTTGACATTGCAACTTCGCCGTCTGCGCAACTGTGCAACTATATTTTTCCCATGCACGATAGCCTCTATTTCTCCGACCACCACCTCCAGGTTCGGGACATGGTGCGCGATTTCGCCCGCACCGTCGTCAAACCCACGGCACGCCAGTTCGATCTCGACAGCCGGTTTCCCTGGGAAAACATCAAGCAGATGGCGGAGCTCGGCTTGTTCGGGATTCCATGGCCCGAGGAGCTGGGCGGATCAGGGATGGACTACTTGTCGTACATCACTGTCATCCACGAGCTCGCCAAAGTCGATGCGAGTCACGCGATCACCGTAAGTGCCCACACAACGTTGGGCACGTCGCCGATCGTCGATTTCGGCACGGACGATCAGAAGCGTCGCTTCGTGCCGTTGCTCGCGACCGGTAAAGTGCTTGGTGGTTTCGGCCTTACGGAGCCTGGAGCCGGATCGGACGCCGGCGGCACCAAGACGACCGCGGTGGACCGCGGCGATCACTACGTCCTGAACGGCTCCAAGATCTTCATCACCCACGCAGGGGTCGGCGAGATCTTCTGCGTGACCGCGCGAACCGATCCGTCCGCCAAACGGACTCACGGCATCACCGCGTTCATGGTTACGAAAGATACGTGCGACCTCGAAGAGACGAAGCGCGTTGGGATCGGCCACGCGCCGGAAAAGGAGCTCCCGAAAAATCGTGGCGTCTTGTCCGGGAAGAAGGAAGACAAGCTCGGCTGGCGGGCCTCGGATACGCGCGAGCTGATCTTTCAGGACGCGATCGTGCCCAAGGAGAACATGCTGGGCACCGTGAACAATGGGTTCCGGCAGTTCCTGCATACGCTCGACGGCGGGCGGATCGGCATCGCGGCCCTCGCGCTCGGACTCGCCGAGGGGGCGCTGGAGGAGTGCCTCACCTACACGACGACGAGAAAGCAGTTCGGACGGGCAATCGCGAGTTTCCAGGGTGTGCATTTCGCGCTCGCCGACATGGCAACCGAGGTCGAAGCCGCCAAACAGCTCGTGTACCACGCCGCGTGGCTGAAGCAGCAAGGCCACCCGTTCAAGAAAGAAGCGGCCATGGCCAAACTGTATGCGTCGGAGTTGTGCATGCGGGCCACGACCAAGGCCGTCCAGCTGCACGGCGGCTACGGCTACACGACCGAATACCCGGTCGAACGGATGATGCGGGACGCCAAGATCTGCGAGATCGGCGAAGGAACGAGCGAAATTCAGAGGATTGTGATTGCACGGCAACTGTTGGGCAGTCTTATAGATTGACCTAAGTACCGCCTTGTCCTAGCTTTGCCCTCATGAATTGGCTTCTGGCGTCACTCAGCCGCCTACCCAATCGCATTTCCCTGCCCGTACCACCGGGCACGTTGGACTTTTGCTGGGATAACCACAGGCTTCCCTCCGGGTGCTTCCCTGAGGGTCGCGAGGGTAACTGCTTTGAAGCGCGAGATTTTGATCTCCGGAAGCCCGCGGGAAACCCGCGTGGCCATTCTCGAGGACGACCGCCTTGTTGAACTCCTGGTCGACCGTCCTGATTCCCGCCGTTCGGTGGGTGACATCTACGTCGGCAAGGTCGAAGCTGTCCTGCCCGGTATCCAGGCGGCCTTCGTCGACATCGGCGCCGAGAAGAGCGCCTTCCTCCACGCCTCCGATCTAATCGAGGCCGACGAGGACGAAGACCCCGAAGACCGCGAGCCGGACGACGCCGATGAGAACGGTAACGGTGACGGAAACGGTAACGGGGGAGGAGGAGGGGGAGGTGGGCCCACACAGGCGGTTGCGAATCGCCGTG
>DATFVZ010000258.1:0-25765 GCA_035259785.1 Gemmatimonadales bacterium
CGATTCCCCCGTCCCAGCGAGGTGGAATTGGAAATCAGCGTGGGCGCGACTGAGTTCAGCAGGTTATAGCGGATGTTGAACTTATGGTTCTCGTTCAGGTTGAAGTCGACCCGTGCGAGAAAGCGCGTCGAGGGGGTTTTGAAATCGTAGCCCTGATAAGGCCCGGTCTCGTAGTCGAAATTGTTGCGCAGGTAGCTGCTGAGTGAGTCGAGATCGGACTTCAGCACGCGAGTCGTGGTGCCCTGGACCGAATCAGTCACGGAATTTCGCGCGGTGAAGGTTGTGCCGGGCTGTGTATTCTTATCGTCCTCATAATTGGCGAAAAAGAACAGCTTGTTCTTGACGATCGGCCCGCCCAGCGAAACGCCGATGTTCGTATAATCGAACGTTCCCGGATTAAACTTGTTCGGCCCGGCTTGCGTGCCGACGTAGTTGTTGTTGCGCAAGTTGTAGAACGCCGATCCGCTAAACGCGTTCGCGCCACTTTTCGTCACCATGTTGACGCCGGCACCCGTGAAATTGCCCTGGCGCACGTCGTACGGCGCGATCGCAACCTGCACCTGCTGCAGCGCGTCGATGGACACGGGCGTGACACCGGTGCGGTCCCCCGGTTGACCGGCGAGACCGAACGAATTGTTGAAGTACGACCCGTCGATCGTCATGTTGTTCAGCCGGTTATCCTGGCCGGCAAATGAAAACCCGAACGACATGGGGCTGTACTGCGGCGTAAGGCGAAGCAGGTCCTCGACTCTGCGGCTGATGGTGGGAAGCTTCTGCAATTGCTCCTTCGTCACGGTCGTCGCGGCGCCCGTTCGCTCGGAGCTGAAGATGTTGTCGGCCGACGCCTCTACCGTGATCGCCTCGAGCTCGACCGATGCGGAGGCTAGCCGGAACCGCAGGTCGCTCGTGGCGCCGAGGCCGACGTTGACGTCGTTTTGGACGGTCGGCCGGTAGCCGACACGTGACGCGGTGACGCGATACGGCCCGCCCACGCGCATCCCCGGGAGCGTGAACCGGCCGTTAGTGCGGGTCGAGGCGGCGTATGTTGTTCCCGAAGGCCCATGTACGGCGACAATTCGTACGCCTTCGAGTGGCGTGCCGGCCGAGTCGGTTACTGACCCGCCGATCGCGCCGGTGGTCACACCCTGGGCGCCTAAGGCGCCGGCGAACAGCATGGTAAAAATGGCCGCAGCCTTGACGGCGCGGCTCGAGCTAACGATCGAGCGCATGAAGGGACTCTCCTTCGAGGCGAGCGGAAGCGGGCCCTGGGTACGCATGAGACCGGGAGAAAGTCGCCCGCCCCATAGACCGCGTCAAGGACGCTAGGTGGGTGCTTTACGCAGCAGATACACCGCCGCGACTCCGACGAGAAGATTCGGCAGCCACGCGGCGAGCATTGGGGGCAACACACCGCCCGAGCCCACCGCTTTCGCGAGCTGAAACATTAAGAGCACGATGAAAGTCGTCGCAAGACTCGCCGCGACGCCCCAGGCTGCGCCGCTCTTCGGCGAGGAAATCGCCAGCGGCGCGCCGAACAGCGCGATCAGCAGGCAGATAAACGGAATCGCGATCTTGAGCGCCAATTCGACCTGGAGTTTCTTGGCGTTCGATCCGCTGCGGGCCAGGGCATCGATATAGCGCTGGAGCTCGGCGTACCGCATCTCATCAGGGGCCTTGGGCTGCGCCAGCAAATCGACGGGGCTCTCGCGCAACGTGCGCGACTGCAGTGAATCGAACGTGAATGCGAACTCAGCGCTGGCGTCTTTGCCTTCGAGATACCGGAGCGATCCGCGCTGAAGCATCCAGGATCCTGGATCCCGGCTCCTTTTCTTGGCGCCGCTGTCGCTGTAGGTCGCGCTCTGGGCCGCGAGGACGATGGTGGGGTACTCGACGCCTGTGCCTTCGCGCTCCAGCACGAGGTCCACCATCTGACGGGTGCGCAGATCCAGCCCGCGAATCGCGTAGACCCACCCGCCGTCGGCGCGATACACAAAGTTGTCCCGCGACGGCAGCGATTGAATCGTCCGCTCGCCCAGCAGCTCGAGCCGTTTCGTCGTGGCGACGGGGGCGAGCTCCCCGAGCACTAAACCCATGAGAAACGCGGCCACGCCCGCCAGGAACAACGGGCGCACCAGACGATGAAACGAGATCCCCGACGCTTTTGCGGCGGTGAGCTCCGAGTGCCGGCCCAGCGATCCGACCGTGAACACCGTCGCAAACAACACTGCGACGGGTAATACCAGAAACATCTTCTCGGGCAAGTCGAACACGTACGACAACGCAATCTTCCGGGACGGCAGTCCGCGACTCAAATACTGATCCATCTTATCGGTGAGATCGATGATGATCACCAGAATGGGGAAGCCGAGCAGCGTGATCAGGAAGACCCGCAGCCATTCGCGGAGGACGTAGCGATCGAGCGTGCGAATCGGGAAACGGGAACCATGGAACGGGAAACGGAGTCGCATTACCCGTTTCCCGTTTCCCGTTGCACGCTTCCACTCCATCCGAACAGGGCGCGCTTCAGATCCTTCCAGTCACCGCCGTGCGCGCTGCTGCCGGCCCGCCCGACCGTCCAGAGCAGCGGAATCGAGACGATGAGGAAAATGATGTTCGGCGCCCACATCGCGAGGAACGGAGAAACAATCAGCCGGTCCCCGAATTCTTCGCCGCCGATCAGGCCGACATAATAGACGGAAAAGACGGCGAGACTCGTGCCAATCACCAGCCCGACGCCACCCCGCGGAAAGCGGATCGCCAGTGGCAAGCCGAGCAGCGCGAAGATGATGCACGCGGCCGAAATCGCCAGCTTCTTCTGGATTTCGACTTCGTAGATCGCGGCGCGTTGCCGCGCGGCTCGGAGGCGCTGGTCGTACGCCGTCATCGCCGTCGACTGCGATGCGTTGGCAAACGAGGCCGCCGCCGCTCGTGGCCTCGTCTGACGGGGTTCCTGAGCTTCCGCGGGCGTCGGAGTGACGAGGCGCTGCAACGCGCCGAGCGCCTGGCAGTAGAGCGACGCGCGGGGGGGTGTCGTGTCCTCCGGAATCGGCGGCAGCGGCGCTACTTTGACGAGTCGACGCAGCTCGCCGTTAACCGCCAGGAAGCCCTCGCGCCGCACGCGCGCCATGTCCTTGCGCGCCCGCGCGACGACTTCCTGCATCGCGCAGACCGTCATCTCGCGGTCCCCACGGTAATCGTCATTCCCCGTTGGCGTGAACGTATTGCTGACATTGGCGACTTTGATTCGATTGACTGTATAGAATGTCCGGTTGAAGTGTTCTAGCTCGCTGCGTTTGAATTCCTGCACTTCGCCGTCGCGCAGCGTGAGATACAAATCGGTGCCGCCGGGGGTAAAAGCCATACGACCCGAGTCGGCCATGATGATCCGGCGTCGATCGGGGTCCTGCAGGTCGAAGATGGTCACGTCAGTCAGGGTGTTCGCGGCTGGGTCGATGCGGGCGGCGCGCAGGAAGAACTGCTTCGACACCACCTCATTGATCACCTGTTCCTTCAATTGAAATGTCGGCTTCTTACGCTGGATATCCATGAGGAGTGTCCGCAGCTCGTGATTGGAACGCGGAAGCACCTGGTCGTTCCAGGCGAAGGCGATCAAGCCGACGAACGTCGCGCCCCCGACGACCGGCCTGAGCAGCCGTGCCACGCTGACACCGCTCGCCTTCATCGCGGTGATCTCGTTGTCGGCGGCCAGGTGGCTGAACGCGTACAGCACGGCGACCAGGACCGCCATCGGCAGTGTCATCGCGACGATGAAGGGAATAGACAGCGCGAACACCTCAAACACGACGCCCCACGGCAGTCCCTTGCCCACGAAATTGCCGAATTGCTTCGCGATTTGATTGACGAGCATCGCGAACGTAAGCGCCGCGAGCGCGTAGGCGAGCGGAGGAATGTGTTGCCGGAGGATATAACGGCTGAGGATGCGCACGATTGGTCGCGCCATTATATTCGGAACCCCAAGTCTCTACAAGGGATGCGTCGTCTCGCCAGCATAGCGTCACTCGCCTTCACGCTCGTCGTACCCCAGGTACATGCGCAGGCTCCTGTGTACACGTTCGGCGTGCCGCCGCTCACAGCGCCACGAAATGCGGCGCTGGCGCCCGGCGGTCGGCTCGGCGCGCGCGTGCCGCCCGCAATCCTCGCCGCGGCATGGACCGATTCGCTGCTCGCGCGCCGCCGCCCACTCTATGCCGTGCCGGCCGCGCTCGCGGTCACGCCCTCACCGCCTCCCGCGGCTCCTCCGCCGCGTGCCATACCCGCCGGCTTACTGGGCCCGTATGCTGACATCGGCATGCAGCTCAACATGCGCTTCGAGCTGAAAGCGGACCAGTTTCGCAACCTGCGTTGCACGGCTGCCGATCGCCAAGTCGCGCTCTCGGGCTGCCAGAGTGGATTCCCGACGATCACGCCCAATCCATTGTACGCGGTGCGCACCAGCGGCGTCGTCGCGCAGCGGCTGCACGTGGATGTCGATTTCGATAGCCAGCGGGAATTCGACGCCAACAACAACATCCGGCTCTGGTACGAAGGGCTCGAGGATGAAATTGTGCGGCGCGTGGAGGCGGGGAACGTCACCTTCCAGACTCCGTCGTCGCGCTTCATCAGTGCCGCAATCCCGGCGAACAACTTCGGCGTGCAAGCGATCGCTCAACTGGGGCCAATGGAGTTTCGCGGCATCTACGCCCAGCAGAAGGGCAACGTCGTGACGGATCGCATCTACCACGTGGGTCAAACGACGAGCCAGCCGATCGATCGGGACGCGCGCGATCTCGATTACGAGCCGGGGCGCTTCTTCTTCGTAATCGATCCGACGGGGCTGCCTGGCTATCCCGCGATCGACATTCTGTCGCTAGACCAGACCGCGCGACCCGATTCGCTCACAGTCGCGGCGCTGCGCGTCTACCGCCGCCGCGCCGTCGCGCCCGGATCGACGGGCAACCAGAACGCGGGTGGCGTCCGGGCTGTGGCGTGCGCGCCCGGAAACCTAGGGGCCGCCGTCGACTGCAGTCCGGCGGGTCAGCGCGCGGGCCCATTCGAGTGGGAAATCCTCGAGGAGCGGAAGGACTATTACGTCGATCCCTCCGGCACGTGGTTCGCCCTCGCCAACCGGCTCGATCAGAACGACCACCTCGCGGTCTCTTTCATCACCGCCAGCCGGACCGATACGATCGGGACGTTCCCGATCGAGGTGAATCCTGACACCTCGGTGATCGATACGCTGCGGCTGGTCTACGATCCCAAGCCGGGGCTGACCGCGGCCGCGCCCTCGTTCCGCTTCGAGATCCGCAACGCATATCGAGTCGGCGGTCGCGAGGTGAACCGCGAATCCATGGCGCTCGCGTTGATGGTCAATCAGCGCGAGCGCTCACCAGCCGGTCAGCCGTACCTCAGCGTGCTCGGCGTCGCATTGGAGACCGACCCCAACCAGTTCGATCAGTACAACCGGCTGTTCCCGCGTGTGCGCGATCCCAACCAAGGGGATCCCGTTCGCGACCTTTTCGTGATTTTTCCGCACCTGACACCGTTCGCCGATTCTACGAAGCTCGCGGCTTCAGAGCGCAACGATTCGCTGTACCGCACACCGCGCGCGTACCTCACGACGCAGGCCCCTCCTTCGGTTTTCACGCTCCGCATGCGACTCGAGGCGTCGGCGTCCGACGACAGATCGCTGCTGTCGCTCAACAGTTTCCAGATCCGGGAGGGAAGCGAGCGCATCTACGTGGGCAACGCACTGCTCGTGCGCGACATCGATTACACGATCGATTACACCACCGGGCAGATCCAATTCACACGGCCCGATTCACTGTTTCCGGGCGGCAGGGCCGATGTGCGCGCGCAGTTCGAGGAGCGTGCCGCGTTCAACATCGCGCCGACATCGATCTACGGTCTGGCCGCGCGCTACGACCTCGGGAATGTGGGGCAGATCAACTTCACCGGCTTGTTCCAGAACGAGAAGAGCTCGTTCAACCGGCCGCCGCTGGGCTTCGAGCCGTCGTCCAGCTTCATCGGCGGGCTGTCTACCCAGTTGAGCTTTCAGCCGGCATGGTTGACGCGCTTTGCCGATCTTCTCCCGGGCGTGCGGACCGACGCGCCGTCGTCACTCGCGATTTCGGGTGAAGTGGCACTGTCGAAGCCGAGTCCGAACCGGTTTGGGCAAGCGTATATCGAAGAGTTCGAGGGGGGAGCAGCCCGGTTCATTCCGCTCCTCGAGAGTGCCTGGCACTGGGGCAGTATCCCCTCCTCGACGCGCGGTGCCGAGCTCTATGGAATCGGGGCTAGCTTCGATCCCGCGGACGCAGCGTTCCTCACGTGGCAGAGCCTGCCGTACAACTCTGGGAACGGCGTGCTGCAGCCGATTCAGTTCTTTCCGCAGCAGATCGACCCCACGATCCGGCTCGCCGGTCAGACGACGTCGGCCGAGCCGGTGCTGTGGTTGATGCTCAAGCCCGACACGGTGCTCGGCCTCGCGAACAACACGCCGACATCGCCCAACTATGGAGTGCCGAACTGGGTGCGACCCGCGACCAACGCGCCGCGCTGGCGCACCGTCACGCAGACGCTCTCGCCCACCGGCGTCGATCTGTCGCGGACGGAATTTCTCGAATTCTGGGTGTGGGAAGATGGCTCGCGGGTCGCCAGGCAAAACCGGACGCTGGTGCTCTTCGACTTCGGATCGGTGTTCGAGGATGCATTGGCCTTCGTCCCGCGCTCGTTTACGGTGAGTCCGGAGGGCGACACGACGTATTTCGGGATCGATACGGTCGGGGCCGGCCGGCTCGACAGCGAGCGCGACCCGCGCACGCAGACCTGGAGCGCGACGATCAACGATGAGGGGATCCTGTCGGATCGTGTCGTTGGAGGCATCCTCAACTCTACGCAGTCGACGATTATCGATACGCTGCCCCTATGCAGCCTGACCGAGAACGGACAGGTCATCCCGTTCATATTTGGTGATGTGCGCTCGCGGTGCGGCCGGCATAACGGCTTCGCCGATACGGAAGATGAGGACGGCGACTTCGCGCTCGACTCGGCGAGCGGCGTGAAGACTGCGGAGAACTTCGTCCGGTACGTGTTTCCGATCGGGGACGACCGCTACTATGTGCGCGACGGCGGAATGTTACCCGACCCAGCGGGCGGGGTGGCCGGCTGGCGGCTGTATCGCATCCCCTTCCGCACCGACACACTCCAAATCGGCAGCCCCAACCTGCGGCAGGTGCAGACGCTGCGTCTAACGATTCTAACCCCCAGCCCCCAGGCCCCAGGCCCCAGCCCCCAAGTGTACTTCGCGCTGTCGCGCGTCCGACTCATCGGGAGCAGCTGGGTCAAGCGGAGCGACACGCCGATCAAGGGCATCGCCGGCCAGCGGGGCACCGGTAGCGGTGAAGTCGTGGCTTCGATCGTGAGCACGGAGAACACAGATCTCGGCTACACGCCGCCGCCCGGTGTCGGTGATCAAGCCGACCGGAGGGATGCAAGCTTTCAGCTCGGCGCCGTGCAAATCAACGAGCGCTCGATGCGCGTGCTCGCGCGCGGTCTCAATGTCGGTGAGCGCGCGGAGACCTATCTGCGCTTCACGACCGAGGGAGACAAGAAATTCCTCAAGTACCGCTCGTTGCGGGCGTGGGCGCGCGGGCGCGGGCCGGGCTGGGAAGACGGCGATCTCGAGTTTTTCATCAAGGCCGGTAAAGATCAGGACAACTTCTATCTCTATCACACACCGGCGCGGACCGTCTCGTGGGAGCCCGAAGTACGTGTGTCGTTCGATCGCTGGCTGGCGCTACGCGCGCGCATCGAGCAGGCGTGGCTCTCCGGCGATACCGCTCAGGTCTACGCCGGCTGCCCCGACTCGACGCTCATCGTTTCCGACTCCTCTTTCGTCATGTGCGACGGACCCTACATCGTGCATGTGAAGAACCCTGGCACGGCGCCGCCCAACCTCGCGGGGGTTCAGGAGATCGCCGCGGGCATCTGGCGTGTAAACGCGAAGGTCTTCATCGACCAAGCGGAAGTCTGGGTCGACGACATCCGGCTGGCGGACGTTGTGGAGGAGGCCGGCATGGCCGGGGCTCTCGATGTGTCGCTCACGGCGGCTGACGTGGCGGACCTCGCGGTCAGTGTGTCACGACGCGACGACCAGTTCCGGCAATTGGGGCAGGATCCCAGCTATCTCACCGACAATGCTGCGAATATCGCGAGTACGGTGCGATTCGACCGCTTCCTGCCGCAGACCTGGGGTGTGGCGATTCCGATCACGTTCAACCACACGATCGCGGCGAGCGATCCGTTCTTTTTGACGAATACAGACATTCGCGCGGACGCTTTGCCGGGCCTTCGGCGCCCGCACGCCACCAGCTCGACGTACACCGCCTCGCTGCGACGTATTCGCCGCTCGTCGGGCGCCGTGGGGCGCTTGCTGATCGACCCCCTTTCCATCAGCGGCGTGTTCAACCGTGGCGCTTCGCGGTCCGAGCTGGCGCAAGCAAGCGGCTCGAACTACGGCGTCAACCTCGACTACACGCTCTTGCCCGGGCCGCGGACGGTTCGCATCGCCGGCGCGAACGTTCGCCTCAATCCCTCCGCCCTGACGGTTCGCTCCGGCCTCGCGGGGAGCGATGCACAGCGCTTTACGTTCACCGTTCCGATCCCGCGCAGCGACGACACATTGCCGCCATCGCTGTCGAAGACTCGGGCTTGGCGGAACTCGGGACGACTTGACCTGTTGCCCCTGTCGGGGTTTCAGCTGAGTCTGGAAGCGGCGTCCACGCGCGATCTGCGCGACTACGGCGACTCGACGACGATGGGGCGGTTGCTCGAGCAGGAACGCGGGACGTTCCTTGGGATGGACGTCGGCGTTGAAGTGCAGCGGTCGCTAACCAGCGCGGTCAGCCTGACGCCCCGCATTGGCGCCTGGATACGACCGCGCTTTGCCGCGATCTCCGGTTTCAACTTCACCCGCGATCCCAACGCCCGGCAGCCCATCCGCACGGAGGGAGACACCGCGGGGGAATTCCGGGTTCCAGCGGCGTTCAACAACACGCGGCGGTTCGACCTCGGCGCCCAGTTCGATGTCGGCAAGCTGGTCCGGGCAATTTTCGGCGACTCGGCGGGTCTCGGAATGTGGCTCGCACGGATTGCGCCGATCGATGTGTCCTACGGGCTCCAGCGCGGCTCGAGCTACAACTTGGCGACAGACTTGCCGGGGCTTGGCTACCGCTTGGGTCTGGGTGGCATGGATGGGTTCCGCAGCGTGAACGGGCAGCTCGCTACCGCCGCGACGCAGAATAACATTTTTACGGCGGGTGGCGGCATTAGTCCGGGCCTGGGACTCCGCGTGACGGCCACCTACCGGCAAACGACGAACGTCGCCTGGACGCTCCGCTCGGGTGAACAGGTGCCGCTGCGCTCGCAGATTCGGGACTGGCCGAGCGGGCAGATTGCGTGGTCGGTGACGCCGTCCAAGCAGAACATCGGACGCATCATTCCGCGCATCGTTGCCCAGCTGACGTATCGCAAGTCCCAAACGTCGAACGAGCAGCCCACCTTCCAGGTCGGGAACAGCGTCATCACGCGCACATCGGATGAGGCGCTCAATCCCTCCCTGTCGTTGACGCTGCCGGGGAACGTGTTGCTCACCACGGACTGGGCGCGGAGTGACGGCGACCGGCTGGCCGCGGGCAGCCTGTTCCACACGGAGCGCGGCGCGCACAATACGTCGCTCACGTTTTCTTTCCGCCCGCCGGGCGGTCGCTTGCGCAACGTCATCCGCACGACGGCCGGGTACAATCTCCTGGCCAACACCACGTGCCTGCAGGGCGCAGGCCAAGGCGCGTGCGTCCCAATGGTAGACAGCCGTCAGGCGCAGGCGCAGCTTACCATGGACACCGAACTTCCCTCGAACATGGGTGCGGGACTGCAAATGGCGTACGTGCTGAACGAAGAACGTCAGACGAACCGCAAGATCTCGCAGTTCGTGATCACAGCGTTTGTTCAGCTGTCGGCGAGTGTCGGGCAGATCCGATGAAAAACCGTGCGTCTTACGTCGTCCGTCGTGCGTGGGTGCTGCTACTCGCGCTCGGGTGCCAGGCAAGGGCAGGCGCTGACAAATCCGCTGGTCCCATCGAATTCAACGGTCCGACTGCTTTGACCTACGTGGAAAAACAGATGTCGTTCGGGCCGCGCATTCCAAACCAACCGGGGCACCGGCAGACGGGCGACTGGCTGCTCGCGCAGCTGCGCGCTCGGGCCGACACCGTGATCGTGCAGGAGATCCACCACGTCATCCATAAGGGTGATACGCTCCACCTACGCAACTTCTTCGCGCGCTTCCGCCCGCAAGCGACGGAGCGCGTCCTGTTCCTCGCACACTGGGACACGCGACCGATGGCTGACCGCAGCATGAATGTCGGCCAACAGCGCATGCCCGTGCCGGGGGCGAACGACGGCGCATCGGGGGTCGCCGTGTTGTTGGGCGTCGCTGATGCCCTCAAGGCTCGGCCGCCGGCAAATGGCGTGGATCTCCTCTTTGTCGACGGCGAAGACTTTGGCGACTTTGCCGACACCAACGACGTGCTGATCGGGTCGCGCTGGTTCGCCGCGCACCGGCCCCCTGGCTACGAGCCCCTCTTCGCGGTGCTCTTTGATATGGTTGGGGACAAGGATTTGCAGATCCACCAGGAGGGGAATTCCATCGCGTTCGCGCCCGAAGTCGTGCGGCGCGTGTGGAGGACCGCAATGGATCGCGGCCATGAGCGCCAGTTCGTGCCAGACGTGAGACACACGCTGACCGATGATCATGTAGCGCTACAGAAGGTCGGGATCCGTGCGATTGATGTCGTCGATTTCGACTATCCCTACTGGCACACGACCGAAGACACAATCGACAAGGTAAGCGCGGAGAGTTTGCAAATTGTTGGTGACGTCGCCGTTTCTTTGGTACGGCAATAGCGCCACCCGTCTTCATGTTGGTGGATGGATGACAAGCGCGCCGCCTTGATGCTGGCTTGCCTCGCGCTCGCGGGTGCTGGCGTGCGGTACTGTCTATCTCCTTCTGCTTCCTCTTCTCCAGGCGACGTTCAACTGCAGTCGGCTTCCGTCCCTGCGCCAGGCGGTCTGCAGGCAACCGCGCGCCGCGCAGCGCAGCTTGCACGTCCGCTTCTGCCTGGAGAACGAATCGATCTCGACAAGGCCGACGTGAGCGAAATCACACGATTGCCGCGCATCGGTCCCGCATTGGCCCAGCGTATCGTAGCTTGGCGCGAACAGCATGGAGCTTTTGGCAGTCTGACTCGTCTCGACAGTGTTTCTGGCGTGGGACCCGCGCTTCTTAAAGCAATCCAACCATTTGTGTATTTTTCGGCCGGTTCGCTTTCAAAACCTTGACCCGAGTAGGGCAGATTCCACATGTTAGTCCCCTCATTTTCAACGAGTTGCGTACGGCGAGCGTTGCCCTTACCCAAGACAAGCTCGGTGAAATCCTCGTCCGCGAGGGGCTCATCACCATGGAGCAGCTCAGGAAGGCTCTGCTGGAGCAGAAAAGCTCCGGAATGCGCCTGGGCTATACCCTGGTCAAGCTGGGCTTCATAGGGGAGAACGACGTCAGCAAGATGCTGGCCCGGCAGTACCGCATGCCCGCCGTCGACCTGTCTCGCTTTGAGGTTGACCCCAAAATCCTCAAGCTCCTGCCCCCCGATATCGCCAGCAAGCACACCGTCTTGCCGCTGAAGCGGGAGGGGCGGACCCTGACCGTCGCGATCGCGGACCCGAACAACGTCGCGGCGATCGAGGACATCAAGTTCATCACGCGCTGCGACGTATTTCCGGTCATCGCCGGTGAGTACACGCTGCGCAACGCAATCGAGCGCTATTACCAGCAGTCCGATGCGCAGCTCCAGACGCTGCTCAAGTCGGTCGAGGCGGCCGAAGACCTCGAGGTCGTCGAGGATCAGGAGGACGAAGACGTCAAGAAGGAGGACCTGGCCGACGACGCGCCCGTGGTCAAGCTCATCAACGGACTCCTGACAGACGCCGTGAAGCGCGGCGCCTCGGATATCCATATCGAGCCCTTCGAGTACGAGATGCGGGTCCGCTACCGGGTCGACGGGTCGTTACAGGAAGTGATGAAGCCGCCGGTGAAAATGCGCGCCGCCCTCACCTCGCGCGTCAAGATCATGGCTCAGCTCAACATCGCGGAGCGGCGCGTGCCGCAGGACGGCCGCATCAAGCTCAAGATGGGCTCGCGCGTCATCGATTTCCGCGTGTCGACGCTGCCGGTGCTCTTCGGCGAGAAGATCGTGCTGCGTATCCTCGACAAGGGCAATCTGACGCTCGATCTGAAAACGTTCGGTTTCGAGCCCCAGTCTGAGGCGAACCTCCTCAGGGCGATCGAGAATCCATACGGTATGGTGCTGGTGACCGGGCCCACGGGATCGGGCAAGACGACCACGCTCTACTCGGCCCTTTCCCGGATCAATCAGATCGACGTCAACATCTTGACGGCCGAGGACCCGGTCGAGTACAACCTCCTCGGCATCAACCAAGTGCTGGTGCGCAATGAAGTCGGCATGACGTTCGCGGCGGCGCTGAAGGCATTTCTGCGGCAGGACCCCAACATCATTATGGTCGGCGAGATCCGCGACCTCGAGACCGGCTCGATCGCGATCAAGGCGGCGCTCACGGGCCACCTCGTGCTCTCGACGTTGCACACGAACGACGCCCCCTCGACGATCACGCGCATGGTAGACATGGGCATCGAGCCCTTCAACGTCGCCAGCGCGGTCAATCTGATTGTGGCGCAGCGCCTGGTGCGCCGGATCTGCAAGGAGTGCAAGGAGCAGCACGAATACACGCCCGAAGAGATGCACGCCTTCGCCATCGATAAGTCCGAAGGACCGTTCTATAAAGGCAGCGGCTGCGACACGTGCGCGGGGACCGGGTATCGCGGCCGCCAGGGCCTCTATGAGGTGATGAACCTGACGAGTCCGCTGCGCCGTGAGATCCTGAAGGGAGCCTCGACCGAAGAGCTCCGCGATCTCGCGGTCCGCGAAGGCATGCTGACGCTGCGCATGGACGGGATGATGAAGGTGAAGAAGGGCATCACGACGCTCGAAGAAGTCGTCAAGGAAACCGCTGCAGGATAAAGGAGAGGAAGCCCCATGCCAGTCAACCTCCGGGCTCTGCTCGAGGAGATGATCGAGAAGGACGCTTCCGACCTCCACCTCGTGGCGGGCGAGTGTCCCAAGGTCCGAGTGGACGGCGATATCGTCAACTCCTCCAGCACTGAGGTGCTGACGCCCAAGGACACGCTGTCGCTCGCGTATTCGGTGCTCACCGAGAACCAGAAGAAGCGCTTCGAGACGGAGAACGAGCTCGACTTTTCGTTCGGTATTCAGAACCTGGCGCGCTTCCGCGGTAACGTCTTCAAACAGCGCGGCTGCGTATCCGTCGTCATTCGGCAGATCCCCTTCAACGTGAAGACCTTTGAGGAGCTGGGCCTGCCGACGGTCGTGGCGTCGCTCGCTGACCGTCCCCGCGGCCTGGTGCTGGTTACCGGTCCCACGGGCTCGGGCAAGAGCACCACGCTCGCGGCGATGATCGACAAGATCAACAAGGAATTGAAGGGGCACATCATCACGGTCGAAGACCCGATCGAGTTCATTCACCGCCACCAGGCGTGCATCGTCAATCAGCGCGAAGTCGGCACCGACACGAACAACTTCCAGTCAGCGCTGAAATACGCGCTCCGCCAGGATCCGGACGTCGTGCTGGTCGGCGAAATGCGCGACCTCGAGACGATCCAGGCGGCCCTGACAATCGCCGAGACGGGCCACCTGGCGTTCGCGACGCTGCATACCAACTCCGCGGCCGAGTCGATCAACCGTATCATCGACGTCTTCCCGTCGCACCAGCAATCGCAGGTGCGCGCGCAGCTCGCGTTCGTACTGGAGGGCGTGATCACGCAGACGCTGCTGCAGCGCGCCAAGGGGCGGGGCCGCGTCATGGCCGCCGAAATCATGATCTGCACGCCCGCCATCCGCGCGCTCATTCGCGACGACAAAGTCCACCAGATAGAATCGTCGATGCAGGCGGGCAAGAAATACGGCATGCAGACCTTGAACGACGCGCTCTACCAGCTCTATATGGGGCGGGAAGTCACCAAGGACGAATGTTTGCGCGTGACGTCGAAGCCCAACGAGTTCCTGCGGTCGATCGGGGAAGCGCCGCCGGAAGACGACAAGCCGTCGGCGGCCGCGCCTGCACAAGCCGGACAACCTAAAGTGGCAGTCCGGAGGGCTTAATGCCGGTCTTTGAATACACCGCGCGCAACATGAAGGGCGAGCTCGTAAGGGACAAGATCGATCTTGCCTCGCGCGATGACGTGATCGCCCATTTGCGCAAGAACCGCATGATCGTTGTGCAGGTTCGCGAGTCGAAGGGGAAGGGCGGTGGTCTTGCCGACCTGTTCAAGGCCGGCGTCCGAACGCGCGACGTCGTCATCTTTACGCGCCAGTTTGCGACGATGATCAACTCTGGATTGCCGCTGGTTCAGGCGCTCGACATTCTGTCGCAGCAGACCGAAAACAAGCTGCTCGCCGACATCACGCGTCAGGTCGTGTACGACGTGGAGAGCGGCCACACGCTCGCGGACGCGCTGCGGAAACACCCCAAGGCGTTCAGTGATCTGTACGTGAACATGGTGGCCGCAGGTGAAGCGGGCGGTATTCTCGACACCATTCTGCTGCGCCTGGCGGTCTTCCTGGAAAAGAACGACGCCATCGTACGGAAGGTGAAAGGCGCGATGATCTACCCGGCCGTGATCTTTGCGGTCGCAGGCATAGCCATCGCCGTCCTGCTCATCTTCGTGATCCCGACGTTCCAGAACATGTTTGCGTCGGTGAACCTGGAGCTGCCGCTGCCGACCCGAATCGTGATCGGCGCCAGCGATCTGTTGAAGAACTTCTGGTGGGCCATCATCGCCGCCATCGGGTTCGCGGTCTTTAGCTTGAATCGCTACTACAAGACGGCGCCTGGTAAGCTACAGATCGACAAGCTGTTGCTGAGCCTGCCGGTGCTCGGCGATTTGCTGCGGAAGTCCGCCGTCTCGCGCTTCACCCGGACGCTCGGGACGCTCATTTCCTCCGGCGTCTCGATTCTCGATGGACTCGAGATCACGGCGCGCACCGCGGGCAACATGGTGATCCACAATGCGGTGATGGAGTCACGCGCCTCGATCGCGGGCGGTGAGACCATCGCCGCGCCACTGCAGAAATCCAAAGTGTTCCCACCCATGGTGATCTCGATGATTGCGGTGGGCGAGCAAACAGGCGGATTGGACGAGATGCTCACGAAGATCGCTGACTTCTACGACGATGAAGTCGACGCGGCAGTCAGTGCGCTGCTGTCCCTGCTCGAGCCTATCATGATCGTGGTGCTGGGCGTCATCGTCGGTGGCATGGTGGTGGCGATGTATCTGCCCATCTTTGACATGGTGAACGCGGTGCAATGATCGGAGGCTGGAACGTGGGATGGACCTTTACGGTCGCCGCCATGGCGCTCTTCGCCCTCGCAGGGAACCTGCCCGCACAGGACGCCGACACGCGAGAGGTTTCCGCCTACCGGTTCACCGACGCAACGCTCGCCAAGTATGTCAAAGCCGCACGCGCGCTCGCGGCGCTAGGTAAGTCGATGCCGGCCGACACATCAGATGACGAGCGGGATGAGGAGGACGAGGGAGCTGCCGGCGGTATGTCGATTGCGGAGCTGACGGCGAAGTACGACGCGGTCCCCGAAGCGCGGCGCGCGATTACTTCGGCTGGTCTTACCACCCGCGAATACGTGGTTTTCACCTACGCTCTCTTCCAAGCCGGCATGGCGGCGTTCGTCGTCGAGCAGCAGGGTTGGAACAAACTGCCGCCCAATGTTGCGCGCTCCAACGTCGAGTTCTACCAACGCCACAAGGCCTCGCTCGACAGCGTAGCGCCCGAACCTAAGCCGCCGCAGTAGCAGGGCCTGGGGGCCCTGGGGCCTGGGGGTGCGATCCTCCAGGCCTTTTGCTTTGCCCGGGTCCTCTTCCCAGGCGGAGGGCCCTGGTCCCAAGCCCCATGTCTCTTGCATTTTGCCAGAGCAAGTCCAATAATGCCTGCCCATGCGCTGGCTAGGGATTAACTCGCAAGGATCCGCGATTCCGTCCGCGAGGGCACTACTTCGGTCAGTCTACGTGGGCCGGATGTGCCTGGCCATCGCGATGTACGTCACGATCGCTCTCAAAATCCGGGTCGCTGCGCCGCTCGACATCCTGGTCACCTCGCTGCTGCTCGTCTCGGCTGCGGTGGTCACGTTCGCCTCCTACTGGCACACGCATTTCCGCCGCAAATTGCCGGGACCCACGTTCCTGTACCTCCAGGCCGTGTTCGATGTCTTTCTCATCACCGCCGTCGTCCACATGACCGGCGGAGCGGAGAGCGACCTCGCGGGCCTGTACGTCCTTCTCATCGCCATCACCGCCGTCCTCATGCCGCCGGCCAGTACCGGGCTGGTCACACTTTTCGCCGGGCTCGTCTACTTCTCGGACGTTTTCTGGGGGCACGCCGCGTCGGTTGCTCCTAGTGTCTGGGTGCAGCTTGGCGTCTTCCTGGTCGTGGCAGTGGTAACGGCCTACGTGGGCAGCCGGGTCAATGTGATGGGCGCGGAGCGGGAAGCCCTCGCGGCCGAAGTGCGTCAGGTGCAGCTCGAAGCCGATGATGTGCTGCGCAATATCCGCACGGGCGTGATCACGGTGGATGCGGACGGCCGCTTGCTCTACGCCAACCCTGCCTCCGAAGAAATCCTGGGGTTCAAGGCCCGGGAGTGGCTCGGTCGTTCGGTGATGCCGGAGTTTGCGAGACTCGCTCCCGAATTCTGGGCGGCGATGACGTCGACCGCGCGCCGGGGCGTGCGTCTGATGCGCGTCGAGGCTACGGTCCACCGCCCGGATCGCACGTTCCCTCTGGGCCTAACCACCACGACCCTCGACGCTCCCGCGGGGGGAAAGCCGCGGGTATCGGCCATCTTCACGGACATCTCGGACTCGAAGCGGCTCGAGCAGCTGCACTTGCGTGCCGAGCGGCTCGAGGCCGTCGCGGAGCTGTCGTCGAGCTTGGCGCACGAAATCAAGAACCCGCTTGCATCGATTCGCAGCTCGGTCGAGCAGCTCTCCCGTTCGTCGCGTTCCAATCCCGACGAGAAGTTCCTGGCCAATCTCATCGTGCGCGAAAGTGACAGGCTCTCGCGCCTGCTGTCGGAGTTCCTCGATTTCTCGCGCGTACGCGTCACCGAGTGCCGGTCGATCGATCTGCATAAGGTCGCTGAGGCCGCCATCCGGTTGGTCAAGCAGCACCCCGATTGCGGTCCCGGGGTGAAGATCGCGCTCGAAGGAACGCCGACCCCGATGGAAGGGGATGAAGACCTGCTGCACCGTGTCGTATCCAATCTCGTGCTGAACGCGGTGCAGGCCGGAGGCTCGCGCGCTCAGGTGAGGGTGCGCACCGGACGCGCCGCGCACACGGACCTGCCCGGCGGCGCCCATATCGAAAACCCCGTCTCGCTGCGCGTGATCGACAACGGGCCGGGGATTCCCGCAGAGGTGCAGGAACGGTTGTTTGAGCCCTTCACCACTGGACGCGTAGGCGGGACCGGACTCGGCCTCGCCATCGTGCAGCGTGCCGTAGAAGCGCATCGCGGTCTCGTGCTCGTAGACAGTGAAGCAGGGAAGGGCACGACCTTTACGATTTATTTCCCAGCCGCCCGTCGAAAGGAGGAGGCTGCATGACCCCCCCCCCGACTTCCGCAGCCGCACCCTCGATACTCGTTATAGATGACGAGCAGGGCATCCTCGAAACGCTGAGGATCCTGCTGAAAAACGAAGGTTTCGATATCACGACCGCGCAGGGCGGTAAGGCCGGGCTCGAGCAGCTCAAGAACTCGGCGCCGGACATCGTGCTGACGGATCTGAAGATGCCCGGCGTGACCGGCATCGAGATCCTGTCGGCCGTTCGCGGGCAAGACCCCGAAACGCCCGTCATCCTCATGACCGCTCAGGCCTCGCTGCAGACGGCGATCCAAGCCGTCAACGAGGGCGCCTTCTACTACATCCAGAAGCCCTTCTCCAACGACGACATGGTGGCGATCTGCCGCCGCGCCGCTGAGCACCGCCGGCTCCGAGCTGAAAACAAGCAGCTCAAGCAGGAAATCCGGCGTCGCGAGCAGTCGGTGAAGGTCAAGCCACTGGGCAAGTCACGGCTGTTTTCCGACGTTTTACGGCTCGCCGAGCAGGTGGCGCCCACTGAGAGCACAGTCCTGATCCAGGGCGAATCGGGAACCGGTAAGGAAGTCATCGCCCGCTACTTGCACGAGCTCTCGGCCAGGGTTGAGGGACCTTTCCTTTCGCTGAACTGCGGCGCGCTGCCCGAAAGCCTGCTCGAGTCCGAGCTGTTTGGTCACGTCAAAGGCTCGTTCACGGGTGCGGTGCGCGACAAGCAGGGCCTGTTCGCCGCCGCGCGTGGCGGCACGTTCTTTCTCGACGAGATCGGGGAGATGTCGCCCGCGACCCAGGTGAAGCTCCTCCGCGTGCTCCAGGAACGGGAAGCGATTCCGGTCGGCGGCACGGAAGCCATTCCCGTCGACGTCCGCGTCGTCGCGGCGACCAATCGCGATCTGGAGGATGACATCAAACGTGGACGCTTCCGCACGGACCTGTATTACCGCTTGAACGTGATCAACATTCATCTACCTCCGCTCCGCGAGCGGCGCGATGACATTCCGATTTTTGTGAAGGAGTTTCTTGGGCACATCGCTGCAGAGCGCAACGAGAGCGCGAAAACGGTCTCGCCCGAGGCAGAGGAAGTGATCCTCGCGTATGACTGGCCAGGCAACGTCCGCGAGCTCGAAAACGCACTCGAGCGCGCGGTCACGCTCACCAAGGGCGATGTCATCTCACGCTCGGCGATTCCCGACAAGATCACCGAACGCAAAGCGGAGCCGCTCGTCGCAGAGCGTCTACACAAGAATCCCTCGCTCGACGTGATCGAGCGCGCCTACATCACCTGGGTGCTCCAGAGTGAAGGTGGCAACAAGACCCGGGCGGCCGAGGTCTTGGGCATAGATCCTTCCACGTTGTACCGGAAGTTGAGCCGCTATGAGGGCGTAACTTCTGGAGCGGAGTCCGATAACCACCGGGGTGAGTGACCCGGTCGGAGCGGCAACGCTTGATCGCTTGGCCGATGCGGTCCGCTATAACAGATGGATGTTCGACCGGATTCGGCCGTGGATCGGCAGCCGCGTCCTGGAGATCGGGTCGGGTATCGGCACGCTCTCGGCGTTCCTGGTCGATCGCGCGCGCGTCGTGCTCACCGACACGCGGGAAGAGTATCTGGCGCGCCTGCGGCAGCGATTTGACGGACTTCCCAACATCTCGGTCGCGCGACTGTACTTGCCCCGTGACGCCGCGCTCGCCGGTGAGCCGTTCGACACGGTCATCTGCCTCAACGTGCTCGAGCATGTGGACGACGACATCGGGTCGCTCGCGGCGATTCACAGGCTGCTCCAGCCTGGCGGCCGGCTGGTTCTGCTGGTCCCCGCATTGCCGGTGCTGTACGGCACGATCGATCGCGCACTCGGCCACCACCGCCGCTACACACGCGTGGAGCTCGAAGGGAAGTTCGAGCGGAACGGATTTCGGGTGCGGCACATCGAGTACTTCAATCTCGCCGGAGTGCCGGGATGGTGGCTCGCCGGCCGAGTCCTGCGTCGACAGATGATTCCCGCCGGCTCGCTCCGGTTCTACGACGCTCTCGTTCCGCTATTCAGATTGGAGCGGTTCCTGCCCTGGCGCGTCGGTCAGTCCCTGATCACGATTGGCGAGGCTCGGTGAAAAACCTGCTCGTCTCGATCGTGATGCCGGCGTACAACGAAGCGCGAACCGTCGAAGCTGCCCTGCGGCGAGTGCGCGGTGTGCCACTCCGTCTCGAAATCATCGTTGTCAATGATGCATCGACCGATGGAACCCGCGAGATCCTGGACAAGCTGGCCACTGAGAGGCTGGTCGACCGCGTGGTGCACCACGAGAAGAACCGCGGCAAGGGCGCCGCGATTCGGAGCGGGGTCGCAGCCGCGACGGGTGACGCGCTGGTCGTCCAGGATGCCGATCTCGAGTACGATCCGGCCGACCTCCCCGCCTTGCTGAAGCCCATCAGCGAAGACAAGGCGGACGCGGTGTACGGTTCCCGCTTTCAAGGCGGCCCCCATCGCGTGCTGTATTTCTGGCATTACATGGGGAATCGCTTTCTGACGCTGCTGTCCAACATGTTCACCAATCTCAACCTCACGGACCTGGAGACCTGCTACAAGCTCGTGCGGATGGATCTGATCAAGCGCCTGCCGCTGAGGTCGAACCGGTTTGGATTCGAGGTCGAGGTCACCGCGCGCCTGGCACAGTCACACGCACGTATCTGGGAGATGCCGATCTCATACAGCGGGCGCACGTATTCGGAAGGGAAGAAGATCACCTGGAAAGACGGCGTGGCCGCCCTGTTTCACATCGTGCGGTATAACCTGTTCGTCCCGAGCAATTCAAACGGTTGGCGGTCCCTGGAGAAGTAAAAGGGGCGGCCATCGCGGCGTGCGTGACGCTCGCCGTCGGCGTGCTCGCCCTTAACCAGGCGCTCGTCGGAGTCTTCTACGACGATGGTCTGTATGCCGGCCTCGCGACCGCGCTCGCGAACGGACTCGGCTACGCCCATCCTAATCTGCCCGGCACGCCGGCCGCAGTGCATTATCCTCCGCTTTATCCAGTTGTTCTGGCCCCGTTCTTTGGGTTGTTCTCCGTCGCTGGAGCGGCGCTCGGGGCGAAGCTGCTGAATGCGCTACTGGGTGCTGCAGCGGCCGGTCTCATCGCCTGGCACGCGACCAAGACGGCGTTGCTCGGACCCAACACGCCGCGCTGGCTCGCTCCGATCATCGTGGGCGGAGCCGCCGTCGCGATCCCGGTTCTCGCCACGCAGACCGTTGTCTTTGCCGAGCCCCTGTTCGCCGTGCTGCTCGCGGTCGTCGTCGTCCTGGCCGACCGGGGCGATCGTCCCTGGATCTTGGGGCTAGCGGCGGCCCTCGCTCTGCTGACGCGGTCGATCGGGATCGCCGGAGCGGCCGGTGTGTTCGTCTTTCTGATCAGCCGACGCGCTCCGCGCCGTGCCTTGGTCGCTGTCCTGCTCCCGGTCATCGCGGCAGCCCTGGCCTGGTCCACGTGGGTCATGGCGCATCAGCACGCCATCGATCCGGAGCTCGCCCTCGGTTACGGCAACTACTCGGTACATCTGAGTCAAGCTGGACTGACCGCTGTTGCGGTGAACGTCCCCGATCTGTCGCGGCCGCTCGAAGCCATTACGCTCGGTTGGATTCCCCTCAGGTGGCTTTACCACATCCTCGCGACAGCAGCACTCGGCATCGGTCTGTACGGGGTCGCTTTGCTCACGCGGCGGTCCGCCATCGGTCTCGCGCTGATCTTCTATCTGCTCATCCTCGCCGTCTGGCCCCATCCGCCCGATCGCTTCCTCTGGGCGGTCCTGCCATGGCTCGCATTGGCCTGGGCAGCGGGCGCCCTGGAGCTTTGGCGACGCTGGCCACGGGTTCGTCCTCTGCTGGGCCTGATCGTCACTCTGATCGTTGGTGGCTACCTCACTTATGAGATCCGCGGCTTTGCAGGCCGGTGGTGGGACGCTCAGGCACGCAACATCTCGGCCAATTTCGCGGAGCTGCTACCGGTCGTTCAGACACTGCCGGACTCGGCCGTGCTCGCGAGCGACGATGAGGCCCTGGTGTGGTTGTACAGCCGCCGCCAGAGTGTGCCGTTGTATCTCGAGCGCTATCGCGGCCGCGAGCTCATTACGCCCACGCCGGCCGAGCATCGGGCGTACCTCGAACGGATGCGCGTCACCCACGTTTTGCTGGCGAGCTCGAGCTCGCCGTCGGCACGTCAGCTCAAGGCGTTGCTCGACGCCTACCCCCGCTTGTTCACCGCATTGTATCGCTGGTCGGACGGCCGCTGGCTATTCGTGGTGAACCATGGACAGTAGAGACCGCCGGGTTTACGTCGCCGTCGCCCTGTGCGCGATCGTTCCACATCTGGGAGCCCTGTGGAACGGGCTTGCCATGGATGACCTCTACATCATCGCGTGGAACCCGTTGGTGCATGCGCTCAGCGGGGTGTGGAAGGCGTTCGCGGCGCCCTATTGGCCGCCCGACCTGGGCGGCCAGATGTATCGTCCGCTGCCACTTGCGAGTTTTGCGATCGATTGGGCGATCACGAGGGGCCATCCCGCCTGGTTTCACGCGCTCAACCTGTTCTGGCACGCCGCGGTGGCGGTGGTGGTTACGGCATTGGCCCTACGTTCCCCCTCTCCCGAAGGGAGAGAGCCTGTCCCGACCGAAGCGAGGGAGGTTCAGGGGGTGAGGACAGCCCTGATAACCGGTCTTCTGTTTGCCGTGCATCCCGTGCACGTCGAAGCGATCGCGAACGTCATTGGCCGGGGCGAGTTGATGGCCGCACTCGGCGTCTGCCTTGCCGTCTACGGGGCGGTAGTCAAAGACAGCATCGGTTGGAGCGCGCTGGCGCTCGCCGGTGGCTTATTGAGCAAGGAAAACGCGATCGTGGGACCGGGGCTCATCGCCTGGGCCTGGATCGTGGGGATCGCCCGGCCACCGCGTGCTCGCATCCTCGCCTATGCGGGCAGCTGGTTGGCCGTTCTTGCTATCTATTTGCCGCTCAGGGCGGTTGTGCTGGCCCCTTACGCCCGGCTGAACGCCACCGCGCCAGTGTTTCTTGGCGAAAGCTTCTTGGACGGGCGGTTAACGGCCGTCGCCGCTCTCTGCGATGTCCTGCGGTTGTTGATCGCACCGCTGACGCTGCGCGTCGATTATTCGCCAGCCGAGCGTACCATCGTACAGAGCATGGTGGACGGCAGGTTCGTTCTTGGACTGGCGTGCCTCGCTCTATGGGCTGCGCTGCTGTGGGTCGCGTGGCGTAGGGGACGGCGGGTGGAGGCGTTTGGATTGGGCTGGATCGCGATCGCTTTTCTGCCCGTCGCCAATTTGTTCTTCCCGACGGGCGTCTTGATCGCCGAGCGCACGCTGTATCTGCCGTCGGTCGGCTTGGCACTCGCCGTCGGGGCGACGCTCGCGCGTCTCTCACCCGAGCGGCTGCGGTTGATCGTTGGCGTCCTCGTGCTCGCGGGAGCGGTGCGGTCGGCGCTGCGCGTACGCGTTTGGCGTGATGACGTAGCGGTTACGACGAGCATCCTCGAGGATTCACCACGGTCCTATCGGGGTCACGCAAGAGCCGCCGCCATCTACCAGAGTCACAGGCGGCCGGAGCAGGCACTCGCGGAGCTGCAGACGGCCATGCGCACGTACGATCGCGATCCCACGCTCTTCATCGCGGCGGCGGACGCGGCATTCACGTTGGGCCGACCGGCACTTGCGGATTCGATGCTCGCGCGCGCCGAGCAGCTCTGCTTCCGCTGTCCCGGCTCGTACCGCACGCAGGCACTTGCTGCCCGGTCCCGCGGTGATAACGCTGTGGCCGACTCACTGTTGTCGCGCGCCCCGTGAAACGCAACCTCCTTGTCGTTTTTGTCGCGGCCGTGGCGCTGTATCTCCCCACGTCGCAGTACGGCTACGTCCAGGACGATCGTGCGGTCATCGTCTCGAACCCGGCCACGCATTCTATCGGTGCCGCGCTGGGTGCGTTTGACGATCCTTACTGGCCGCGTGAGACGGGGGCGGGCCTGTATCGACCGATCACGATTGTCAGCTTCGCCGTCGACTGGGCCATCTCAGGCGGCAGGGCCGGATGGCTCCACCTGATGAACGCGCTCTGGCATGGTCTCGCGACCGTGCTGTTCGTTTGCGTCATCGCGCGATGGCTTCCGCCGATCGGCGCTGTCGCAGCGGGTCTCGTCTTTGCCTGGCACCCGGTGCATGTCGAGGCCCTCGCGAGCCTCGTCGGCCGGGCGGAGCTTCTCGTAGCCGTCGGGATCTTTGGGGCCGTGCTCGCGGCGCGTCGCAGTTGGTGGATCGCAGCCGTGGCCTGCGCGGCGCTGGCGATGCTGAGCAAAGAGCACGGTGTCATTGCTGGTGTCGTGATACTGCTGGATCGATGGCTGCAGCCTGACACCCAGACGAAGTATCCAGCGGGCTTCTGGGTCGCGCTAGCGATCGTGACGGCAGGTTTCCTCGCCGCCTGGCTCACCATTGGGTGGGCGGGAGAGAACGATGCCGCGGCCGTATTCTATGGAAGGGGAACGTGGGGCCGACTGGCGATTGCATTGCCCGCGGTGCTTCAGGCGACGGTCCTACTGGTCTGGCCCGCGTCACTCTCAGTCGATTACAGCCCACAGGTGATTCCGGCCCGCAGCCACTTTTCACTCGCGATGCTGCTCGGCTTCTTTATCGTCGTCCTCGTTCCGACTCTCGTCCTGTGGTGCCGGCGGCGCGCTCCCGCGATCTCCTTCGCCGCGGGTCTCGCCCTGCTCTCATATCTGCCGACGGCAAATCTCTTGTTCCCATCAGGCGTGACGCTCGCGGAGCGCAATCTCTATCTCGCGGTCGCACTTCCTGCGGTCCTCGTCGGCTCGGTCGCGGCCTGGTTCGCTGTTCAGCGCGGCGTGCGCCCGGCCGCATTCGCGACGGCGATTCTCGTCGTGGGTGCCGGCGCGCGCTCGCTCGCACGGCTCCCCGCCTGGCGAGACAACCGCTCGCAGCTGCTGACGCTGCTAATCGACCATCCCGAATCGTATCGAGCCCACGCCGCCGCCGCCGCAGTGCTCGCCGGCCTGCGTGACACTGCTGGAGCTCGGCGCGAATACCGAACGGCTGACTCGCTCTTTTCAGGCGATCCCTATCTCGACGGTGCGCACGCAATTTTTCTGATCGGCATCGGGGATACGGCGGCTGCCCTGCCGCTGATCGCGCGACGTGAGAACACCAACGTGGGCGCGCGGATGACGCGTAGAGCGCGGTTTCTGCTTGCACGCGCACGCAATCAGACCGGATTGGCGCGTGCCATCGCGGATTCAGCAAAGGCGTTGCCAGGGGAGGCCTCGTGGTACCTGCACTACTTGCAGTAGGTGGCGCCCCTTGCAAAAAGCGTGAGTCCTAGTGCTTTTGGGGGGGTCACAAATCACCGAACTGACGACGTAAATCATTGCAGCAACGTTATATACTGGCTTGCCATTCACTAAAGGCATGATTCGTGCTTTATCCCGAGGTGGAACTAAAAAGATGTGCCCTGCTCGGATCTTTACAGGAGGTAGTCTAGATGAACCGCAAGGGTTTTACCCTGATTGAGCTTCTGATCGTGGTCGTGATCATCGGCATTTTGGCCGCGATCGCGATTCCGAAGTTCGCCAACACGAAGGAGAAGGCTTATCTCGCGTCGATGAAGTCGGACCTGCGGAATCTCGTGACAGCTGAAGAGGCGTATTTTGCCGACTCGGTGAAGTACACGAGCAACCTGGGTACGGCGTACGCGACGACCAGCGGCGTGGTTGGCCCCACCATCACGGTGACGGCTGACGGGTTCACTGCTACGGTGTCCCACACCACGACGACGAAGACCTGCGCGATTTACGTGGGTTCGACTCCGCTGGCGCCTGCCAACAAGGAAGGCGAGCCGAAGTGCCAATAAGGCCTGTGGCCTGAGGCATGAAAAAGCGGCGGGGGG
>DATFVZ010000259.1:0-8252 GCA_035259785.1 Gemmatimonadales bacterium
ACCGCGTTAACCGGCGTCTACTTCCCCGGCTCACGGTTCGGTCCACCAGCGGGGACCAAGGCACCGAGCGCAATCCTCGACAAGGCCTGCGACCAGCTCACGGAGTACTTCGCCGGCAAGCGTACAACGTTCGACGTCTCACTTGGTGCATCAGGTACCGAGTTCGAGCATCGCGTGTGGGACCTGCTGAGCGCGATCCCCTATGGCTCAACGACGAGCTACGGCGCGCTCGCAAAACTCCTCGGTGATCCTTCGCAGGCGCGTGCCGTCGGAGCCGCCAACGGCAAGAATCCGATCCCGATCATCGTGCCGTGCCACCGCGTGATTGGGTTCAACGGCGACCTCACGGGCTTCGGGGGGGGCATTGAGCGAAAGCGTTGGCTGTTGAAACATGAAGGGGCGCTGCTGATCTAACGGTACTTCACATCGTAGTTGAGCAACACCGTGCCGGTCTTTTTGAACACCCGCTGATTCGTTAAAACCAGCTTCGCTTTCCCGGTCGATTTCGGCAGCAACGGCAAGCCGTCACCAATCAGCACCGGTATGACCGCGACCTCGATCGCATCGACGAGCTTCAGCTCGAGCAGACTCCGGAACAGCTCCCCGCCGCCGAACAGCCAGATGTCCTTGCCCTTTGCCTGTTTGAGCTCGGTGACCGTTTTCGTGGGATCGTTCGACACCGTCGCGTCGGGAACGTCTGACTGCCGAAGTGTTTTCGAAAACACATACGCCTTTGGCCCAGGCATCCCGTATCCGCTTTGCCCCTTGGACATCTCGTACGATTTCCGCCCCATCAGCACGGCATCGTAATTCTTGAACATCTCGCCGAAATTGATTTCCGGGTCGATGACGATCCAGTCGTAGGCCCCATCGGGGGCGGCGATGTAGCCATCAAGGCTCATCGCGACGGAGTAGCGAACGCGACGCATGACGTAAGATAGGGCCTGGGGCCTAGGGCCTGGAGCCTAGGGGCACCCCTTCTTGCGGACCCGCCGTTTCCACGTCATGCTAGCCGCGAGCCCAGGTATGCTTGCGTATTCACTCGCAGTTGTTCGCTCGCTCCGCCCCGAGATGGCGCCGTTCGCACGCGCCGTCGTGGAAGCCATCATGCTGACCGAAGGCTCAATCGGATCGGCGGACGAGGTCGCACAGCGCCTCGGTTTGCCCAACCGCTTCAAACTCGCGCGGCTCCTCCGGCAGGAAGGACTGCCTCCACTCCATCGCCTCGCGGAGTGGGCTATGCTCGAGTCCTGGGTCACGACTGCTGAGCGGGATGGGGAGTCGCTTTGCCACATCGCGATTCGTTCGAAGCGGCATCCGAGCGCTTGCTATCGGCTCGTGAAGGGGCTCACCGGCGTTGGATGGGAAGAAGTCCGCGTGCTCGGCACAGCGTGGGTACAGAACGAGTTCTCGAATCGGGTACAGCGGTGTAGGGGCGCAGCAGGCTGCGCCCCCACCTGAGCCTTAGGTAAGCAGGCGCCGGACTTGATCGAGCAGTCCTGCCTGTCCCGGCAGGATTTTTTGTTGCGCTTCCTCCAATCCGAACCACTCCCCGCGATCGACCTCCGGAAACGTCTTCCCCTTGAGCGTGAATGTGTTGCTGCGCAGGAGCGCAGGATCGCAGTCGCCCTGAGTCGCCCACGCATGCACAACCTTGCCGCTCGGTTGCTTGACGGGCGACAGCGGGGTGAAGTCTCCCGCAACGGTGAATCCTGTCTCTTCGGTGAACTCACGTTTCGCAGCGGCAAGCGGATCCTCCCCGGGCTCGAACTCGCCCTTCGGGATCGACCACGCACCGTCGTCCTTCCGGGCCCAAAAGGGTCCGCCCGGATGCACGAGAAACACCTGAAGTGCACCGTCGCGGTAACGGTATACGAGCAGCCCAGCGCTAGTTTTCGGCATACATTTGAATCATGCGTCGCCGCCCCTTCGCCGCCTTTCTCGCCGCCGCTTCACTCGCCGCCTGTAGTGACGGCTCTGGCCCTGCACCGTTGATTGAGAACGGTGCGCTTCTCGCGGCTCAATTGGACACGCTAAACGCGGCCCTCGCGTCGCCACAACTGAGAAGCTTGGGCAGCCTGGCGCTGCCGCTGCTCAGCGCTCGCGTCACTATCTATACCATGGATTCGACGATGTTGGGGCGGACGATGGAGTGGGATCCAATCCGGCGGATAGTGCAGTTCACGTCGCGAAGCGGCGCGCCGCCCTACGCGATCCGGCTCATCCTGTACAAGAACGACTCGACCGGCCTGCCGAAGTTTCCTGTAGAGGAGATCGGCTACGCCTATCTCGTCCCGATGAATGCCCGAACCGGCGGCCGGCCCGACAGCGTCTCGCTCCGGCTTACCGCGTTCACCAACGCCACGACCCCAGAAGCCGTAGCCGACATCATGATCTGGCGACTACCAGCGAATGTTCCATGTGGTCAATGCGCGAGCGTCACTGCGTCCGCGCATTTCGGGACTCGCACGGTCAATCTCGACGTACCGTATCAGATTCCGATCGACGGTGACGGCCAGTTCACCGGCACGGCATCGAGTGGCGTGAACTTTACGCATTTCGCGACGCTTCCAGGCCCGAACTCGACGGCAGCGACCGCGAATATGGGATTTCGTTTCGGGAACGATTCGATTGTCGCCGTCTCGGGGCCGCTGCATCCTCACGCCGGCAAGCTGATCGGTGCATCTGATATCACCATGAACGGTTCTCATCTCGCCACTGTGACGCGTACTGCCATTGGCACATCAGCGACGGGCCCCGGGGGCCAACGGCTGCAGGGTACAGACCTACGCGTCGTCGAAGGAGTATTTTCGGTCGCTGCGGACATCGCATACTACATCGAGTGGCCCACGTTTGCGGTGTTTTTCTGCGGCTGCTAATCTCACCGAATCTTCGTACTGATTTCCCGCCCCATCTGCTCCGCCGACGGAGGATCGAGATTCGCGAGGACGATCACGTCGTAGCCGCCCGGTAGATCCGTCTCGACCACCGCATTGAGTCCCGGCGCGCCGCCGGCAATCGCGAATCCCAGGCTCGGCCCGCCGGGGATCTTGCCCTCGCGCAGCGCGTTGAGCAGCCGCAGCAGATCGTGTGCTGTTGAGTAGCCGCCACCTGCCGAGCTCCCGCGGCCAGGCAAGAGGTCCGCGTTCCTCTTCAACGCTGCCCTTTCAACGCCGCTCCTCTCGACGCCGCTTCTTTCGACGCTTCTCTCGCCGTTAGTGTATCCAATCGCCGTATTCTTCGGTAACGAATCCACCGCGAAATGCGCTGTCCGTGCCATTCCGGCCGGTTGATAGATGTGCTTACGCACGTACTCGTAGTAGCTCTCGCCCGAGATTCGCTCGACCAAGAGACCCAGTACCAAATACCCGGCATTCGAGTAGCGCTGCTGTGATCCTGGCTCGAACTGCATGGGCTCGTTCACGAACAGTGGAAGAAAATCAGAGAGCTTTCGGAGGTCGCTGCGCGTGCCGCCGGCTGGGGCTGCGAAGATGTTGCCGCCGATCCCCGAGCGATGCTCGAGCAGCTGACGAATGGTGACTTTTCGCACCGCGGCGTTGGGATAGTCGGGCCAGTAGTGGCCGAGTGTCGAGTCGCCATTGAGGTTGAGCTGCCGGATCGCGATCTGCGTGAAGAACTTGTTGATCGACCCAACGTTGAACGCAGTCTCGATGTTATTGGCTTTACGGGCTTCGCGATCCGCCATCCCGTAGGCTTTTTCCACCACCGCCGAGCCGTTGCGGGCAATCAGCACGACGCCGGAGAAGTTTTGGGCTGTTGCAAGACTGTCAGCGGTGGGCCCGAGGCTCAGGGCTTGGATCAGGAGGAGGAGGGTCATGCCTCAAAGGACGCACAAGTAATTGGAAACGTCGCATACATTTCCGCGATGCTCCTGTCTGCCCTCGTCCAGACCTCCACGCAAGTCGCGGCCACTTCCGGCCGTTTGGCCAAGATCAAGCTGTTGGCCAACCTCCTCACGCAGGCGAGCCCCGATGAGGTCGAGATCGTGATCGCCTATCTCTCGGGCCGGATTCGGCAGCCAAAGGTTGGGGTAGGGTGGGCGACCCTCCAAGAGGCGAAGGGTCACGCGGCGAAAGAGTCTACGATCGAGATACGCGAGGTGGATGCGACGCTCGAGAGCATTGGAAAGCAAACGGGGAAGGGGTCGGCCGGCGCCAAGACCAAGCTGCTCGGCGATCTCTTCTCCCTCGCGACACCCGAAGAGCAGGGTTTTCTGGTTCGTCTCATGACCGGTGAGCTGCGCCAGGGCGCGCTCGAGGGGATCATGGTCGAGGCGTTGGCAAAGGCGCGCGATCTCCCGGCGAACGACGTGCGGCGCGCCATGATGCTCGCCGGCAACCTTGGCGCGGTAGCCAAGGGCGACCTCTCGAGCTTTAGAGTTGAGCTGTTTCGACCCGTTAAGCCGATGCTGTCGAAGACGGCGACGGATGTCGCGGAGGCGCTCGCGGAGCTCGGACCGGCATCATTTGAGTACAAGCTCGACGGTATTCGGATTCAGGTGCACAAAGAGGCGGGCGAGGTGCGCATCTACTCGCGCACACTAAACGATATCACGGCCGAGCTCCCTTCTGTCATCGACATTTCCAAAATTGTCGAAATGAGCGAAGTGATACTGGATGGCGAGGCGATCGTGCTCGGCGCCGAAAACCGGCCCGTGCGCTTTCAGGAGACCATGAAGGGTCTGGGCGGCGGCATCCCGTTCTTCTTCGACATCCTCTATCTCAACGGGACGTCATTGCTGGACCAGCCATACTCAACGCGCGCTAAAATCCTCGCTGAGCACGTGCCGGAATCTCAGCGCCCGCCCCGTCTCGTCACCGCCGACGCCAAGCAGGCGCAGGACTTTTTCGATGCCGCCATTGCTGCCGGCCACGAGGGCCTCATGGCCAAGGGGCTCGAGTCCAAGTACGAGGCCGGCCGGCGCGGTGGGGCGTGGTTCAAGATCAAGCGCGCCAATACACTCGATCTCGTCGTGTTGGGTGCCGAGTGGGGCCACGGCCGCCGGCGCGGCAAGTTGTCCAATCTGCACCTGGGCGCCCGGGATCCGGCGAACGGCGGCTTCGTGATGCTGGGCAAGACGTTCAAGGGAATGACGGACGAGCTGCTCGAGTGGCAGACCAAGAAACTGCAGGAGCTGAGGATCCGGGAGTCAGGAATCACGGTGTTCGTGAAGCCGGAACTGGTCGTCGAAATCGCATTCAACGGATTGCAGGACAGCCCGCACTATCCCGGCGGCCTTGCGCTGCGGTTTGCGCGCGTGATCCGCTATCGTGATGATAAGAGACCGGAAGATGCGGACACCATCGAGACCGTCAGAAAGCTCCACGGTCAGTAAGGCTCGGTCCTCCACGTCCCCTGCACGACGAGCAGCGTATCCACGTAGCCGTTTTCCCAAATGTCGAACGGCGCGCAGGTCCAGGTACCCGATGCTTGGTCGCCATCTCGCACGCCGCGCAGCTGCGCTATTTCATGCCAGAAGCGACCTCCTTCGATCGCCGCCGTATCTCCGAGCACAAAGTGCACCAGGTCGCGCGTGCTGAAACGTGCGACGGCGTTCGGCCAATAAACGTCCGCGAAGAAGCCGAATCCGGAGCTATCGGCTTCAAGAACTGTTCGCGAGACCTCGCCGCCCATGACGGCGGAATACTCGACCGCACCAGCCGCGGGTCGCGCGTCTCCCAGCTCCATGACAAGATGTAGGTCGCAGCTCGCCGTCCGGCCGGCGGTATCGCCGCCGGCCGCCTCTCCCACGATCTGGAATCGTCGGCCGAGTGGATTCCCTAATACCGGGGCGGAGCTGTCTCCGCAGCCGACAACGAAGGCCAGTGCCAACAGCGCGCCACGATTCATACTGAACAATACTCGCTGGACTTGGCGCCGCGTCACCGAGAGTTGTCCGAATGTCGTATTGGCGCGCGCTCGCCCTCCTTCGTACCTTCGCTTGTCTATGGAGCAAAAACTCGCCGCCGCCCTTGCCGATCGGTACACCATCGAGCGCGAAATCGGGTCCGGAGGGATGGGAACCGTTTATCTCGCACGCGAATTGAAGCACGACCGTCAGGTGGCGCTCAAGGTCTTGCGTCCCGAGATCGCCTCACACCTTGGCGTCGTGCGGTTTCTCAATGAAGTCAAGGTGACCGCCCGGCTCGATCATCCTCACATCCTGACCCTGATCGACTCCGGCGAATCCGATGAATTCCTCTGGTACGTCCAGCCCTTTGTGCGCGGCGAATCGCTGCGCGCCAAGCTCGATCGGGAAAAGCAGCTCAGCATCGAGGACGCGGTGGCGATCGCGCGGCAGGTAGCGAGCGCGCTCCATCACGCGCATCAAAAGGGCATCATCCACCGGGACATCAAGCCCGCCAACATCCTGATCCACGAAGGCGAAGCGATGGTTGCCGACTTCGGGATCGCGCTCGCGGTCTCCGAAGCCGCCGACCAGCGCATGACCGCCACCGGGATCGCCATCGGTACCCCGCAGTACATGAGTCCCGAGCAGGCGACCGGCGAGCGCCATATCGATGGTCGCAGCGATCAGTATTCACTCGCCGCAGTGCTGTACGAGATGCTGTCCGGTGTCACGCCCCACACCGCGCCGACGACACAGGCGCTGATCGCGAAACTGCTCACCGAACGGCCGACGCGGGTGCGCGCCGTCCGCACGAGCGTGCCGCCGAACATCGACGCCGCAATCGCGAAGGCGCTCGAAATGACGCCCGCCGATCGGTTCGGCACCGCCGCCGAATTCGGGTCGGCTCTGCAGTTCACGCCATCCTCGGGATTCCCGGCCGCGGAGCCGCCGCCGCCGAAGCGCCGCAAATTCGTGATCGCCGCGCTGGCCGGCGTGCTCGTCCTGGCGGGGGCGGGGGCAGCCGTGATGCTGCGCCCATCCGGCGCGGCTATCAGCGTCGGGCGGTCTATGCAGATCACGGCCGATCCGGGGCTCGAGATTCAGCCGACGATCTCGCCTGACGGCAAGCTGCTGGCCTACGCGGCTGGCAGCTCAACCAAGATGCGGATCTTCATTCGTCCCGCGGACGCCGCTGGGGGTCGGACGATTCCGCTGTCGGACGATTCGACCGCGGTCGAAACGCAACCGCGCTGGTCGCCCGACGGCACGAAGATCTTGTACCTCACACGCGGCGGCGCTTGGATTGCCCCGGCACTCGGCGGCTCATCTCAGCCGCTGGTCCCTCCGGGTCCAAGCGGCATCGTCAAATCGGCCATCTGGTCGCCTGATGGGAGCCAGATCGCGTTCGTGCGCGGCGACACGCTCGCGGCCATGCCGGCCGGCGGTGGTGCCGTGCGCACCATTGCAACCGGCACGGATCTGCACTCGTGCGATTGGGGCCCTCGCAACCTGTTTGTCGCGTGTGTGTCGCAGAACAGCATCTCCGTGCTCCCGGGACCGTTGTACGGCAACCTCGCCCCAAGTGGGATTCTCCTGTTTCCATTCAAGGGCGGTGAGCCGGTCCGCATCGCCGAGCCGAACGCTTTCAATCAGAGTCCGGTTTTCTCGCGGACCGGACTGCAACTCTTCTTCTTGTCGAGCCGTGACGGTCCGCGCGATGTCTACGTGATGAACCTGTCATCGTCCGGTCAGCCGCGCGGCGCACCGCTTCGTCTGACGACAGGCCTCAATGCGAAGACGATCTCTCTCTCGAGCGATGGGACGCGGCTGGCCTATACGGCGTACACGGCACGTTCCAACATCTGGTCAGTACCGATTCCGTCGAACCCGCCAGCCGCCGGCGTCACAGTGACCGCGGCAACGGCGACCGCCGTGACGCGGGGGAGCCAGGTGATTCAAGGAATGCGCGTCAGTCCCGATAATCGGTGGATCGTCTACGACTCCGATCTGCGCGGCCATTCTGACCTGTATCGCGTGCCGATCGACGGCGGGGCGCCAGAGGTACTGCTCTCGGACGACGTAGACGAGTTCGCCCCGGATGTGTCGCCTGACGGCGCGACGGTCGTCTTCCACTCCTTCCGATCCGGCACGCGTGACATCGAAACGAAGGCGCTCAACGGCGGACCCATCGAGCAGGTAACGAACACGTCGGCGCAGGAGAGCTACCCGAAGTGGTCGCCGGACGGGAGCGCCATCCTGTTCTACGACCAGAGCGGGCCGCGCAACGCGTTGGTGGTGCGCCGCGGCGCGGACGGGAAGTGGTCGGCTCCCGAAGTCCTCGCTGCAGGGACGTATCGACCGCAATGGTCGCCCGACGGGC
>DATFVZ010000260.1:0-9937 GCA_035259785.1 Gemmatimonadales bacterium
TCTGAAAACCGAGCGCCTTCAGCACGGCCTTGCCCATCTCGCGGCCGCCCTTGAGGTAGTCGGCCTCCACGTCACGCAAGGCGACGGTTTGCGGACTGATCCACTCCTCCTGGCGCGCGGTCAACGGGCGCGGCCGGTACAGGCAGATATTCCAATAGACGATTTTGCCCTTGATGCAGATCGTGTCGAAGGTGTATTCGACCGCATCGATGAATTCTTCGACGTTGACTTCACGCGCCTGGCCCAGGCGTGCGAGCACCGCATCGAGCTCGAGCCGCGAATTGACGCGGAAGGTGTCAGCCGAGCCCGCGCCGGCAATCGGTTTCACGATGATCGGAAAGCCGATTTCCTCGGCGGCGCGCTGGGTCTCGACCGCATTCGTCGCGCGTCGGTGCTTCGGGGTGCGAATGCCCGCCTTCACCACGGCCTGCTTCATGGCATCCTTGTCGCGAAATAGCGTGGCCTGCGCCACGTCCTGACCGGGCACGCCGAGTTTTTCGCGCAAACGCGCCGCGAGGATCACACCCGGCTCCCACAGGCATTCCACCTGCGTGATCGGCTGCGCTGCTTTCCAGGCGGCGACCTGCTTCACCAGTCCCGCTTCATCGAGCAGCGAAGCAACCTGCAAATAGCCCGCGAGCGAATGTCGGACGATCGGCGGAAGATCGTGCTCGGGCTGATCGCCGATGCCGAACACACGCGCGCCTTGTACCGCCAACCCGCGGGTGAAGTAGTTGATCTCAGTGGGATAGCCTGGTGAGATGATCAGCACGTTCATGCCCGACCCGTCCCCCTTCCCCGCTCCCCCGTCCTTCTTGGTCATTATCCGAGCTCCACGCGCACGAGTGAAATCAACCGCTTCAGCGCCTGCTGCACTACCGCGGTCTGCGGATGTCGCAAAATCACAAACCCCTCACCCTCGTAGCTTCCGGTCGGCGATTGGCCCACCGTCGGAAGCTTCGCGTCGACGACGAGCGAACCGATTTCGCGCTGCACCTGATCCAAGCCGTGAATCACGGTAACCCGGCCCCCGCCGTTCCCCTGCCCTCGCAAATAGGCCGCCCCGACGGAGTATTTGCGCGGTGGCGCCGAAAATTCGCCGAACACCATCAGGCGCGCCCACGCGGCGACAAAATCGAAGTCGTGCGCCCGCGAGACGACGGTCATGATCTGCGCCCCGGGTGGGCGGGCCGCCACCTCGGAGATCGCGATCGTGCCGCTCTCGCGGCGAAACCATTCCATATGCGTCAGGCCCGTCTCCATCCCCAGCACCTGCAGGGCGCGAACGCCCGCACTGCGGATGTCGTCGTACTGCGGCTCCTCGACTTCCCGCGGCAGGACGATGCACCACTGAATCCATGGATTGCGCAGGACCTCGAGCGGGGAGGGATAGTAGTGCGTCAACGAATGCCACACCGCGCGGCCGCCGATCGAGACCGTTTCGAAAGAATGCTCATCGCCGGTCATGTACTCCTCGATCAGCACGGGCCGATCCGGCGCAGGGGACGCGGCATCCACCGCCGCTTGCAGCGCTGCCATGTCATCCACGCGCGTCGTCGCCTGCGCGCCTGCACCGCTCGGCGGCTTCACGATCAACGGAAAACCGATCTCTCGGGCGAACGCCATCGCCCCTTCTCGCGAGGGGGTCAGGCAGTGCCGCGCACAAGGGATTCCCGCGTCGCGGAGCAGCGACTTCATGCGCGCCTTGTCGCGAAAGTTGCGCGCCGCCTCGACCCGCATCCCCGCGATCCCGCGCCGTTCGCGCACCTCGGCCAGCGGCACCTGCAGCTGCTCGTACGCCCCCATCAGGCGATCCACGCGGCCGAGCCGTTTTTCCAAATGGTCGACCGCGTCCATGAGTTGGCCAGCGTCGAGCACATCGGGGACGCGCCAGTGAGACACCTGCGACTGCAGCGGTGGTGGTAGATCCTCGAGCGGCGCCTGGCTGATCACACCGGCGCGCACACCCGGCAGCGCGACCATTGCCGCGATCATGCGGGAGGCATTCTCAGAAAGTATTGGCGCGGCGAAAAGGACGACGGGCATGGGGAGGATACGGTAACCCCCCGTAACGCTCTATGGAACCCGTGCGGCCATACTTACATTATGCGCCTGCCAATGAGACGATACCCGCTGTTCTTCCTGCGTTGGAAGGCTCGCGCCCGCTCCCGCGCCCACAGAGGCTCGGTCCAGGTGGTTCCGGGTGGCGCCGGCGAGCCTAACCTGCTCGTCTACACGCCGGCGTCGTATGGCCGGGGGGACGCGCGGTATCCGGTCATCTACATGCAGGACGGCCAGAACCTTTTCGACCCGCACACCAGCTTCGCTGGTGACTGGGGACTCAAAGGCGCGCTCGCCTGGGCGAGCCGGCGCGGTGCCGAGACCATCGTCGTTGGCATCCCGAACAGGGGGACCGCGAGAATTGACGACTATACACCGTTTGTCGACCCGAGAATCGGAGGTGGCCGGGGCGAGCGGTACCTCGACTACCTGATCAACAGAGTCAAGCCACTCATCGATGAGCGATTCCGCACGCAGCCCGACGCTCGTCATACCGGCATTGCGGGCTCCTCCTTGGGCGGACTGATTAGCCTGTATGCCTACTTTCAGTATCCCGCAGTGTTTGGGTTCACCGCTGCGCTCAGCCCTTCCTTGTGGTTCGCGCACGGAGCCATTCTGAACGTGGTGGAGCAGTCTTCCCGCCCTCCGGGGCGCGTGTATCTCGACGTGGGATTGAAGGAAGGACCGGCTCACGTGGCTCTTGCCCGCCGGCTGCGCGATCTCTTGGTCTCGAAGGGCTACGACCTGCGCGGCGATTTGCGCTGGGTGGAAGACCGTGAGGGGCGACACCACGAGTCCGCGTGGGGCCGGCGGTTCCGCAAAGCACTTCCCTTCCTGTTGCGCAACGGCAAGCCGCAATGAACCAAGAGCGCCACCGCTGGCGCAGCCCGGCCCTCGGACGGGAAATGGAATTGCAGGTGCTGGGCCACGCCGGGGCGCGCGTGTTCATTTTTCCCACAACGCTCGGCACCTTCACCGAATGGACCGATCGCTGGATGCATCGATCCACCGTTCTGGGTGAGCATTTGGACCGCGGCTGGATCCAGATGTACTGCCTGCATCACGTCCACGAGGAAAGCTGGTACGCGGAGACCCAAGTACATCCCGGGCATCGCGCCTGGCGACATCTCCAATACGACCGATATCTGCGCGACGAAGTCGTTCCGTTCAGCCTGTCGAAGAATCGCAATCAGTTCTTGATCGCCGCCGGCGCAAGCTTCGGCGCCTACCACGCCATGTGTTTCGGATTGCGCAATCCGCACATCGTGAATCGGATCATCGGCCTCTCAGGCACGTACGACATCAAGCGCATGACCGGCGGCTATTCCGATGCGAACGTGTACGCGTGCAACCCGTTCGACTTCATCCAACACGAGCAGGATCCCGCCCGGCTCGCGGCGTTCCGCAAACAGGACATCATCCTCGCGGTGGGCGAGCACGACCCCGCCGTCGGCAACAATCGCGAGATGTCCACAATTCTCTGGAACCAGGGGATCGGCAACGCGCTGCGGATTTGGACCGGGTGGGCTCACGACTGGCCGTACTGGGAAAAGATGATTCGGCTCTACGTCGGCGGGCACGACTGATACGGCTGGGCCTCGGGCCTGGGGCCTCGGGCCTAGGGCCTAGGGCCTGACCGCAGCGGCTTCGACGTGCGGTAGAATGTCCGGAAAGATGTCGTCGCGCAGCCGCAGATCTTCTGCGAGCGCGCGCCCCGCGTTCAGATCCCCGCCCTTCTTTAATGTCGCCAGCAACCGCTCCAAGTCGTCGCAGTGGCCGTTGAAGCGGCGCGTGGCGTAGTCCGCGACTTCGCCCGTCGAGATGATGAATTGCCAGTCGGACGCTTGTGCGAGCAACAGCTCTCGCGCGGCCTGCGCCAGGATCGGACGCGCCCCTTCCCGCGCGAGAGTTCCGGGTACGGCATTCCAGAACGCCTGCTCCAGCGGCCACAAGCGTCGCCACGTCCAGAGCGTCTCGTCGTTGAGCCACATGCTGTAGTCGCCGTTCGCGCCCCACGATCCCATCGCGAGCTGGATCCCTTGCGCCGGCTCGTGGTCGCCCAAATGCCGGCTTGCCGACGTGGGACGGACTTCAGTGCCGTGGGTGAGCGAGCGATACACCTCGCGCAGGAAATCGGGCCCTTCGAACCACCAATGACCGAACAGCTCGGTATCGAACGGTGAGGCGACGAGATTGCCGTCCGCTCCGTCGTCGTTCCGCGTCGCGATGGAGTACAGCAGATGTGCGAAATGCCGGGCATGATCGGCGGCCCGATGCTGCGCGGCGGCCGGGTCGTACTGCTCCTTGGCGCCGAGGTCCACGCGGTTGCCGGTTACGCGCCACAGTTTGAGTCCACCGGGCCAACGGATCTTGTGAAACTCGAGGTAGGTACCGTCTCCGGGATATCCGCTGTGTCGACTCCACACCTGCGCGGACGCGACAGGATCGCGCACGAGCGCGGCCACGCGCGAGCCCCCCCCGGCTCGTGACGCCAAGCGATATGCCTGGTATGGCGAATTCTCGATGACCCCGGCGTACGGCGTGCGCGGGCGGGGATGCGCGTGCAGGTCGAATTGCAGGTCGAATCGTTCAGCGCCCATCGGCAGATCGTCTTCATAGGCGCTCCAAGGAATTCCCGCGGCAGCCATGTGCGCGTCGGCAAAGAAATAACGGTACCCGGCTTCCGCGATGAACTCGTCGGTGCCGGGCCGCTCGCCGGACCACGGGGCGTCGGGCACCGGTCGCCAGGTGCCCGGCCCGCGGTACGCGCATTCCGGCAACCAGCAGCCCGCGGGCTTGCGGCCGAACAACCGCTGATGCTCGGCGAATCCCAGAAGGAACTGCAAGCGGACGCTTTCGTTGCGCCCGAGGAGCGGCGAGAAGCCGTGCGTCGCCGCGCCACCCATGATTTCGATGTGGCCGGCTTCTTCGAGCGCGCGAAATGGCGCGACGAGGTCGCCGTTGACCGATCGGAATAGCGCGCGCAGCCGCTGCAGCCGGTCGCGCCAATACCCCGTGAGCGGTATCAGATGTTCGTCATTGGTGCCCGCCATGGTGGTGGCGGCTTCGTCGCACGCGGTGAGCCGTTGCTGGAAATACGCCTCCAGCTCGACGGCGAATGTCGGCGAGACGAGCTGGTTCGCGAGAATGGGGGTGAAGCCGATGGTGACCGGCGACGGCGTGCCTTCCGCTGCCAGCTCATGCAACGTCTCGAGCAGCGGCAGGTAGGTATCAATCGCCGCTTCGCACAGCCAATCGCTCCCATGAGGCCAGCGACCGTGATTGAGCACATACGGCAAATGGCTGTGTAGCGCGAGGACGAAGTCCATCAGTCCGTGCCGCGCCCGGTCCGCTCGGCGACCTCGAGTGCCTTGAGATAGACGGCGAGGTACTTGAGTGCGGAGTGCTGCCAGCTGAAGTTCTTGCCCATCGCGCGCCGCATCCGCATCTGCCAGCCGCTCTCGTCGTGATAGTGGTGCACGGCGCGCTGCAGCGCCCCCGCCAGTGCCGGCACGGTGAACGGGTCAAAGACGAAGCCTGTGCTGCCGTCGTCGACGGTATCGTTGAGGCCGCCGGTGCGCCGCACGACCGGCAGCGTACCGAACCGCTGGGCGCGCATCTGCGTCAGACCGCAGGGTTCGTACTGACACGGCATCAGCAGCATGTCGGCGCCCGCCACCACGACGTGCTCGAGCGGATCGGTGAAGCCTGTCTCGACCGCGATGCGATTGGGGAACCGCGCCGCGAGTTGTCGCAGCGGCTCGACGTAGCGTCGCTCCCCCTGCCCCAAGAAGATGTATTGCGCGTCAGTCGCGAGCAGCGCTCGACCGTCGACGAGCAAATCGAGTCCTTTCTGAGCCACCAGCCGGGCCGCCATTCCGAATAACGGCGTGCGCGGCGATTGCGCGAGCCCGAAGCGCGCCTGGAGCGCGGTTTTGCATTCGCGTTTGCCCTCGAGGTCTCGCGCACTGAACCGCTGGGCGATATGCGGGTCGCGCGTGGGATCCCAGATGTCGTAGTCGATGCCGTTCGTAATACCGAACAGCCGGTCACGCAGCGCGCGGAATGTGTCGCCGAGACCGAAGCCGCCGTCTGGTGACTGCAGCTCCCGGGCGTGCGTCGCGCTCACAGTCACGACAACGTCGGCCGAGATGAGGCCGCCCTTCAGCCAATTCACTTTGTTGTACCATTCGAGGAACTGCCAGTTGAACAGCTCCCACGGCAATCCGATCTCGGGCAACGTCGCGGGAGGGAAATGTCCCTGATACCCGGCGTTGTGTACTGAGAGCACCGCGGGCACACGGCGGTAATAGCGGTGCCGCGTCAGGAGCGAGCGCATATAGATGAGCGCCATCGCCGCGTGCCAGTCGTGCGCGTGCAGGATGGCGTTTGCCGGCGCGATGCGTGGCAGCGCGGCGAGGGCCGCAAGAGAGAAGAACGCGAAGCGCCGGTGATTGTCGGGATAGTCCCGACCCTCGCCGTACAGGGAGGGCCGATCGAAAAACCCGGCATGCTCGACGAACACCACATCGGTGCCGCGCGGCGTTCCCTTGGCACGCCATAGCTTGCCCGTTTCGCGTGTCGGCCCGAGCTGCACCGTGAGCGGCCCGCCAAGCGGCTCCATATCGGTGACGACGGACCGGACCTGCTTGTAGAGCGGCATGACGACCGTCGTCGGCAGCCCGGCGGCTGCCTGATACGCGGCCAGACTGGCGACCGCCTCGCCGAGACCGCCGGAGCGGGCGTAGGGCCAGCACTCGGAGACGACATGCACGATGGGGATCGGCTTGCCGTCATTGGTCCGCAGCACGGATTTGCGCGTTCTGGCGCGCGCCCGTGCCGGTCCCTTACGACGGGTCGGCGTGGAACGTGGAGGTTGAGGCGCTTGAGTCATCGTCGTCGAAATTGAGCACTCAAAAGCAGAATGTCCAACTGGGGGGTCGCTCGGCCTTGAAGAGCGGCCCCGTTGAGGCGCCCAACCTCACATCATCGGGATGCCCCTGGCCAGCTCGTAATTGACCACGGCGCGAATCTTGTTCTCAATCTGGTAGTAGCGCGCCACTTTGAGGGGTGGCAATACCGCACTGAACTTCGGCTGATACGACGTCAGTAGCGCCGCCCGATCGCTCTCCAGGGCGAGATAGTCTTTGAGCATCCGGCTTGCGGCGGTATCGGTCATCGACTTGTAATGATCCGCGTAATACGAAACCAGCTTCGTCGCTCCATCAGCGAGCTTGCCGAGATCTGCCTGAAACGCCTCATAGACGGGCCAGAACTTCGCGGCCTCGGCCTCAGTCAGCTGCATCTGCTCGGCCACCAGCAACTTCTTATCGGCCCGGATCTTCTCCCGCACCAGATTCATGTTGTCGGCAGGTTTGTCCTGCGCTTGCGCCTGCGCGCGCGCGGACGCGGGCAGCGCGAATGTCAGGCAGCCAATCAGAGTGAGCCACCGCATGCGAGACGTCATGGTTCGGGACCTCAGGCTGAATGTGAACTCATTGAACATTGATCTTGAACATTGATCATTCGCGTTAGCGCGGGGGATGCGGAATCGCGAGCGTATCCGTCACGGCGTTCCATCCGCCCCCCAACGCGCGATACAGCTGCACCACCGCGACGCGTTGCTGCCGCTGCAGCCCCGATTCCCCCAGCTCGGCGTCGGAGAGCACGCGCTGCGCATCGAGCAGCGTCGTGTAACTGTCGACGCCGCCCTGATAGCGGTCGGCCGCGAGCGCGACCGCGCGTCGCGCGGCTTGAACCTGACGCACGGCCGCTCCCACCTCGATCTGCAGCTGCTGAAGCGCGACCAGCCCGTTCTCGACCTCGGCGAAGGCGTTCAGGACGACCTGATCGTAGCGCGCGAGGGCCGCTTCGGTCCGCGCGCGCTCGAGCTTGACCTGCTTGCCGCTCCGGCCGGCGTTGATGATCGGGAGGAAGACATTGGTAAAAATGTTGAAGAACCCGGTCCCCGATTTGAACAAATTGCCGATGTCATCGCTGCGTGTGCCGGCGGCGCCCGTGAGCGAGATCGTCGGGAACCGCGCCGCGATGGCCGCGCCGATCATGGCGTTGGCGGACCGCAGCTGCATCTCCGCCTCGCGAACATCGGGCCGGCGTTGCAGCAGCGCGGACGGCAGGCCCGGCGGGATCTGCGTACGGAAGTTTTGATTGATCAGCGCGGCGCCGCGCGGGACCACCCCCGGCATCCGCCCCAACAGAACATTGAGCTCCTGCTCTTTTTGACTTGCCTGGAGGCGGATGTTCGCCACCCGCCCCTCGGCCCGCGCGAGCTCCGATTCACCCTGGCGCACGTCGAGCTCCGACGTCAACCCGCCTTCGAACCGGGACCGGGCGAGCTCCAGCGAACGCCGCCGGTCGTTGACCATCGACTGCGCGATGGTGCTTTGCTGATCGAGATCGCGCAGCTCAAGGTACGCTCGCGCGACCTCCCCAACGACCGTGATGATCACCCCGCGGCGCGCAAACTCGGTCGCGAGCAAGCCGGCTTTGGCGGACTCGTTCAAACGACGCAGGCGTCCCCACAGATCGAGCTCCCAGCTGATTCCCACCCCGAGCTCGAAAAATCCGTAGGTACCGGTCCGCAGGCCCAGCAGGGAGTCGTTGACTTGCACGCGGCCCCCCGCACCGCTGACGTTGATCTGCGGCAAGAACTCGAGACGTTGGATGCCGAGCCGCGCTCGCGCTTCGTTCACGTTCGCCAGCGCGATGTGCAGATCGCGGTTTTCCCGCAGGGCGACGCGGACGAGCTGCTGCAGCGTCGTGTCGCCCAGGACCTCCCACCACGCGAGATTGGCGTACGACGAGTCCTGGGGCGAAATCGTGCTGTCGCGCCAGTGCGCGGGCACCGCGGTGACCGGCGTCTTGAAGTTCGGGCCGACGGCGCACGCCGCCACGACCAGAGCAGCGACGGACAGCCCCAGCCGGCGGCAAAAGGTGGGTGACATCAGCGCGTGCTCGATGCCTTCGTGGCGAGCGCGGGTTCCTCGGGCGCGGCCGAACGTGGCACCTCCCTGCGCTCTTTGTCCTTCTTACCGAAGCTCCAGCGCTGCGTCCACGCAAACAGACCGGGAATGATGAACAGACCGACCACCGTCGCCATCAGCATCCCGAAGACCACCGCCGTCCCCATCACGTTCTGCGAGGCCGCACCGGAGCCGCTCGCCCGCATGAGCGGGACGCAACCGAGGATGAACGCGAACGCGGTCATGAGGATCGGACGGAACCGCAGCTTCGCCCCTTCGAGCGCCGCGTCTTCTATGCTCGACCCCTCTTCGCGCTTCATCTTGGCGAACTCGACGATCAGGATCGCGTTCTTGGCAGCGAGCCCGATCAGCATGATCAGGCCGACCTGCACATAGACGTTGTTATCGAAGCCGAACACCCACGCGCCCAGGAACGCGCCGAGCGCGACGAGAGGCGTGTCGAGCAGCACGGCCCATGGCAGCCGCCAGCTCTCATACTGCGCCGCGAGCAGTAGGAAGACGAAAACGATCGCGAGCACGAAGGTGGGCGCGGCGAGCGGTGCGACTTTTTCCTGATACGACATGCCGGAGTACGCGAACCCCATCTCGGGCGGCAAGACCGCTTTTGCGGCCGATTCGAGCGCATTCATCGCCTGCTGCGAGCTGAACCCCGGGGCCGGCACGCCGCTGATCTCGACCGAACGAAACAGGTTGAAGCGCGTCGTGATCTCCGTGCCGGAGGACGGCGTCACGCGGAGCATGGTCGAGAGCGGGACCATGTCTGACGTTGTTTTGCTGCGCACGTAGAGCTGGCCGATGTTCTCGGGTCGCACGCGGAACTGCGGCTCTGCCTGCACGTACACCCTATACAACCGGCCAAACCGGTTGAAGTC
>DATFVZ010000261.1:0-4273 GCA_035259785.1 Gemmatimonadales bacterium
GGGCGAAGATCGGGCGGGCATTTTCTCAGCCGTTCAGCACGCGCGTTTCCGGCCGCTGTGGACGGCGTCGATCGCGTCGTGCGTGGCCTACATGACCGCGATCACGGCGTGCGGCTGGGTGGCATTCGACCTGCACCATCACTCGAGCACCGTCGGCCTCGTGGTGTTCGCGTCATTTCTGCCTTCGCTCGTTATCACGCCGTTCGCCGGAGTACTCGCCGATCGGTATGACCGGCGGATGATGTTGCTCACCATCAATGCGATCGGCCTGCTGTCGTCCCTCGACCTGGCCTGGCTCGCATGGAGCGGAGACCAGAGCCCGTGGCCGCTCGCCGCGGCCGCCTTTGCCCTCGGCGCGGCTCGTTCGTCGACCACGCCGATGGAGCAGGCGATGCTCGGGAGCCTCGTCCCGGCCCGCGATCTGCTCAACGCCGTCTCGCTGCTCCAGGCGAACATGAACGGCGCGCGGCTCTTGGGGCCACTGCTGGCCGCGCCGTTGCTCCACCTTGGCGGTGGCGCCGGCGCGTTTCTCGTTGCGGCCGCGCTCTTTGCGCTGGCATTCTGGGCGCTGTGGGGGCTGGCCGAGGTCCCGCACCAGCGCAGCCGCTCGGATCACAACGCGCTTGCGCAGTTCGCGCAGGGCCTGGGCTACGTCTTTCGCGCGCCGGTCGTGTGCTCGGTGATCACGCTCGTCGTCGTTCACTGCATCTTCACGATGGGCTACGACGCCGCCCTGCCGCAGCGAGCGGCCGATGTGCTCGGCGCGACCGGTACCGCCTACGGCCTGCTCATGATGGCGATGGGCGGCGGCTCGCTCGCCGGTGGCTTGCTGCTCGCCGGTTTCGCGCGGCGGGTCCATTTCGGGTATCTGCTCTTCGCGACGAGCATGCTCAGCGGACTGACCATGGTGCCCCTGGGCTACGCGGTCTCATGGCCCAGTACGCTGCTCGCGGCCGCCGCCGTCGGTCTGACGCAGTCGGTGTTCATCGCGCTGGCGACGACGTTGCTCCAGATCGCCACCGCGGATCACGTGCGCGGCCGCGTCATGGGGTTGTACTGGGGGTCGACCGGTGGGGTGATGGCGGTCAGCAACCTTGCCACCGGCCGTCTGACCGACGGGTTCGGTGCCGGGCCGATGCTCGCGCTACCGGGTCTCGTGTTCGGCGCGGTGACCTTCCTCACGCTGTGCGCTCCGACACTGCGAGCGATCTATCGCCGTCACGAGGCAAGCACCGCCGTGCCATCCGAAATCGGTAGGCTGGGACCTCGGGTCGTAACGGACTGACTTCAGTCGGGCGACGTCGAGGTCGGAGTGTGACGGGCAGGATCCGGTTTTCGAGGCGAGGCGAATGCCGAGTGACGCACTGCTTGTGCCAGGACGGGGGATGCGCTAGAAGGCTTGTGAGTGGAGCCGGTGACTTTTCGCGACCTCCTGGTCCCCGCCTTGAGCGTGGCCTTCGTGGTCCTCGCACTCGCTCTGGTTGCCGTCATCATCATCGCCGTGGTGCGTGGCCGAAGTATCGATTCGTCCCCAGTGCAGATTGACATTCCAAAACTCGGCTTCGCCTTGCGCGGTGACCGGCTGACCTTTCTCGCGCTGCTCGTCTGCGCTGTGGCCTTTGTGCCCATGGCTTTCTGGTATCAGGGCTACCAGGCGCAGCTCCGCGACAGTTTGAGGAAGCTCGAGAACGAGCGGCAGCGCGCCGACGCGAACGAGGCAGCCCTTCAGCGGATGAAGTTCTATGACCTTTGGGTCAATCCGAGGCTGCCCGACGATATCGACGTCCGCCAAATTCTTCAGACTGTGCAGATCGCCATCTCCCGTCCCGGAGGTGGGCCGCCGCGCATCGAACGCCCGCAGGATGTCAAAGTCGGCCCGGCAAACGATCTCTGGGTACATGTCGATCGCCTGAATCCGGGCGATCAGTTCCGCGTGGTCATCGTGGAGGGCAGCCGCCGATGGGCGAGTGAAGCTATCGAGATTCCGCGGACTCAGGTGGAGATGCGTCGCCAGTGAGCGCGCGTTTCGATTGGCTGCCCCATACACGGTGGTGCCTGACTGCGCTCGTCATGGCCGCCGCGCTGACGGTGCCCAGCCCCGCGATGGCCCAGGCACTGTCGGCGACGAACATCTCGCGGTACATGGGCGACGGTCGCTGGGACTGGACAATCTATCTGGTGGGAGCCCCCGAGGTTCTGCGAGATGTCCGGTGCGTTGAGTATCGACTGCACCCCACCTTTCCGAATCCCGTCCAGAAGATCTGCAGCATCGGCGATCCCACTCGACCCTTTGCGCTACACAGCAACGGTTGGGGGACGTTCGAGGTCGGATTGACGGTCACGCTTCGGAGCGGTGAAGTGCGGCAATTCCAGCACATGCTCAGCTTCGAGACGCCTACCATCGAGCGGCCGCTGAGCTTGACGGCGGCGAACCGTGCCAAAGAAGTGCGCGATGGCTGGTGGGCGTGGACCGTGTTCATCCGAGGACCCGAGGAGGCTCTCCGCCATGTCCGGTGCGTGGAATACAAGCTTCATCCGACGTTTCCAGATCGCGTCCGAACGGTGTGCGATCGAGGGCGCGGGTCCGAAGCTTTCCCGCTGTCCTCGAGTGGCTGGGGAACCTTCACCGTCCAGATCCGAGTCATCCTGGACAACGGTCGCGTCCAGGAGTTAGCGCATGAGCTCGAGTTCCCGCGAGCTGGTCGTTGATTCGCGCAGCTCAAGAGGACGGTCGCGATTCAACGCGCGGCGCCCGCGCATCCGGGCGCCGCGCATCGCGGTGCTACGAACTAACGAGCTGACGCCACCCTCGTCACCCGGATGTAGTCAGCCTTGATGGCGCTGACCGGGGGCAGATCGCCTCGCGACACAGTCGCCGTCTCGGTGACACTGGACCGGCCGTGAGGCCAGACCCCGACCTGGTCGCCCGATCGCACGTCATAGATCGACATGGGGGTGCCCGCCGAGTTCTGGAGCTGCGTCTCGGGCAGGACCTGGATGTAATTGCCGTCGTTCAGCGCGATCAGCCAGTTGTTTCGATCCACGCCCCTGACGACTCCCGTGACCGGGGCTTCCGGTGCTGCGACCGGCCATTGCGGCGCCATCGCCAGCCGCTGCGCGTCGGGAACGTAGATCTGGGCACCAGGCTGAATGGAGCCGATCGGCGATGCCTGCCAGACGAATGACTGGGTCGTCAGCTGAATTGCGCGGCCATCCTGCAGGGTGATCACGCGACTCTGCGGGTCGACCCGTGCCACGGTGCCGGTGACGGCAGTCGTTACTGGCCCGGTTGCTATCGGCGGGGGGGCGGCTCCCACGCTTGGAGTGCTCGGCGCCATCGACACGACCGTCGCGGTCGAGCCCGGCGTGAGCGACTCGAGAGCCACCTGACGGCCGTCGGCGGTAATGACAGCCGCCTGGTTCAGGCGAACCACACTGCCGTCCTCGAAGTAGATCGTCCGCGTCGAGCTATCGACGCGCGAGACCGTGCCGGTGATGCGCGTCCCCTGCGCGGACGCCGTGGTGGCGGCCAGCGTCAGAGCCGCAATGAGGGCGATGCCCATCGTACGAGCGAGCGTTCGGATCATCGTGATGCCCTTCCTTCCGTTGCTTGGTTTCTCGAAGGCGGAGCGCGCGTCGCAGCGCCAGCTGTGACAGCGTCCGCGATCGGGTCTTTACTTGCTGTGCAACCGATGACGAGGTTGTCCTTCTACTCCCGCGGACGAAATCAAGCATCGGATGTGCCACAGATCGCGACTCTTGCAATTGTGGAGGGGTGTGTCGCGCGCGTCCGAGCTCACGATGTGGACGTCGGTCAATTACCCGACGTCGGGGTGTAAAAACGATCGAGCAATGTCTACGCCCCCGGTCAAAGTTGCCGGGACGCTACTTGCTCTTGAGCCTCACGTCCTCGTAGGGGGCGGAGTAGATGTAGCCGGCGATGAGCCCGATCCCGGACTCCTCGACCCTCGGCCCGACGCCGTTCAGGGGCACGTTCTGCCAGATCGGCGCGACCACGACCTTCTCGAAGATGAGCTGCTGGATGCGGTGCAGGAGCGCCTCGCGCTTCTTGCGGTCGAGCTCGGCCGCCTGCTCCCGAAAGAGCCCGTCGATGTCGGGGTAGCTACCATACACGTAGGTGCCGCCGCCGATCACCAGGGACTCGATTCTGGTGGCCGCGTTACCGAAGGAGCCGTTGCCGCCCTGGATGAGCCCGCGGAACGTCTTCTCGATCCATCCCTTCTGGAATGCCGCTCGCTCGATGGGGCGCAGC